>NZ_CP035311.1:2164654-2473890 GCF_004114795.1 Janthinobacterium sp. 17J80-10 | reverse complement strand
GCGCTGGTTGAAGGACGCAAGCTGATCATCGGCGGCGTCACTATCCCGCACAAGACAGGGCTGCTAGGACATTCCGATGCCGACGTGCTGCTGCATGCCATCACGGATGCCATCCTGGGCGCAGCCGGCCTGGGCGATATCGGCCGTCATTTTCCGGATACCGACCCGGCATTTTCCGGCGCCGATTCGCGCGTGCTGCTGCACGAGGCCTGCCATCGCGTGCGGGCGACCGGCTATGTCATTGGCAACATCGACGCCACCATCATTGCGCAGGCGCCGAAGATGGCACCGCATATTCCGCAAATGATCGTGCATGTGGCTGAGGAACTGGGCGTATTGCCGGCCCAAGTGAATATCAAGGCCAAGACCAATGAGAAATTGGGATATCTCGGGCGCGAGGAAGGCATCGCGGCAGAAGCGGTTGCATTGATTTACAGACCAGAATAAACCGAAGCTTCACTCACCATGGAAAGCGCGCTGTCCAGGGCTGCCTGGACAGCGCGCTTTTTTTATAAGTTTTGCCTGAAGTCAGAATTAAACAACGGGCTGCACCTCCGAATGTAGAAAACTTGCAGTGCAGATAGAAATTGGTTATTTTGAAACAATTGTTGCGTTTAATTTATCGTTTGAGTTCGTGCCGTTGTCGTAATTCAACTGGATTTCAGTCTTAGGATCATTGCCAGTGGTTCGGAAATCTGACGTTTTTTGTTTTTTATTAGTACTGTTTTTGCGTACAGTTATTTGTTGAAACATCGGCGGGAAGTGCGTTTCCACGCTTTCGTCCCAATGGGTTAGGTGGCGCCTGGCCCGTTTAGGTGGACGCCAAGTTTCAGCCGTACTTAATGCTGTCAGTTTTTTGTATTTAATTAGTACTGTGTTTTTACACAGCCAATCGTTGGAATGCGCGTGGATGCTGCGTTTTCGCAGTTTTGGTGTCCAGGGTTAGGCAGCAACTTGCTGGAAAATGCGGACACGTGATTCCACCTAATTAAAGTTAAAACTATGAAAGCCAGCTTTGCCGACTTGCTGAAGAAGATTCCTGGGCCAGCGTCCGAGAAATGGCCGGGCGGCGAGCGATTTGTTCAGGCGCTTTCGCATGGCTCAATGACAGTTGAGTTGTATGCTCCAGCCGGCCACGATCCTCAAGCGCCACACGACCAAGATGAGCTGTACTTTGTGGTAGCGGGAAATTCGGAATTTGTACTCGAAGATAATCGGACGCATCTTGCCACCGGTGACTGTGTATTTGTTCCAGCTGGCGCAGTACATAGGTTTGAGAGTTTCAGCAGTGATTTTTCAACTTGGGCAGTTTTCTGGGGACCAAATGGTGGCGAATAAAAGTTTTAACTCGTCACTCAACCCGGACGCCGCTATGCGGCGCCTGTTAGTTCGGCGTTAAATTTCAATGAATGTGTCGACCACGAGATTCAAGAAAGTTTTGCTCACCATAGGTATAGCAACAGTTCTTCTTTTTATTTTGTTCCAAGGATTGAAGTATCAACAGCTGAATAGCCTTCATCGCAAAGCCATCTCGTTCTGTTCGAAAGTAGAAAAGGGTCAAGGAGTACAGGATGTAATAATAATGGCGAACGCCAATAAGGAAAAACTAGCCGTGTTTGCGGGGGCGGACCTAGTCACAGTCAAGTTCGAGCGCAGTAGCAAGTGTGTTGCCGAGATCGAAGGTGGAAAAGTAAAGGGTAGCTATGTTGTTTACAACGAATGAATTTAACTTGTCGCTGGACCCGGGCACGCAAGCGTGCCGGTCAGCTCGGCGTTAAATGGATACAGAATGCTGATCACTGTCGCCGCTATTTTTGTTTTGGCTTGCATTGGTTACTTCAGCTACCACTACTGCAGGAAAAGTGGAGGTGTATTCATTTCTTTATTTCTGTCATCCGTTACAGCATTAAGTGTTACTTATATAGTCGTGCATGCATGCTTAAATTGCCAAACATCATTTGAGCTTCATAGGTTCATAAGATCCAACCTAACTGAGGCAGAAATCGGAACTTTAAAAACAAGTTCATTTTTATGCCCCACCTCCTATTCGTTCAGAAGAAAAGGGGAATATATGTGCATTAATAAATTTGATGGAAAAATAATTTTAGATTGCGGTTAACGTGCCATTTAACTCGTCACTCAACCCGGACATGCAGCATAGAGCTCGCCGCTTCGCGGCACCTGCTGCATGCCGGTCAGTTCGGCGTTATACCGAATAGATGGCGAGATCCTGCGGCGTATTCGCAGTGTGGTTTTTCGGTGAGGCAGTTGATGAGGTGGCGGCGCGTTGCTTTGGTTCGGTGGTCGCGCGATGTACGAATGAATTGACAGGCATGGCCGTACGGTAAGGTTGCAGCCTGGAGGCTTGGCGGGCATCGTCCTTTATGGGGTTGCTGCCCGTGTTCTGAGCCGGCGACGTTGTTGTCGGTTTCAAGTCGGTGAAATATTGACGCTTCGAGGGCCGTCTATGCGCAGTGTGCGCTTGGCTTGGCGAGCAAGGCCTTGCGATAGCGTTACCGGGCGTGCGGGCTCGTTGCGGTCCTTTGGGCCGGTTGCAGTGTCGCAGTAACTTGCCTTGGCGGGCAAGGCCAGAGGTGGAGCGCAGTTCGGTACATGTTGCAGGCGTTCCCGTCCTTTGTAAGTTGAAAGGTCGTCTGCATGGCAATATCAGCAAAAGCGTATGGCGCAGCGTTCAGAGCAAGGTATAACATTGCGCTCAACCCGGACACGCAACAACAGGCTGCCGCTCCGCGGCATCTGTTGCGTGCCTGTTAGCGTAACGTTGGGTGTCAAAATGACTTCATCACAAGTATCTAAAAAGAAGATGAATCTGAAGTCGTCTAGTCAGGTGCTTCGCTACTCGCCCGTACCGGCGACTCGTACAACTGTGCGGAATTATTATGCCAAGTGGCGTAAGGAACAGGGGATTCCACCACGGTGTGATATGCCTGATTGCCATTTTAATTTGCATGCACTTGAGTGGAACAGCATTCCACTTCCTGTGATACTCGATCATGTGAATGGAAATAATCTAGACAATCGCCCCGAAAATTTGCGCTATTTATGTCCAAACTGCGATGCTCAGTTACCTACGCGGGGTGGGCGTAACCGAGGGCGTGTTGTGGAGGCTGTGACGGGAGGGTATGCGCTCCTTCGTAAAGATGGGCTTCGTGAATTTCATCTAATCTGTGAAACTGGAGTCTTAAAGGCAGAAGGTTTCCCTGCCACGATCATTGTTACACCTAGCGATGACGCGAAATGACACCCAACTCGTTGCTCAACCCGGACACACAACATAGAGCTGCCGCTTCGCGGCACATGTTGTGTGCCTGTTAGCGTGGCGTTATGTGTCCGTCCTACCCATGAAAAGTAGACATCTCATAAAATAAGCCAGTGAGGTGTCCCTATGACGAAAAACAAACAGCAAAAAAACAAGTACAACCACTATACCGAGGACTTTCGGCGCGAGGCAGTTCGGCGCTCGGATGATCCAGGCACTTCTGCGGTCGAGGTTGCCCGAGAACTGGGTATTCATCCCGGTCAGATCTATAACTGGCGGCAGCAGTACAAGCGCCTGTCGGATAAGCAGTTCAACAGCGTGCAGGGCGTTGACTATTCGAAGGAGGAAAGCGAAGAGGTGCGCAAGCTCAAACGCGAAATTGCCGACCTCAAGGAGGAGCGCGATTTCCTAAAAAAAGCGGCTGCGTACTTCTCGAACCAAAAGCGATGAAGTACGCCTTCATGAAAGAGCAACGCGAGCACCACGCGGTGGACAAGATGTGCAGATGGATGGGCGTGAGCCGATCTGGCTATTACAAGTGGCTACATCGCGAGCCGAGCGAGCAGGCTGTACGACGAGCCCATGTCCATGCCGCCGTCGTTCATACTTTTGATCGCTTCAAGAAGCGCTATGGAGCGCCGCGTATTGCGGTGGAACTTAAGGAGTCTGGCATCGCCTGCAGCGTCAATCATATTGCCCGGCTGATGGCCGAGTCAGGTCTCAAGGCACGCAATGGAAAGAACTTTAAATTCTTCCCATCGGCCAATGCCATCAATTATGTCAGTGACAATTTGCTGAAACGCGACTTTAGCGCCGCTGCACCGAACGAAAAGTGGGTGTCGGATATCACCTACATCAAGCTGGATAAGGGATATGCGTATCTGGCGGTCATCATGGATTTGTTCTCGCGTCAGATAATCGGCTGGGCGCTGGACGCCACCATGACCACTGATCTGATTTGCAAAGCATTTAACATGGCAGTGACGCGGCGCCAGGTGAAGCCTGGACTGATCCTGCATTCCGATCGAGGGGTGCAATACCGGTCGTCTGAATATCAGGGGTTGCTATATGACCACGGTATTCGCCCGAGTATGAGCCGCAAGGGCAATTGCTGGGACAATGCCGCCATGGAAGCGTTCTTTGCACGTCTGAAGGTCGAATCGATCTATGCGGAGCCACCATGCAACAAGGAGCAAGCCTATGCCAGCGTTTTTGAATATATCGAGCTGTTCTACAATGGTGTGCGACGGCATTCTGCCAACAACTACAAAAGCCCAAGACAACATGAAGCAGACTATTATGCGCAATATGCGTAATTCACTGTCTACTTTTTGTGGGTAGGATCAGTGTACAACCCTTGACCTGAATATTTGAAGAGCCTATAGCATGAGCATTACGTTACGAGCAGTGTTACTTGGTGTGTTATCCATCATTAGCAATGCTAGTGCGGCTGTAACCAGGCATGACGTGTTGGAATGTGGGTTATCCGACGGTAGTAAATTCATTCTTCGTTCGGCGTATGAATTTTCTTTGGTTCCTTTGCCGTTACGTCATGCCTCAAGAGAGTCGAATAGAAAGGATTGGGAACCAACTTATTGGCGCCCTGGAAAAGACCCAATTGAAGTTCCAAGGACAGTGCGCTATTCAAGCAAAGCTAACCTTCACGCCCTTAAAGGCGTGTGCTCTCATTTTGGCTTGGTGAATGGGCATCCCATAATTGGAGCCAGTTACTTAAAGGACGATGGGACTTGGTTTTACCGGGAAGATTTTCCTTGGAAAAAACTGCAAGTAGAAATCCAAAGTATGCGTAACGATCTTACGCCGACCCAGAGCAAGCAATTGCAGAACGCAGGAATTAAACGGACTTCTGGAATTTCGCTACTTGCGCCAAAAAATACGCGCCTAGTTTGGGAGCAGCCATTGCAGCGGAAGCTGGAGGGATATGAATATGCTGTGATTGTTGATGCTGTCTATCAAGCATTTTCGGAGGATGGTGGAAAGACCTGGTCCGAACCTATAGTTACGACTAAGGCAGAACTGTTTGAAATTGGTAAGCCTTGGTGCGAACAAAGTTTTCTTGCGAAGCCAATTTCGATAAACGGGCAGGAAATAAAGACTGATTAATTTAAACGCTTGATAGAGAATAATCACCTTATGTGGATCCTCAAAAAATAAGCGTCATATGGCTATTAACCACATAACTCGTCGCTGAACTCGGACCCGCAACTAGGGCTGCCGCTTCGCGGCGGTGTTGCGGCCCGGTTAGCTCGGCGTTATGAGTCATGATCCGTTTGCGTAAGTGGATATTAGGTGTTCTAGTAGTCATTACGGTGACTCCTATAATTGCCTTACTAACTTGGTATGTGGCTTTCTTCCTGCCACATTTAAATGAGCTAAAGGCGCAAGCGAAGTACGGACAAGAAATTGTTCGTCCCGTAAAAGAAGCTCTTTACCCGCTTGCTATAGCGGCTGAAGGAGAAAAGGGAATTCGCATAGGAGCAATACGCGATGCGTACTGGTCCGTCTTATCTCGAAATAATGTGCCAGCTGTTAGAAGACATATCAATGAATGGCTTTGGATGCTTGTGAGCTATATTCATTTTGACGAGCGAGAAATATTCGGGATATGGGCAAATTGTGCGCTGCTCGGCTGCGACAAAGGTTTGCCAGAGGCGGCACGGAAATATTATGGGAAGGCTATTACAGAGATGTCCCAAAGAGAATTGGCTGGTCTGGTCGCTCTAATTAAATCGCCGACTGCATTTGCGCCTGGAAGCAAACGTTCTGAGAAAAGAATAGAAGTGATTTTGGAAGAAATTAAGCCCCATAACTCGTCGCTCAACCGGGACCCACAACAACAAGTTGCCGCTTCGCGGCGCCTGTTGTGGGCCTGTTAGCTC
The DNA here is from genome assembly GCF_004114795.1 of Janthinobacterium sp. 17J80-10. NCBI lineage: Bacteria > Pseudomonadati > Pseudomonadota > Betaproteobacteria > Burkholderiales > Oxalobacteraceae > Janthinobacterium > Janthinobacterium sp. 17J80-10. Next base: position 2,467,710 of record NZ_CP035311.1, on the reverse strand, counting down.
GGCGTTATACCGATTGAATACCAAGTTACGGTCATCGGTGCATCAGTGACACGTTCGGTTTGAAGTGGAATTGGTTTTTAAAGATTAAGCCCGTTGCGGCGGCCCGGACAGTGTGCCACGTGCGGTTGTCTTGGCAGGCAAGTCTAGCTGTGGAATTTTCGCCCTGCGGTTTTGACGAGCTCCATCCTGCCGTGGTTTTACTGACCTGCGGCCTTGGCAGCGATACGAGGCTATCGGTTTTTGGCAGGAGATGCAGTGAGCACGTTGCGGGCCTCCTGAACCAGTGGCAGTTTGGCGGTAGGCAGGTTTGGCAAGCAGCTTGGTGGACGGGACGCTGAGTCCTGTCCTAGGTATAACATTTCATTGGAGCGGGACCGTCGATGATAGCGTTAAAGAGTTCAACGGGAATGCAAGCCAAGTCGGTATCGGAACGGTCGGCGGCGCCGGCCCATCAATGAAGCGTTAGCTTGCATATGAACTTGAACTTTGTGATTTTTGTCGCGGCCCTATTTTGCGGTTCAGCTTGGGCGGTCGATGTTACGGCCAAGATGAAGTTTGTTGGCGAAGTCGACGGAGAAAAGATATACGAAGGGCGAACTCGAATAAATGGTAGGTACGTTATTGATGAGGATGGGGAGCTAAATTTTCGCCCTAATAATTCGCAATGGTTTATTGGATTTTCAAACGAAGAACAGGCATTGGAGCAGCTAAATTTAAACGATGCAGTTAAGAGATTAGATAACACAAAATTTTGCGGCTTGACGGGGAAAGCGCAGATAGAAATAACTGAGCTTTTGATTGGTCAAGGCCCGGCGCGAACCTGGAAAACAGCAACGCTATCTCAAGTCATCCGAAAAGACGTGCCAATTTATATGCGCTGCAAAGCTAACTCGTCGCTCAACCGGGACGGCGAAAGCCGTGCCGCCCTTTAGCTCGGCGTTAAATATACAAATATGACTCGCATACTCCTATTGCTAGTTCTCGTAACAAGTGCATTTTGTGCATACGCGCAAGAGCCGATACGGAAGTTTGGTATCGTACTTCTTCAACCGGATTTCGTTCTACAGAAGCGTGTCCCGAGTGTGGATGCGTTAGCCAACTACATTCGAGCAATTGAGGGAGAAATTGGTGGATCGATAGCACAGAGCGAAATGAAACCAATTAGTAGTGGATTCGTTGTTGTTGCAGTTCGTCCAGGCCAGAAGTCAAACGTATGGCTCGATTTTGAACCGAAGCTTCCGGCCGCTGTTTCAGAATCTGTTGTTGCAAAGATTCGTAAGGTTCAACCTGTGACGGTGCGCGAAGGGCCTGTGGTTTTCGCTATTAAGCTTGGATTATGGGGTGGGTCCGAGCCGGCTAAAACGGCGCCCTCACCATCTGAATGGCAGGCGGCCGCTCAGCGTGCGGGACGTCCACTTGAAACAAGCGACCTCGTCGAAAAGATTTGGCGTGATTAATTGAAAATTTGAAGCTGGCTATATGGTGGAAAAATATTTAACTCGTCGCTCAACCCAGACTCGCAACAAGAGCTGCCGCTTCGCGGCTACGTTGCGGGCTGGTTAGCTCGGCGTTAGCTTTCAATGAATATGATGCGCGAGATTCTAATTTTCCTAGTCATGGTGTGCCTCACACCGGCGCTTGCATTTGGTAGGCCGATACAAGCGGTCGTGATAAATGCGGATGTTGAGTCACCCGCATATCCCAGGATCGAATTCGTAACGGTTGGAAAAGCTTACGGTTTTAGCGATGAGGAAGTTCGCGGTAAGTTTCTTCGCGTAGTACTTGTGTCGCCAGAATTAGCTTACGATGCGCCTATCCTGAGAGTTGAAACTCTCACTTATGGTGACGAGGGGTGTTGCACAACGGTTGTCAATGCAACGGAGCTTAACCTTGGCGATCTTACTGATTGGTCGGCGGCAAAGGATCAGAATGGCTTTCGCTTTGGAAAGTGGCTGTCACCATCGTCATTTACATTTTCACTTGGCGCTCACCGATATGTGCTTCGGAATGCCAATCAAAAGAATTTACGGATCGAGGCGGCGAAATGAAAGCTAACTCGTTGCTCAACCCGGACACACAACATAGAGCTTGCCGCTCCGCGGCACATGTTGTGTGCCTGTTAGCGTGGCGTTAGCTTTCTTGGAATTGGCCATGCACCCGAAAAAAAATTCGATAAAAATATCGGCTGTATTTTTTGGTTTAGTGTTTACTTGGCTGACCATCACGGTGGTCACAAGCCGAGAAGCGCTGGCGTCAGTACTAATCCGCTTCTCGGACTTTAGAGAGATTGCGCCTGGAATTTATCTTGAGCCTGGTGGCCCACCCGGCGATAAGGACGATTTCCTTAGTTCGTATAAAGAGGCCAGAAGCCGTATCTCAAACGCGTATGGTGAATATTCTGCGCAGCCAATTATTATTGGCGGTCATTCGGACAAGATGCTGCGTTATGGAAATGGATTTGGAAGTTCCCACTTCCAACCTTGGGGGGCATACGTTGTAGTTGGCCCGCAAGGCCGCAATGTCGATGTAATCGCCCATGAATTGGTGCACGCCGAGCTTTTTCATCGGATAGGCTACTGGAAAAGAATGACGCAAATTCCAGCATGGTTTGAAGAAGGCGTTGCTATGCAAGTCGACTACCGAAAGCCATTTGACTTTGAAAATTTCAAGGGCAACGCGCCCACAAACAAAGAAAAGTTATGGTGGCAAGCACAGTTTAATTCTGGAGGCGGTGACGCTGTCACGTTCAACTACGCTTGGTCCAAGGAAGTGGTGCGATCATGGAGGCTTGGACATTCGCAAAGTCAATTTTACGAATTGTTGAAAGAAATCAGCGAGGGTAAGAGCTTTGAGGAAGCATTCGCTGCAAGTGGGAACAAAAGCTAACTCGTTGTTCAACCCAGACACGTACCCGAAAACTTGCCGCTTCGCGGCACAGGGTGCGTTCTGGTTAACGCGGCGTTAAATCTAATATGAACGTTACTAATATGGGACGAAATTTTTTATTCGCTTTGGCGCTGCTGTGCGTGACACAGACGACGATCGCTCAAAACTTTGATTGGGCACTGCTCCAAGGACAATGGGCTGAAAGCACGGACAATAAATTCGGCTGCCGCCCTGATAACTTGCATCATCGTTTTGAAGCCAGTAATGATAAAAAGTCTTTAAATTTTATGCTGGATAGAAAGTGGAAAGTTGGTACTGGAAAGGAAGTTACACAGTACTCCGCATCTATCCTAAAAGCAGAAGCGAACGTGCTGGTGATTAGCTATGGAAAGGATATTGGTGATCTGCCACCCGCAATGGCCGAATGGGAGCTTCGATTCATTGGACCTGGCACATACCGTTGGCGTTCTACGTCATGGCCAGAGGGGCAGTACAACACAGTCATTGGCGTGAAATGCAAAGCGTGAATAGATTTAACTCGTCGCTCAACCCGGACTCGCAACCAAAGGCTGCCGCTTCGCGGCGGGGTTGCGGCCTGTTAGCTCGGCGTTATACCTTCAAAATCCATTCCATAAACTAAAAATTGGAAATTCCATTGTCCTCGACCACGCTTGCCCCAGCCCCAGCAACTACATCTGCGCCTACACTTACGCCGGCGCCGGCGCCGGCGCCAACGCCAACGCCAACGCCAACGCCAACGCCAACGCCAACGCCAACGCCAACGCCAACGCCAACGTCTACAAAAGCGATCTGGACGCCGACAATTATTGCCTCCATGGTAGGGGCTATTTTTGGTGCAGCGGCGTCAATTGGCACCCAATACTGGATTACCTATAAAGGCATTGAAAGTCCAAAAATTGAGATAGAGAAAAAGAAGCTAAATCTTGAAAGTCAAAAGACGGAGCTTGATTTCAAAAAGGCTTCAATTGACGCGCACAAACAAATATTAGCGTTAACCCCAAATATCAATGCCAACTGCTCTGGTTCAAATATTGACCCATGGGTGTGGAGAGTGAGTTGTTCACTCAAGAACAACGGAATCTATCATGCAGACGTAAGCATAAATTCGGCAAGTATCAGATTGGCTCGAGATACTTCAGAGAAAGTGTACAAATCAGGGCAAGGTTTTAATATATCTTTTGCGAATGAAAAGAAATTTTTCCGGGCACCGCCACAAAGCTCAGGTGACCTTTGGTTTTACATAAATTTCAGCAAATCGGAGTACAAATCAGGTTTTTTCGCAAATGATATGGTGGCATTGGTGAATTTTCGCTTTGAGACTATTGATGCCATTACGAATTTTTTCATTACTCAATTCCCTGACTTGAATGATCAAATTAATCAAATTGGTCGTAATGGAATTGAGCATCATATACAGCTTCCTCCGGCTCTAACGCAATAAAATTGGTATAACTTGTTATTCAACGCAGACACGCGCCCAAGAGCTTGCCGCTTCGCGGCAAAGGGCGCGTGCTGGTTAACGCGGCGTTGTGCGTCAAACCAAAATGAAGCTAGCTGACTACACATCCGACGACCGTTATTTCGACTTTGATCCAAATTCCGGTCACTTCTCTCGAGTAAAACTATCCTCCCCTCGTAAAGATTGTAGTAATTTTTCGGGGATGGCACAGTTACTTCGTTCGCCTAGAGAAGGATCAGTACTCGTTGCTAGTTACGTTGCAAATGAAGAGGCTTGGATTTCTATCGGCGTTGAAAAATGGAAGCTCTTCGATGAGTCTCTTGTCATTAAGCACCGTGAAACTTGGGGCGGTTTTATCTGTGAACTTTCTATTTTTAAAGAAGATAGATGCACTAAAAAATTCACTTACTTTCGAATAGATTGGTTTTTGTTGGTTGATCCAACGTATGATCAATTGGATTTTTCTCTCGCGCATCTTCCCGTAGATTTCGTGCGGTCTGAGTTGACATCACTTCAGAAGCAACGTGAAGATTTTATTCAAATGTGGATGGGTAAAACGCCCAACTAAACGGTCGAACGGAGTCGCCGATGAAGACTTTTTACTATTTTAAGCTGGTGGCGGCTCCCCGCTCACCTCGACGTTAAGCCTATAAAACCATGACGGTCAGTGGAGTAAATATTTCACGTGTACTTATCGGGGCCTGTTTGGCGTTTTTTTCGTTGGGCCTCTTGTTTCGTGCTGTGTTTTATTCGCGTATGTACATTGCTCCAGGCGATCCATATGGTCTTGCCGACATAATTGAGTTTATTCTTGGGTGGGCTTTGCTTGGCCTACTTGGCATCTCAGGCATTACTGCCTTAGTTTTGGGTATCAAGGGGCCGCGTCAGAACCAAGTGGCTTCCGCGTGGTTGGTAGGCGTAGTCGTGACAATTGCCGTGCTTCTCATTCCCCTTCACAACTTAGCAGCAAGGTGGGCAGTGTAATGAAACGAAATTTGCTTAACTCGTTGCTGAACCCGGACGCGCGACAAAAGCTTGCCGCTTCGCGGCATATGTCGCGCGCCTGTTAGCTCGGCGTTGGGAGGCTTAGTGAGTCAAGAGATCGACCATCGGGAAATCTGGGACACGGCGATTGCCTCTGACCTAGTCGGAAAGATTTTGCTTGTTGGAGCAAGTTATTTTTCTGCTGACGGCACTTTCATCGAACAAGAGCAGTTTTATGGAAGGGTACTAAGTGCCAGCACGGATGAAGGAATTGTTCTTGAACTTGAGGGAAGTCGCTTAGGGGAGGAATTTACACTTCCACCTGATACCCGTTCAATCTATCGTGCGGCAGCAGGGGAATATAAGCTTCGATCAACCGGAGAAGTGGTGGTTGATCCGGATTTCACCGCAACCTACAACGTCCAAAAACATGCGGGTTAAACACGCCACCCAACTCGTTGCTGAACCCGGACACGCGCCAAAGACATGCCGCTTCGCGGCAGGTGTCTCGTGCCTCTTCGCGCGGCGCTATCGATATTCCTTTGACATCCGCTTCATGAGACGAAGAAAATGGTCGACTCGATAAGGTATTTGATTGCAGTGTTTCTGCTCTGCCTCGGCTTTTACTTACTGGTGGATCTTGTTATTTCAGGCTTTGATTTAGTTGTTTTGATCGGCTCAATTGGCTCCTTTGCATTGGCGCACTACGCTAAGCCAAAAAATGAATCTGGCGAGGAGTCTTCGTCATTCTTCGACTATTTGGATATCGTTATTGATTTTCCATTTAGACTGATTTCTCTTTGCTTAAGAGCGTTGAGCAAACCACTCAAAGGAGACGTTGATGGAATTGATTTATAACTGGTTATTACCATCAGGGCATTCATGTCGCATCCACTAATTTATGCCATGGCAGCACACGTGACCCTCGCTGCCTTTTTATACGTGCTGCTTACTGTAGCTCGAGCGCCTGCGATCTGGGGTGTCGGCCGTCTTGCCGATGGCAGCAATCCTTTTGTACACATTGAGCGTCGCATCAGCGCGAATCTCTCAAACCAGTTTGAGTGGCCGCTTTTTTTCTATGCCGCCTGCCTGATACTGATTCAGACGCCGACGCACGACATCGCGCTCCTGCTGGCATGGATCTTTGTGATCGGGCGGGTGATACATAGCGCCATTCAAATACTGACCGCCGATGTTCGCCTGCGGGGCATTGTTTTTACAATCAATTTCTTGGCGGTCCTTGGTCTTTGGGCAATTATTGTCATAAACTCGCTCAAGCATCGCTAGCCTGCCCGCTTGCAAATGGCCAGAAGACTTGCCATTTTTCTGCAATTCCCACGCATGCATCGCCAGTTCGCCTGGCTGTTAAACATGGATTCGATATGGACGAGCCATCATCAGAAGAAAACGCACTGAGGCAAGCACACGTCAATAAACTTGTCAGCTTTTCGGCATTAACGCGCATCAGGCGCCTGGTAGACGAAAGTAAGGATGCGGAAAAAGCGCAGCGCAGAGTTGCGAAAGCATGTTTCGTCGTGGCGGGTTCGCTGGGCGCTCTGGTTGCTGCACTGTACATTTATGATGCAACAATTTTAGCGGCAATTGCGCGATGTGGAACGGCAGTCTTTCGCTAGTCATGCCGCGAGAATGCCCCCGCTTCTGCCCTTGTGTTTGGCGCCAAGAGGTAACAATATGATTTGACCGCGTTTGCGGTGTCACGGCAGAACTGGCAGGGAAAACCCTAGCAGCTTGCTGCTTTGTCCGGCCGGAGAATCTCCATAATGGGATCCAGTCTCGCGGATTGGTAATCGGCGAGCCAATCTTATACGAGGGGGAGCCGTCCATGCTGAACGAACGTGAAGTCGAGAGCTGTTATCTGGGTCAATTCATTCCTGTCCATTATCACCATAACATGCTCATGGATGATAACCGGATGAAGAACTTCAAGGCTGCGATCAGCCATGCCGTGCGCCCGGGAGCGAAAGTGCTCGAGCTTGGCGGCGGTACCGGCGTACTGTCCTGGTTTGCCGCAGCCAATGCCAGCAAGGTTTGGTGCGTTGAATACAATCCGGACCTGGTCAAGGAAGCGCGCCGCTTTCTCGCGCTGAACCCTCATGGCCACAAGGTCGAAGTGGTGCAGGCCGACGCCTTCGAGTACCTGCCGCCGGAACCGGTCGATGTCGTCATTTGCGAAATGATTCACGTTGCCATGTTGCGCGAGAAACAGGTCGAAGTGATCGAGGCTTTCAAGCAGCGCTACCTGCAACGCTTCGGCGGACCATTGCCCCTGTTTATTCCGGAAGCGGTTGTCATGGCGGTGCAACCCCTGCAGCAAGACTATAATTTTGAGGGCTATTGCGCGCCAATCGTGCAGTTTCAGGCGCATACGCTCCATCCTGGCACCGTCGACATGGCGTTGCCGTCGGTCTACAGCATCCTGGATTTTAGTCAGCCAACCGATACCTTGATTCGCTGGGAAGGCAGCTTTCGGATGGAGGGAAGTGGCACCTTGAATGCGTTGCGGTTCATCACAAAAAACATTCTGACAGTTTTGATTGAAGAATCGACAACAATCGATTGGCTTAACCATTACATGGTCTTGCCACTGGCGAAGCCGCTGCGGGTGTGGGCGGGCGATGAAGTGCGTGTCAGTTTTCAGTATCGTGCCGGCAATTCAATCGCATCGTTGCAAAATGCGATGCAGGTACAACATTCCGGGGCACGAATCGAAACGGATCTTCCAGCCTACGCCTGTGCCTGAAAGGCGTTTGGGGAGATAGCCCTTGCTGGAGTTGCTAGCCAGCAAGGGAAAATCAAAAGTTGTCTTTAATTACACGCTTTTGGCTTGTCAAACGATCCGCCGATTTCGCGGATCCACTGGCCTACGCGTCCAGGCAATGGATTGCTCATGTCGAGCGCAACCGCGCCGTAGCGGTCGGTATGAATACTGAGCTTGGGATAATAACGTTCAAGTTCCTGTTTCCAGCGCTTGAATGAAACATGGGGCAGTTTAGTCATGACTCTTCCTCCAAATTAAAGCTCGCATGCAATCCGGCACGGGCCCCCCCGGGTTGGTTGCCTTCCGGTTGCAAATTGCATTACTCCTACTAACGCGCGAAGAAATGATTTGGTTGAATCCTGAGACAAGATTTTTTAAATTATTTTTTCTTGAATGGATTCAAGATGCCTAGGTTGGCCAGCCAGCAAGGACTGTAAAGTACGCTGTTGAAAACGCAGCACGGCAGCGCATTTCTTGCGCTGCCGTGCTGCATTTCGAACAGTTGGCTTGGCGGTGTCAGTGCCGCCAGTCCTGCACGAATCGCTCGATGTCGGTTTTGTCCCAGGACGCGATATTCTTGTCGATCTCTTGTGCAACAAGTTTTTGCGATTCCTTGCTGAGGTTCTGGCGCAGCAGGCCCAGGAACTTGGGGGCGGAGATGACGCACAGGCGATCGAAGCGATGCTCGTTGCGGGCCTGTTCGAGGTAGTCGCCGATTTCTTTGGAAAACACGGCGTTTTCATGCTCCACCGGCAAGGTTTCAGCTTGCCCATCGTGCGTGCCGCCGAGCGCTCCCTTGGACAGGTTGCGCCGTTCCGGCTTGCCGGTCAGGATTTCCTTGTCTTGCGCGTGGCCGGCGGGGTTGGCGAAGTCCTGCACTTCCTGGAGGTGGTGTTCCACGTCCAGTTCCTGAAAAATGCGCACGCGGCTGCTGTCGGCAGCCAGTATCCAAGTGGTTTGCATGGTTCTGTCCCGATGAAAATGTTGTCACAATTGGACTGATGTGCCGCACTTTCGTTCGGCACAAACCTGCCGCAAACCCCGCACCATGGCTGCCTAGAGGCTTGCTTCGAGCACTTCCCGGCTGATCGCCACCGTGACATCGCGATGTTCGCCCAGAGTAACCATGCGGTGCGCTTCGAGCTGCGCCAGGAGCGGATCGATATGGGTTGCATTCAGGCCATAGTCGGACAGGCGCGTCTTGACGCCCATGTGTTCGAAGAAGGTGCGGGTTTTGCCGATGGCGGCTTCGATGCGCTGGTTGTCGTCGCCTTCGCTAATGTTCCAGATGCGGCTGGCGTATTGCAGCAACTTGGCGCGCTTGGCTTCCTTGCGTACTGCCAGCATGCTCGGCAGGATGATGGCGAGGGTCTGGGCATGGTCGAGGCCATGCAGGGCCGTGAGTTCGTGCCCGACCATGTGGGTCGCCCAGTCTTGCGGGACGCCCGCGCCGACCAGCCCGTTCAGGGCCAGCGTCGCACACCACATGATGTTTGCACGTACGTCATAGTCCAGGGGTTCTGCCAGCGCCTTCGGGCCTTCCTCGATCAGGGTTTGCAAAAGGCCTTCGGCAAAGCGGTCTTGCAACGGCGCATTGGCTGGATAGGTCAGGTATTGTTCCATGACATGCACAAACGCATCGACCACGCCATTGCCGACTTGCCGTGGCGGCAGGGTAAAGGTGGTGGTGGGGTCGAGCACGGAAAACTGCGGAAACACGTATTTGCTGGAAAAAGGCATCTTCGCCTTCAGCGCCTTGCGCGTGATGACGCCGCCATTGTTCATTTCCGAGCCGGTCGCCGGCAAGGTCAGCACGCTGCCGAAGGGCAGGGCGCTGATGACGTTGCCACCCCTTTTTTCCATGATTTTCCAGGGATCGTCTTCAAAATTGACGGCAGCGGCGACGAACTTGGTACCATCGATGACCGAGCCGCCGCCGACGGCCAGCAGGAAATCCAGCTTTTCGCGGCGTACCTGTTCGACTGCCTGCATCAGGGTCTCATAGGTCGGGTTGGGTTCGATGCCGCCAAATTCCTGCACCACACGGCCTTGCAGGGCAGCCTGCACCTGCGCGAGCACGCCATTGCTCCTGACGCTGCCGCCCCCGTAAAGAATCAGCACACGCGCCGTTGCCGGCACGGCCTTGGCGAGGTCGGCGATGCGGCCCTTGCCAAACAGGATGCGAGTGGGATTGTGGAAGTCGAAATTGAGCATGGATGGTTCTTGTTAATGTTAAAAATTACGCCCAGTCTTTGAGCAAAGCGGGGCCTTCTTACGGTATGGGTAACATAAGATAACCTTAAAGATGCGTTTTTGCACAGGACCGATTCAAGCAAGGAGCAAGCATGGCCAGTGAAGGGTTTCACGAAGCAAGCGATCAATTGTCGGATGAGACGAAGGACATGCACCGCGCCATCGTTTCCCTCATGGAAGAGCTGGAAGCGGTGGACTGGTACAACCAGCGCATGGATGCCTGCGCCGACCCGGAATTGCGGCGCATCCTGGAGCATAACCGCGACGAGGAAAAGGAGCATGCCGCCATGGTGCTGGAGTGGATCCGCCGCCGCGACGGCAAATTCGATCACCAGTTGCGCGAGGTGTTATTCAAGGATGGGCCCATCGCCGGCCAGCATGAAAATTAGCGGACTCAAGCCACTGACAGCGGCAGCGTGATGCGCACCGACAAGCCGTGGATGTCGCGGTTGCTGACCTGGAGCGTGCCGTGGTGCCGCTTGACCAGGCGCTCGACAATTGCCAGCCCCAGTCCGGCGCCATTGGCCTGGCTGCGCGCCGTATCGAGCCGGGTGAAGGGACGCAGCATGCGCTCGATTTCCTGTGCCGGAACGCCCGGGCCGTCGTCGGCCACTTCAATGATTGCCTGGCCGTTTTCGCGCCTGCAAACAAGCTCGATGGTGACCCTGGAAGCCTCGTCGATGCGGGCGTAGCGGCGGGCATTCTCGATCAGGTTGTTGACGGCGCGTTTGAGGTCGATGGGCTGGCACTTGACGGAAATGCCCGGGTCGATGTGCGGCACGATGTCGACATCTTGCATCCGCGCCGCGTCGCGGGCAATTTCCTGCAGCAGCGCCGACAGGTCTGTCGTGCGCATGGCGGCCGGGTCGTCCGGCCGGGCGTAATCGAGGAACTGGCCGATGATGGCGTCCATTTGCCCGAGGTCGGCTTGCATGCCGGCGCGGGCGTCGCTGTCGAGACTGGCCATTTCCACTTCGAGCAGCATGCGCGCGATCGGCGTGCGCAAGTCGTGAGAAATGCCGGCGAGGATCAGGGCGCGGTCGGATTCGATGCGGTCGAGGTCATTGACCATCTGGTTGAAGCTGCGGTTGGCTTCGCGGATTTCGCGCGGACCTTTTTCCGGCAGTGTTTCAGGCTTCTGGCCACGGGCAACCGCACGCGTGGCGGCAGTCAGGCGCGCCAGCGGCAGGTTGACGAAGCCGGATATGAACAGGGCGCCGGCCAGTGCCAGCGCGAGAGTGACGGTGCCCCAGCCAAGCCATTGCACGCCGGAGGAACGGTCGATGCGGGCGCGATCGAGCATCAGCCAGTAGTCGTCGCCGGCGATGTCAAAGCTGATCCAGAATCCATCCACCTCATTGACGCTCCTGGCAAAGCGCGTGGTCGGGCCGAACTTGGCGCGCACCTGTTCCTGCACCAGGGGCGCAAGGCTGCCGCCGCTCAAGGGCTCGACAATATCGCTGTCTTCCAGCGGATAGACGCGGATGCCTTCATTGCTGGCCAGGTCGAACAGCAGTTCGCGCCGCAGCTCAGGGGCCGAGTGTGCCAGGGCCGCGCGCGTAATGGTGACGATGGAAACCACTTGTGCGGCGATCTGGCGCGCGCGAGGAGCACGCTCGACCGAGCGCACGCCCCATACCCAGGCGGCCATGCTGACCGTGATCAGCAGTGCAAGCAGGATGAAGGTGCGCCAGAACAGGCCGCTTTTCAGCCAGGACAGTCGCTTGGCAAGCAGGGACATTATGGTCTAGCGCGGCTGGCCTTCGGGAATGAACACATAGCCCAGCCCCCAGACCGTCTGGATGTACAGCGGATTGGAGGGGTCCGGTTCGATCAGCTTGCGCAGGCGCGAGATCTGCACATCCAGGCTGCGGTCGAATACCTCGTACTCGCGGCCGCGCGCCAGTTCCATCAGTTTTTCGCGCGAGAGCGGCTGGCGTGCATGGCGGGCGAATACCTTCAGCACCGAAAATTCTCCCGTCGTCAGGGATACGGATGCGCCATTCTTCTTGAGGGTGCGCGTGCCCAGGTCGAGCACGAAATCGCCGAACTCGAAGACCTGCGGTTTTTCCGAGGGCGCACCCGGCGCTTCTTCCGAGCCCTTGCGGCGCAGGACGGCATTGATGCGGGCCACCAGTTCGCGCGGGTTGAAAGGCTTGGGAAGGTAGTCGTCGGCGCCCATTTCAAGGCCGACGATGCGGTCGACGTCCTCGCTTTTGGCCGTTAACATGATGATCGGCGTCTGGTCGCCGGCGCCGCGCAGGCGCCGGCAGATGGAAAGGCCATCTTCGCCGGGCAGCATGAGGTCGAGGATCAGCATGTCGTAGCGCTCGCGCAGCCACAGCTTGTTCATGGCCTGGGCATTTTCCGCGGTGACGACGTGAAAACCCTGTTCCGTCAGGTAACGGCGCAACAAGTCGCGCAGGCGCAGGTCGTCATCGACCACCAGCACCCTGGCTTGCGGCGTGGCGGGATTTGCGTTGGCAGTGGAATTTGTCGTATTCATGCTGCTATGGTACCGTCAGTATTCTGTTTAGCAATAGATGTGCGCCCATGCATTACAAAGTGTTACACACTTTACCAAACACCTTCTTATAGTGGCGCGGGAAGCGGCATACACTTGCTTCATGGATGGTAGGGCCCCGCGGGGTGCCTGCCGGCAGTTTGAGCTTGCGCGGAGTTTTTGGAAAGAAATTTTATGAAATTGGCACTCGGAAAATTGGGCGTGGTCGCGTTGCTGACGTTAGGCATGACGGGCGCGTTTGCGCGTACTGTCCATGACTGGCAGGGTGGCGGAACCGCTCTTGAGCGCCAGATGGAATGGGCACAAGCCTCGCAGGCGCGTCGTGGAAATGATGATCAGCAACAGTATGATCGCCGTGGCGGCGGTGGCGGCCAGGATGGCCGGGGCGGCCGGGATAACGACCAGTTCCGCAATGGCCCGCCGCAACAAGGCGGTTACTGGCAAGCGCCGCAGGATGACGGACGGCGCGGCGGGCGGATGTCGCCGGAGGAACGTCGCGAACTGCGCCGCCAGATCGATGAGGCAGGGCGCAACATCTATGCCCCCCGGGGACGTTGATTTGTTTTTAGCCCAGGGCCTTGAACAGCATGCTGGTCGCTACGACGCCCAGAATGGCAGCAAAACCGATTTGCACCTGGCGCCCGGAGACTTGCCTTGAAAGCAGGCGCCCTGCGATCATGCCCGCGGCAATTGCAACGGCAAAGGCGACCGTAATCTGCGGGGGCAGTACGGCGCCCTGCCGGATGGCGCTGGCAACGCCGCCGGCGCTGACCAGGGCAGTGACCATCAGTGCCGTGGCGACCACCCCATGCATGGAAATGTTCGTGAAGCGCTGCAGCAGCGGCACCATTGCAAAGGCCCCGCCGACGCCCAGCAAGCCGGCCAGAAAGCCCGTCAGCGCGCCAATCGCGCCGAGCAGCAGGGCAGTGGGCCAATTCCAGTGAAAACGTCCAGTGTCGGGATTGACCCAACCGGCCTTGCGCGGTGCAATCGATTCATCCGAATCGGCACTCTTCTTGTATAGCTGGCGTGCGGCGGCGATCAGCATGACGCCGGAAAACAGGATCAGCAGCCATGTTTGCGGCAAGGCGTGCGCCAGGCGCATGCCCAGCGGCGTCAGCAGCATGCCGACCGCCGCCATGAGAAGTGCCGCCTTGTAGCGCACCAGGCCTTGCCGCAAGCCTTCGAGCGCGCCGATGCCGGCACCGATTGCCACCGCCACCAGGGCGACCGGGGCGGCTTGCTGCATGCTCCAGCCCTGGCTGAACACCAGCGCCGGCACCGACAGGATGGCGCCGCCGGCACCGGTCATGCCCAGTACGGTGCCGATGAACAGGCCCAGGATCAGGGTAAGGGTCATGCCGGCGATCCCGATGCCCGCGTATGCCTTGCGCGGCTGCGTTCGATGGCTTCATACATCACCATGCCGGCGAGCATGGCCACAACAAAAATCACGCCTTCGGCCATGCCGCTGCCCAGCAATACCAGCGCCGGCCCCGGGCATATGCCTGCCAGGCCCCAGCCGATCCCGAAAAGAAAATTGCCGCCGACCAGGCGCTTGTCGATGTGGCGCGCGCTGGGCAGGTGCATTGCCAATCCCAGCAAGGAAACCGTGCGCCGCCTGGCGAGGGCAAAGGCGCCGACACCGACGGCGATGGCGCCGCCCATGACCATGGCCAGAGACGGATCCCAGCGGCCGGCGAGGTCGAGAAAGCCAAGCACCTTGGCGGGATTGGCCATGCCCGCCACAATCAGGCCCAGTCCGAACAACAGGCCAAAAACGAAGGCAAACAGTGAATTCATGGCATCAGGCTCCCAGCAGATGGCGAACGACAAACACGGTCAGAAAGCCTGCACCCATGAAGGCCAGCGTGGCTACCAGCGAGCGCGGCGACAAGCGCGACAAGCCGCACACGCCATGGCCGCTGGTGCAGCCGGACCCATAGCGCGTGCCGATACCGGTCAGCAGGCCCGCGCTCGCGAGGACCGGCCAGCTGGTGTCGATTTGCGACGGCGGCAGCGCGGCGAATAACTGATACGCCAGCGGCGCGACCAGAATGCCGCCTATGAAGGCGATGCGCCAGGACTTGTCGCCGGTCCTGGTTTCGATCAGGCCACCCAGGATGCCGCTGATGCCGGCAATGCGGCCATTCACCAGCACGAAGCCTGCAGCGGCCAGGCCAATCAGTAGCCCGCCCAGGAGCGCGGCCCAGGGTGTAAAGTTGTTCCAGTCGATGGTCATGTCACACTCCTTGCCCTTGCGGACAATACAGGTCGTAGAGGGTCTTTAGCAGGGTCAGTACTTTAATATCAGCAATGGAATAGTAAATGCGTTTGCCGTCACGGCGGGTATTGACCAGGCCATCATTGCGCAAGACGCCAAGTTGTTGCGACAGGGTGGGTTGGCGGATTTCGAGCAAGCCCTCCAGCTCGCTGACCGACTTTTCTCCCTGGACCAACTGGCAGAGCAGCATGAGGCGGTCAGGATTGGACAGGACATGCATGACATTGCCGGCCCTGGCGGCGGCGGTCCGCATGCGTTCGATATCCAGCCGGGTTTCGGTCAGTTCCATAAGCGCTCCAGGTTCACCTGACTATAATATATGATATTATAAACTATAAAGTAATATAGTGTTTGTCTGATGGAGCGTGAAAATGCAGCCACAAATTGCCTCGTTCTTTGACGATGCCACGGGTACCGTGACCTACGTCGTCTACGATGAAAAAGGCGGCCACGCGGCAGTGATCGACCCGGTGCTCGATTACGACCACAATGCGGGCCGAACAAGGACCCATGGGGCCGGGCGCATCGTGAATTTCGTGCGCGAACAGGGCTTGCGCCTGGAGTGGATCATCGAGACCCACGCGCATGCCGACCACTTGTCGGCCTCGCATTTCATCAAGGAGCAGCTCGGCGGCAAGATCGCCATCGGCGAACAGATCCGCACGGTACAGGGCGTGTTCAAGAAACTGTTCAACCTCGGCGAGGATTTTATCGGGGATGGCAGGCAGTTCGATTATCTTTTCAGGGACGGGGAACGCTTCAGCATTGGTCAGCTCGATGCCGAAGTGCTGTTCGTGCCGGGCCATACGCCGGCAGACATGGCCTACAAGGTGGGCGATGCGGTTTTTGTCGGTGACACGCTGTTCATGCCGGACGTCGGCACCGCCCGTTGCGATTTTCCAGGGGGGGATGCGCACAGCATGTATCGGTCGATCCGCAAGCTGCTGTCGCTACCGGACGGCACGCGGCTGTTCATGTGCCACGACTATCCGCCGCACGGCCGCGAACCCGTGTGGGAAACGACGGTGGTGGAACAGAAACAAAAGAATATCCATGTGCGCGAGGGCGTGACGGAAGAACAGTTCGTGGCAATGCGCCAGGCGCGCGATGCGACCCTGGACATGCCGGTGCTGATTTTGCCCTCGATCCAGGTGAATATCCGCGCGGGCGAAATGCCGCCGCCGGAAGCCAATGGCGTGAGCTATTTCAAGATTCCGGTCAATGCAATGTGACGGGCAGGGAGCAGTATTTTTTTTCACTTAAAAAGGAAAACATCATGCAAGCAAATGTAGGCAACATCGACCGCATCATCCGTATCGTCATCGGCCTGGCCCTGATCGGCGCAACGCTCATAGGTGCGATCGGTGCGTGGGGCTGGATTGGCCTGGTACCGCTGCTGACTGGGATTTTCAGCCGCTGCCCGGCTTACAAACTGGTCGGATTGAATACCTGTTCGCTGAAACGCTAAGGGTATTCTCATCCCCGAATTCGGCAGCCTCCACGCAGGCGCGACGACTAGGCGCCCTTCAGCATCGCCTTGATGCCCCGGATCGCCTGGCGGATGCGCGCCTCGTTCTCGATCAGCGCCATGCGCACGTATTCGTCGCCATATTCGCCAAAGCCGATCCCCGGCGATACGCACACCTTGGCTTTTTCCAGCAGCAGCCGGGAAAATTCCAGCGAACCCAGGTGGCGGTACTGTTCCGGAATGCGTGCCCAGATGTACATCGAGGCCTTGGGCTTGTCCACCATCCAGCCCGCTTCGTGCAAGCCCTTGACCAGCACGTCGCGGCGGCGCTGGTACTGCGCCCGGATTTCTTCCACACAGCCCTGGTCGCCTTCGAGCGCGGCGATCGCCGCCACCTGCACTGGCGTGAAACTGCCGTAGTCGTGGTAACTCTTGATGCGCGCCAGCGCCGCCACCAGTTCGCGGTTGCCGACCATGAAACCGATGCGCCATCCCGCCATGTTATAGCTCTTCGACAGCGTGAAAAATTCCACGGCAACGTCGCGCGCGCCCGGTACCTGCATGATCGACGGGGCTTTCCAGCCGTCGTAGACGATATCGGCGTAGGCCAGGTCGTGGACTACCAGGATGTCATGCTCCTTCGCCAGCCTGATCACGCGCTCGAAGAAATCGAGTTCGACGCACTGCGCCGTCGGGTTGGAAGGAAAACCCAGCACCATCATCTTCGGTTTCGGATAGCTTTCGCGAATTGCCCGCTCCAGCTCGGCAAAGAAATCCACCTCCGGGCTCATGCGCACCGAGCGGATATCGGCGCCCGCGATCACCGCGCCCCAGATGTGGATCGGGTAACTCGGGTTGGGCACCAGCACGGTGTCGCCGCGGTCCAGCGTGGCCAGCATCAGGTGCGCCAGGCCTTCCTTGGAACCGATGGTGACAATCGCCTCGCTGTCGGGATCAAGCTCGATGTCGTAACGGTCCTTGTACCAGTGCGAAATTGCCCGGCGCAGGCGCGGGATGCCTTTCGAGGCCGAATAACCATGCGTGTCGGGCCGCTTGACGGTGTCGACCAGCTTGTCGACGATATGCTGCGGGGTCGGACCGTCGGGATTGCCCATCGAAAGGTCGATGATGTCTTCGCCGCGCCGTCGCGCAGCCATCTTGAGTTCGGCCGTGATGTTGAAAACGTAGGGGGGAAGGCGATTGATGCGCGCAAAGCTGCGCGGCTTCTGGGATTGAGCCATGCATTGTTCTCCGTAAGCGCCCGGAACCGTCCGAGCGACGCTGGAACTGTGTTCCCTTGCGGGATGTTCCGTGAATGATTCTAGCGAAGGAATCTTATTGAGGCAATGGGGAAATCGAAGCGCTTCGGCATGGAGGCAACACTAATGCTCGCTGACGCGGCCGCGCATGGCCTTGATCTTGCCGCGGGTCGCCTTGCTGTCCATGCGCCTGGCCTGCGAGCTGCGGGTCGGCCGGGTCGGCTTGCGCACGGGTGGCAGCACAGAGACGCTTTCGACCAGTTCCTGCAGGCGCTGCAGCGCGTCTTCCTTGTTTTTTTCCAGGCTGCGCGATTGCTGCGCCTTGATGACTACTACGCCTTCGCGCGTGATGCGCTGGTCGCGCAGCTTCAACAGGCGTTCCTTGTAATGCTCGGGCAGCGAGGAGGCGCCGATGTCGAAGCGCAGGTGGATGGCGCAGGAGACCTTGTTGACGTTTTGCCCGCCGGGGCCTTGCGCGCGGATCTGGCTGAACTCGATTTCATTGTCGGGAATGACGACGGGATGGGCGAGGGACATGGCGTTCCTAATTCTGCACAGGCTGGCGCCGGGCGGCAAGTTCGCGCGTAAGCTGCATGAAGAGCGCATAGATTTCGCCATGCGCCGGATCTGCCGCCGTCACTGCCTGACGCTGCCTTTCAGCGGTGGCAATGTCGCCGCGCGCGATCGGCCCGGTCAGCGCGCCTTCCGGTCCCAGCCTGAACACGTTGTCGACGGTTTCCCGCACCAGCGGGGCGATCATCAGCAGGGCAACATCCGGCGCAATTCCTGCCCGCATGTATGATTGCCGGGCGACGTCGAGCAAGGTCACGAGGTAGTTGCTGGCAAAGACTGCGCCGGCGTGATAATGGATTTTCGCGTCCGCCCTGATTGGCACCGTATGCGCGCCGATGGCGGTGAAGGCGGGCGCCAGCAGCGCAAGTGCGCGCGCATCGCCTTCCATGCCGCACCAGGTGCCTGCGAAGCTTTTCACGACCTCGGCAGGGGCGGCGAAACTGCGAATCGGGTGAATGGATGCTACCGCCGCACCCCGCCCGGCAGCCGCCTGCAAGACCGATGACGGCAGCGCGCCGCTGCAATGGAAGACGATGCTGCCGCTATGAAGCAGGCCGGATTGCGCCAGTGCGTCACAGCTCGCGGCAATCCGGTCGTCAGGCGTGGCGATCAGATATACATCCGCAGGGCGCAATTCCGACCGGTTGTCGATGGCCTTGCCGGCGCCGATGAATTCCGCTGCGCGCTGCGCGCTGGCGAGCGACCGGTTGAGGACATCATGCAGGCGGAAGGTGGCGCTGTCGAACCACAATCTTCCGAGTGCCTGGCCGAGCTTGCCGGCGCCGATGATGTTAAGTGTTTTCTGCATGGTGCTGTCGACAATGGGGAAATCGCTACGGATGGCATTTTTATCACGATTCGAGGCCGGCCGCTAATTCCTTTCGCTAAAAACAAGGTGGCAGGCTAGAATTGTTTACATGTCTTGCAATGGAACAGTTGCGCCGGCCGCGGATCACCAGCGGCGGCGCGGCGCACTGGAGGAGGACGAAGATGCGTATTCAGTTTCTCGGCGCCACCGGCACCGTGACCGGTTCCAAATACCTGCTGCATGCGGGCGGTGCGCAGATCCTGGTCGATTGCGGCCTGTTCCAGGGCTACAAGCAACTGCGCCTGCGCAACTGGTCGCCACTGCCGGTGCCGCCCGCCGAAGTGGATGCGGTGGTGCTGACGCATGCGCACCTGGATCACAGCGGCTACCTGCCGCTGCTGGTGCGGCAGGGTTTTCGTGGCAAGATCTATTGCAGCGCCGCCACTTACGACCTGTGCAAGATTCTCTTGCCGGACAGCGGCCACCTGCAGGAAGAGGATGCCGCTTTTGCCAATCGCCATGGCTTTTCCAAACATGCGCCGGCCTTGCCCTTGTACACGGAAGACGACGCGCATCATGCGCTGAAGTATTTCTCGCCGCTCGAATTCGGCAAGCCATCCGACATCGTTGACGCCATTACTGCCGAGCTCCATCCTGCCGGACATATCCTTGGCGCCGCCATCGTTACCATTCGCCACGACAAGCGCAGCATCACCTTTTCCGGCGACCTGGGCCGCGCCGACGATCCCATCATGCCGGCGCCGACCCGTATCGCGCGCACCGATTACCTGCTGGTGGAATCGACCTATGGCAACCGCTTGCACGGCAATGCCGATCCCATGGAGGTGCTGGGCGAGCACATCCGTGCCACGATTGCACGCGGCGGTGTCGTCGTGATCCCGGCTTTCGCGGTGGGCCGTGCGCAGGAATTGCTGTACTACATCTACCAGTTGAAGCAGGCCGGCTCGATTCCCGCCAGCCTGCCGGTCTATCTGGACAGCCCCATGGCGGGCGACGCGACGCGGATCTATCACCGTCATCACGCCGAGCACAAGCTGACGCAGGCGCTGTCGCGCGCCGTGTGTCAGGGCGCCGTGCTGGTCAACGCGGTTGCGGATTCGATGGAAATCGACCGTAAGCAGCAACCCAAGGTCATCATTTCCGCCAGCGGCATGGCCACCGGCGGGCGCGTGCTCCACCACCTCAAGGCATTCGCACCCGATCACCGCAACACCATCCTGTTCGCAGGCTACCAGGCCGGCGGCACGCGTGGGGCTGCCATGCTGGCCGGCGCCGATACGATCAAGATTCATGGCGGCTATGTCCAGGTGCGGGCGGTGGTGGCGCAGATCGACAACCTGTCGGCCCATGCGGATTGCAACGGCATCATGGACTGGCTGGCGGGGTTCGAGGAGGCGCCGAAAGAGACATTCATCGTCCATGGCGAAGCCGATGCTGCGGACGCCCTGCGGCGGCGTATCCAGGAAGAGCTCAAGTGGAACTGCCGGGTGCCGGAATACCTGGAACAGGTCGAGTTATGAATCTGCCGGAATGCATCCGGCCGATAGTGTGAGGCGGAAAGAATGCGGCAAGGCTACGAGGCACTGACAAACAGATGCATCGACTGAACATTTCTGATTCACAGGGATCCAATGTTCATGTGCAATGCCTCTGTGCGCCGCAGGTTCTGGCGGCGTGTGCATCTGCGCATCCGAAACGCAACGCTCCAGAAGGAGGTGATTCCATGAAATCGATACCGAAATTTGCGCTCAGCACCATGGCTGTCGCTGCGCTGATTGGCTTTGGGGGCTGTTCCGGCATGTCAACCCAGGATCGCAATACGGTGATTGGGGCGGGTGCCGGTGCGGTCGGCGGATCTGTATTGACGGGCGGGAGCACGGCGGGCGCCGTGGGTGGCGCCGCCGTCGGTGGCGTCATCGGCCATGAGATCAGCAAGCCGAAGAAGTAAAGGACGATCCCTCTAAAATATCATCCAGCCTAAAGGTATCGGCGCAACAGCCGTTACGCCGATACCGATACCTGTTCGAGCGCTTCCTGCTGCTCCAGCCATTCCCCTTCGAGCTGTTCCAGTTCCTTGGCGTAGTACGCCTGGTCGGTCAGCAAGGCTTTCAATTCCTTCTTCTTGGCGACATCATAGATTTCCGGGTCGGCCAGCTTCTCATCCACCGCCGCCTTTTGCGCGGTGCGCTTGGCGATCTGTTCTTCCAGTTTTTTCAGCCTGGACTCGATCGGCTTTTTCAGTGTGGCCAGGCGCTGGCGGTCTTCCGCCTCGGCGCGCTTCTGCTCGCGCTTGTCGACGCCGGACGCCGCCGGCGCGACCGGCGAGGTAATCTTTGCAGTGCTGCTGGCGGCAGGCAGTGAGGCGGCGTTTGCCTTGTCCTTGCTGGCGTTCGCCAGCTTGGTCTTGAACAGCCAATCCTTGTAATCGTCCAGGTCACCGTCGAAAGGCTCCAGCTTGCCGTCGGCAACGATGATGAACTGGTCGGTGGTGGCGCGCAGCAGGTGGCGGTCATGCGATACCACCATCAGGGTGCCTTCGAACTGCGCCAGCGCCTCTGTCAGGGCTTCGCGCGTTTCCAGGTCCAGGTGGTTGGTCGGCTCATCCAGCAGCAGCAGGTTGGGCCGTTGCCAGACGATCAGCGCCAGCGCCAGGCGGGCCTTTTCGCCGCCGGAAAATGGTGCGATCTTGGCCGTCACCATGTCGCCGGGAAAGTTGAAGCTACCGAGGAAATTGCGCAATTCCTGTTCGCGCGTGGTCGGCGCGATTTTGACCAGATGCCATAGCGGCGATTCGTCATGGCGCAGCATCTCGACCTGGTGCTGGGCGAAATAGCCGATGTTCAAGCCCTTGCCGAGATGGGCGTCACCGGAAAGCGGCGCCAGTTCGCCGGCTATGGTCTTGATCAGCGTCGATTTGCCGGCGCCGTTCACCCCCAGTAAGCCGATCCGCTGGCCGATTTGCAGAGAGAAATTGATGCCGGAAACGATGGTCTTTTCAGTGACGCTGTAGTCTTTCTCGTTTTCGATGCGGTAGCCGGCATTGACGTCTTCCATCACCAGGAGCGGATTGGGTGCGGAGAGCGGTTCGCGGAATTCGAACGAAAACTCGGCGTCGGCGCGCAGCATCGCAGTCTCTTCCATCCGCGCCAGGGCCTTGACGCGGCTTTGCGCCTGTTTTGCCTTGCTGGCCTTGGCCTTGAAGCGCTCGATGAAGGATTGCAGGTGGGCGCGCTGGCGTGCCTGCTTTTCCATCAAGCCTTGCGCGAGGATCATTTGCGCGGCGCGCTGGCGCTCGAAGGCGGAATAATTGCCCGAGTAGCGCTTCAACTTGCGCTCGTCGATATGCACGATGACATTCACCACGCCATCGAGGAAATCGCGGTCATGCGAAATGATGACCAGCGTGCCGGCATAGCGCTTCAGCCAGTCTTCCAGCCAGATGATGGCGTCGAGATCCAGGTGGTTGGTCGGCTCGTCCAGCAGCAGCAGGTCGGACGGGCACATCAGCGCCTGCGCGAGGTTCAGGCGCATGCGCCAGCCGCCGGAAAAACTGGCGACGGGCTGGTCCATCTGCGCCATCGAAAAGCCCAGGCCCAGCAGCAACTGTTCGGCGCGTGAGCGCACCGTGTACGCATCGGCATCGGCCAGCGAACTATAGAGTTCGCCGATCAGGATGCCGTTGGCGGTGCTTTCCGGCTCGCTTTCCAGGAAGGCCAGTTCATCCTCGAGCCGGCGCAGGGTGGTGTCGCCATCGATTGCGTACTCGATGGCGGGACGGTCAAGTGCCGGGGTTTCCTGGGCAACATAGGCGACGCGCCATTTGGCCGGGTAATCGATTTCGCCGGCGTCGGCGTGCAATTCGCCGCGCAGCATGGCAAACAGGCTGGACTTGCCGGCGCCGTTGGAGCCGATCAGGCCGATCTTGTCGCCCGGGTTGAGGGTGACGTCGGCGGATTCGAACAGCGGCTTGACGCCGCGCATGAGACTGACTTGTTGAAAACGGATCATTTCTTTTTCTTCGCCTGCAATTGTTCTTTGGTCAGCAGGAATACCATGTCGTCGCCGGCCGAGGTCGACAGCCAGGTCAGTTCGAGATCCGGGAAAGCGGCTTCGGCATGCGCGCGCTCGTTGCCGATTTCAACCACCAGGATGCCCTGGGGCTTCAGGCGCGCGGCGGCACCGGCGACGATCGTGCGCACCAGGTCCATGCCATCCACGCCGCCTGCCAGGGCAAGCTGCGGCTCGCGCATGTATTCGCGCGGCAGTTTCGTCATCGAATCGCTGTTTACATAGGGCGGGTTGCTGACGATGATGTCGTATTTTTTCTCTGGCAACTTCGTGTACAGGTCGGATTCGATGAGCGTAATGCGGGCCTGCAGGTCGTAATCGCTGACATTGCGCTGGGCGACGACGAGCGCGTCGCTGGAGATATCGACCGCGTCGACCTGGGCATTCTGGAACGCGTCGGCCAGCATGACGGGCAGGCAGCCCGAGCCGGTGCACAGGTCGAGGATGTCGGTGACTTCGTCGGCCACGGCGACCCAGGGGGAGAAGTAGTCGGGGATCAGTTCGGCGATGAAGGAGCGCGGCACGATCACGCGCTCGTCCACATAGAAGCGGTAGTCGCCGAGCCAGGCTTCGCGGGTGATGTAGGCGGCCGGCAGGCGCTCGGTGGCGCGCTGGTCGATGACGCGCAGCACGCCCGCGACTTCTTCGGGCAACAGGCGCGCGTCGAGGAAGGGATCGAGCTTGTCCAGAGGCAGCTTGAGTGTGAACAGCAGCAGGTAGGCCGCTTCATCGAAGGCGTTGGCGCTGCCATGGCCAAAGAACAGGCCGGCGTCATTGAAGCGGCTGACGGCGTAGCGCAACAGGTCGCGCAGGGTGGAAAAGTCGTTGGGAGTCATGGATATGGCGTAAGTTATTGGTGCGCCCGCTCCATGAGGGAGCGGGAATGTGGCAGGGTACTGCTGACTTGGACGGAACTTACAGCAAAAGGTTTTCCAGCGTCTTGCGGTAGATGTTTTTCAGCGGGTCGATATAGCGCAGCTCGATATGCTCGTCGATCTTGTGGATGCTGCCATTGGGCGGGCCGCATTCGATGACTTGCGGGCAGATCTGGGCGATGAAGCGGCCATCCGACGTGCCGCCGGTGGTCGACAGTTCCGTGTCCAGGCCGGTTTCGTCGCGGATGGCGCGGGCGAGCGCATCGGAGAGGGTGCCGCGCGGGGTCAGGAAGGGCAGGCCGCCGACGGTCCATTGCAGGCTGTATTCCAGGCCGTGGCGGTCAAGGATGGCATGCACGCGCTGCTGCAAGCCTTCGACCGTGCTGGCGGTGGAAAAACGGAAATTGAAATCGATCACCACGTCGCCCGGAATGACATTGGTCGCGCCCGTGCCGGCGTGGATATTCGACATTTGCCAGGAAGTCGGCGTGTAGTACTCGTTGCCGTCGTCCCATTTTTCCGCAGCCAGCTCTGCCAGCGCGGGCGCGGCCTGGTGGATTGGGTTGCGCGCCAGGTGCGGGTAGGCGATGTGCCCCTGGATACCCTTGATGACCAGCTTGCCGGACATGCTGCCGCGCCGGCCGTTCTTGATCATGTCGCCCAGTTGTGCCGTCGAGGTCGGTTCGCCGACGATGCAGTAATCGAGCTGCTCGCCGCGCGCCTTCAGCTTGTCGCAGACCACCACGGTGCCGTCGGTGGCCGGGCCTTCCTCGTCGCTGGTGATCAGAAAGGCGATCGAGCCTTTGTGGTCCGGGTGCGCCTGGGTGAATTCCTCGACGGCGACCACCATGGCGGCGATCGAGGTCTTCATGTCGGCAGCGCCGCGCCCGTACAGCTTGCCGTCGCGATGGGTCGGCGCGAAAGGCGCCGAAGTCCATTGCTCCAGCGGGCCGGTCGGCACAACGTCAGTATGTCCGGCGAAGACCAGCAGAGGTTGCGCAGTGCCGCGGCGTGCCCACAGGTTGGTGACTTCGCCCGAAGCGATGGTTTCGCATTGGAAGCCCAGCGGTGCAAGCAGTTCCGCCAGGCGGTCCTGGCACCCCTTGTCTTCCGGGGTCACGGAGGACAGGGTAATCAATTCTTCAGTCAGTGCGAGCGTTTTGCTCATGGGATCAGGGCTTTTCGAAAATTTGTTGATAGCTTGCGTCGGCGAAGCCGACATGGGCGCGGCCATCCTTGACCAGCACCGGGCGCTTGACGATGGAGGGCGCATCGAGCATCAGTGCGGTGGCGCTGGCGACATCGACGATGGCTTCCTTGCGCTGCAAGTCGAGGTTGCGCCAGGTTGTGCCCTTGCGATTGACCAGCGTCTCCCAATCGACATCCTTGAGCCAGCCGGATACCAGGTCGGCGGCCAGGCCAGCCTTCTTGAAATCGTGAAAGTTGTAAGGGATGCCGTGCGCCTCCAGCCAGGTCCGGGCTTTCTTGACGGTGTCGCAGTTGGGAATGCCGTACAGGGTAATGCTCATGGTTTCAGACGTTCAGGGTGAATTCGGTGAAGCTGGTGCCATCGTCCTTGTGCTCGTCCTGCTGCATGGACTTGTCGGAATCCTCGTTATTGAGGAGCCAATAGAGGTTGGTGGCGGAATCGGCATAGGCGAGCGCGTCGTCCTGCGTGACCAGGCCTTCCTTGATGAGATGAACCAGCGCCTGCTCGAAGGTTTGCGAGCCCGGCGACATGCTTTTTTCCATGGCTTCCTTGATCTGGCCGATTTCACCATCCTCGATCAGTTCGGCGATGTGGCGGGTGTTCATCAGCACTTCGACCGCAGGGATGCGCTTGCCGTTGGTGGCCGGCACCAGTCGTTGCGAAACGATTGCCAGGATGGTCGAGGCCAGATCCTGCAGCATGGCCTGGCGGGTTTCCAGCGGGAAGAAACCGATGATGCGGTTCAGTGCCCGATAGCTGTTGTTGGCATGCAGCGTCGACACCACCAGGTGACCGGACTGGGCATAGGCCAGGGCGGCCGACATGGTTTCCTTGTCGCGGATTTCGCCGACCAGGATGCAGTCCGGGGCCTGGCGCAGCGCGTTTTTCAAGGCAATGTTCAGGTTGTTCGAATCGACGCCGATTTCGCGCTGGTTGACGATGGATTTCTTGTTCTTGAAGAGAAATTCAATCGGGTCTTCCAGGGTCAGGATATGGCCGGCCATGCTGGCATTGCGGTGGTCCAGCATCGAGGCGATGGTGGTAGACTTGCCCGATCCGGTCGCGCCGACCACCAGGATCAGGCCGCGCTTTTGCTTGATGATGTCGGCCAGCGCAGGCGGCAGGTGCAGGGTGTCGAGGTCCGGAATGGTGCCGGGGATGTAGCGGAAGACTGCCGAGATGGTGCCGCGCTGGCGGAACGCCGACAGGCGGAAGCTGCCGATGCCCGGCACCGGGATGCCCAGGTTCAGCTCGTTGTTCTTGTCCAGTTCGTCCAGTTGGGACGGCGAGAGCACCTCGGCCAGCAGGGACATGATCGCGCCATTGTCGATCTTTTGCTGGTTGATCGGAATCAGGTTGCCATTGATCTTCAGCTGGATCGGCGAATTCACCGCCATGAACATGTCGGAAGCGGATTTTTCCTGCATCAACTGAAACAAGCGGTCCATTGCCATGGTGTTCTCCCTGGTGTTTTTAATTATTCAGTGCAATCAGCGGCAAACTGGTAATCCGTTAATGCAAGGGTGACGCCGTACGCTGCGCGGCGCCACCCGCGACCATTACGCGTCGCGCAGCAATTCGTTAATGCCGGTCTTGGCGCGGGTCTTGGCATCGACGCGCTTGACGATCACGGCGCAATACAGGCTGTACTTGCCATCAGCCGAAGGCAGGTTGCCGGAGACCACGACCGAGCCGGCAGGCACGCGGCCGTACGTGACTTCGCCGGTGGCGCGGTCATAGATCTTGGTGGACTGGCCGATGTACACGCCCATCGAAATGACCGAATTTTCCTCGACGATCACGCCTTCGACGACTTCCGAGCGGGCGCCGATGAAGCAGTTGTCTTCGATGATGGTCGGGTTGGCCTGCATCGGTTCGAGCACGCCGCCGATGCCGACGCCACCCGACAGGTGCACGTTCTTGCCGATCTGCGCACAGGAGCCGACGGTGGCCCAGGTATCGACCATCGCGCCTTCATCGACGTAGGCGCCGATGTTGACGTAGGAAGGCATCAGCACGACATTCTTGCCAATGAAGCTGCCGCGGCGGGCAACTGCCGGCGGCACCACGCGGAAGCCGCCCTTGGCAAAATCTTCGGCGGTGTAGTTGGCAAACTTGGTCGGCACCTTGTCGTAGAACTGCATGTTGCCGCCGGCCGGCATCGGCACATTGTCTTCCAGGCGGAACGACAGCAGCACGGCTTTCTTGATCCACTGGTTGACGTTCCAGGCGCCGTCGATCTTCTCGGCGACGCGCAGTGTGCCCTGGTCCAGTTCGCCCAGCACGTGGGCGACGGCGTCGCGCACTTCGGCGGGAGCGGATTTCGGGGAGAAACTGGCGCGGTCTTCCCAGGCCTGGTCAATGATGGTTTGCAGTTGCTGAGTCATGTTGGTATCGGTCTTGTTCAATAGTGGAAAAATCAGTGTGCCGCGAGCTTGCGGGTGAATTCAACGATGCGCTGCGCAGCTTCGAGGCATTCCGCAGTTTCAGCGACCAGCGCCATGCGGATGCGGTTTTGTCCCGGGTTGATGCCGTGCGCTTCGCGGGCGAGGTAGCTGCCCGGCAAAACCGTCACATTATATTCGGCATACAGGCGTTTGGCGAAGTCGACATCCGAGATGCTTGCCAGCTTGTCCACCCTGGCCCACAGGTAGAAGCCGGCGTCGGGCAGGGCGACGTCCAGCACTTCTGCCAGCAGTGGCGTAACTTGGCGAAACTTCCGGATGTACTGCGTGCGGTTTTCCTGCACGTGGGTTTCGTCGCCCCAGGCAACGACCGATGCCGACTGGATCGCCGGCCCCATGGCGCTGCCGTGGTAAGTGCGGTACAGCAGGAATTTCTTGAGGATGTCGGCGTCGCCGGCGACGAAGCCCGAGCGCATGCCGGGCACGTTGGAGCGTTTGGACAGGCTGGAAAAGGAAATCAGGCGCGGGTAACCGGTACGGCCGAGCTTGTGCGCGGCTTCCATGCCGCCCAGCGGCGGCTCGTCCTTGAAATAGATCTCCGAATAGCATTCGTCCGAGGCGATCACGAAGCCATAGCGGTCCGACAGTTCGAACAGCGCCTTCCAGTCCTCCAGCGTCAGCACGGCGCCGGTCGGATTGCCCGGCGAGCACAGGAACAGCAATTGCACGCGCTCCCAGACTTGCGGCGGCACGCTCTGGTAATCCGGGGCGAAATTGCGCGCCGGGTTGGAATTGAGGAAGTAGGGCTCGGCGCCGGCCAGGTAGGCGGCGCCTTCATAGATCTGGTAGAAGGGGTTCGGGCAAGCCACCAGGGCGTCGCCGCGGCGCGGATCGATCACGGTCTGGGCCAGCGCGAACAGCGCCTCGCGCGAACCCGTGACCGGCAGCACTTGCGTGGCGATATCCAGTTTCGGCAAGCCGTAGCGGCGCTCCAGCCAGGCGCCAATTGTCGCACGCAGGGCTTCGCTGCCGGCAGTCGCAGGATAGGCAGCCAGGCCGTCGAGGCTATCGGCCAGCGCGTCGCGGATGAATGCCGGCGTGGGGTGCTTGGGCTCGCCGATGCCAAGGCTGATGGGACGGTAGGCCGGGTTCGGCGTCACGTCGGCAAACAGCTTGCGCAGTTTTTCGAAGGGGTAGGGTTGCAGCTTGTCTAATAGTGGATTCACGGCGACGGCGGGAATGAATTGATGATAAAACGCCAATAAAAAGCGGGCGCGAACACAAGTGCAACATTATACCGCTCATGTTGCCGCCAAACCGGGCGCAGGCTTGGCAAAATGGCAGAAGCCCGCTTCTTCAATGATATGATTGCCACTCTGTGCGCCGCCCGGATCGCCCCGCCCGACCTCGGGGCTGGTAGTCGGATGCGGCCATTTTGTCGAAATTCACAGGATAAAGTCGATAACGTGCGTTTAACATCCATTAAATTGTCGGGTTTTAAATCCTTCGTGGATCCCACCCATTTCCAGGTGCCGGGGCAACTGGTTGGCGTGGTGGGGCCTAACGGCTGCGGCAAATCCAACATCATCGATGCCGTGCGCTGGGTGCTGGGCGAGTCCAAAGCATCCGAACTGCGTGGCGAGTCCATGCAGGACGTCATCTTCAACGGTTCCACGCACAGGAAGCCCGCCGGGCGCTCTTCGGTCGAACTGGTGTTCGACAATGCCGACGGCAGGGCCGCCGGCCAGTGGAACCAGTTCGCCGAGATCGCCGTCAAGCGCACGCTGACGCGCGACGGCACGTCCACGTATTACATCAACAACCAGGCAGTGCGCCGCCGCGATATCCAGGACATCTTCCTGGGCACGGGTCTTGGTCCGCGCGCCTATGCCATCATCGGCCAGGGCATGATTTCGCGCATCATCGAGGCGCGCCCGGAAGAGTTGCGCGTATTCCTCGAAGAAGCCGCCGGCGTGTCCAAGTACAAGGAACGCCGCCGCGAAACCGAGAACCGCCTGCACGATACCCGCGAAAACCTGATCCGCGTCGAAGATATCCTGCGCGAACTGAACGCCAACCTGGAAAAGCTCGAAGGCCAGGCGGAGGTGGCGCGCAAGTTCCATGAACTGCAGGCCGACCAGGTGGAAAAGCAAAAGCTCCTGTGGCTGCTGCGCAAGAACGAAGCCAAGGCCGAACAGGAAAAAGTCTTTCGCGACATTGAAAAGGCCCAGACCGACCTGGAAGAACAGACTGCCAAGCTGCGCCATGTGGAAACCGAGCTGGAGCACATGCGCCAGGCGCATTACGGCGCCGGCGACCGCATGCACCAGGCGCAGGGACACCTGTACCAGACCAACTCCGAGATCGGCAGCCTGGAAGCGCAGATCAAGTTTGTCATCGAGTCGCGCAGCCGCCTGCAATCGCAATTGAATTCGCTCACCGCGCAGCGCGACCAGTGGCAGCGCCAGGGCAGCCAGTACCAGGAAGAACTGGCGGAAGCCGAACTGATGCTGGAAGAGCAGGCTGCGCGCGTCGAGCAGGCGCAGATGGTGGCGCAGCAGCAGCATGAAGGCTTGCCGGCGCTGGAGCAGGCCTGGCGCGAGGCGCAGCTCAGGTCGACGGAATCGCGCGGCAAGATCATGCAGGTGCAGCAGCAGATCGAGCTGGAATCGGCGCACCAGCGCAATGCCTCCAATATCCTGTCGGGCCTGGCAGTGCGCCGCGAGCGGCTGTCGCAGGAAAAAAACGGCATGAACATGCCGGACGGCACGCACCTGGCAAATTTGAAGGAGCAGCTGGAAGAAAAACAGATGGCGCTGGAAGAGGCGCAGCATTTGCTGGAAGAGGCGCAGGAACAGCAGCCCCGCCTGGAAGAAGAACGCCGCGCGGCGCAGGCGCAGGTCAATGCCGAAACCGCGGCCAACGCCCAGCTGGAAGCACGCCTTTCCGCCCTGAAGCAATTGCAGGAAAACGTACAGACGCAGGGCAAGGTGCAGCCCTGGCTGCAAAAGCATGAGCTGGGCGACTTGCCGCGCCTGTGGCAAAAGCTGCACATCGATGCCGGCTGGGAGACCGCGCTGGAATCGGTCCTGCGAGAGCGCACCTCGGCGCTGGAAATGTCCAACCTCGACTGGGCCAAGGCCTTCTTCAACGACGCGCCGCCGGCCAAGCTCGCGCTGTTCAGCGCCAATGCCGCTGCCGGCGCTGTGACGGGCGAGGCGCCGGCAGGCCTGAAGCCCCTGCTGGAGCTGCTGCAGCTGAACGACCCCGGCCTGCGCGCGCTGATGCAGGACTGGCTGCACAACGTCTTCGTTGCAGAGGATGCCGCGGCCGCCTTCCTCGACCGCGCCAGGCTGCCCAACGGCGGCTATTTCGTCACGCGCCAGGGCCATGTGGTCAGCCGCACCAGCGTGCGTTTCTATGCGTCCGATTCGGAACAGGACGGCATGCTGGCGCGCCAGCAGGAAATCGACAATATCACCAAGCAGCTGCGCGCCCAGCACATGCTGGCCGACGAGGCAAAAACACGCGCAGTGCGCGCCGATTCCGCCCTGACGCAGGCAACGCAACGCCTGCAGGAATACCGCACGCGCGCGCAAGCCATGACCCAGGCCGCGCATGGCTTGCAGATCGAGGTAATGAAATTGTCCGAGGTGCAGGAGCGCTTCAACCAGCGCAGCACCCAGATCGCCGGCGAGCTGGCTGAAATCGCCGCGCAGGAAGCCGAGCAGCAGCAAGCCAGGGCCGAATCCGAAGCCAAGTTCGAGCAGCTCGACATGGAGCTGGCCGAGCTGCAGGAATCCCACGAAGATGGCCAGACCGCCTATCTTGCGCGCGAACAGCAGTTGAACGATGCCCGCGTGCGCCTGCGCGACCTCGAACGGGCGGCGCAGGAAGCCGGGTTTTCGGAAAAGTCGCAGCGCAACAAGATCGAGGAATTAAAGCGCAGTATCGCCACGGCCCTGGAGCAGGCCTCGCAGCTGTTTGCGAGCATGCAGCAGGGCCACCTGGAGCTGGAGAACCTGGATGACCAGGCCGCCCAGGCTGGCCTGCAATCGCTGCTGGAAAAACGCACCGACCAGGAACGTGCGTTGGCTGACGCCCGTCATGAGCTCGACCAGTTGTCGCAAAAACTGCGTCATCACGAGGAAGCGCGCCTGCAATCTGAGCGCAGCCTGCAGCCGCAGCGCGACCGCATCACCGAGCTGCAGCTGAAAGAACAGGCGGCGCGCCTGAACCAGGAACAGTTTGCCCAGCAACTCGCCGAAGCGCAGGCCGATGAAGCCGCATTGGCGGAAAAGCTGAATCCGGACCTGAAGCCTTCTTACCTGCAGGGTGAAGTCACGCGCCTGACCAATGCGATTGCGGCACTCGGGGCGGTGAACCTGGCGGCGCTGGATGAACTGGCGCAGGCGTCCGAGCGCAAGAATTTCCTTGATGCCCAGAATGCCGACCTGACCGAGGCCATCAATACGCTGCAAGATGCCATCGGCAAGATTGACCTGGAAACCCGTGCATTGCTGCAGGATACCTTCGACAAGGTCAACCGCCATTTCTCGGAACTGTTCCCGATCCTGTTTGGCGGCGGCAATGCCAAGCTGATCATGACCGGCGATGAAATCCTCGACTCCGGCGTGCAAGTCATGGCGCAGCCGCCAGGCAAGAAAAACGCCACCATTCACTTGCTCTCTGGCGGCGAAAAGGCCCTGACGGCGACGGCGCTGGTGTTTTCGATGTTCCAGCTGAATCCAGCGCCGTTCTGCCTGCTCGATGAAGTGGATGCACCGCTGGACGATGCCAATACCGAGCGTTTCTGCAACATGGTCAAGCGCATGTCGGACAATACGCAATTCCTGTTTATTTCACATAACAAGATTGCGATGGAAATGGCGCAGCAACTGATCGGTGTGACGATGCAAGAGCAGGGCGTCTCGCGCATCGTGGCGGTAGACATGGAATCGGCGGCGAGTTTTGCCCATGAGGCCCAGGCCGCCTGATCCGGCTGGTTTGCCGGATCAGGCGGGTAATCAGAATCAGAGCCGGGCCGAACGTGCCATGGCGGCGCGTTTTTGATAATAGGCGACGTTTTGCTGGGCTTCGCGCGCGCGCTTTTCTTCGACATCGGCGCAGATCAGGTAATGGTGCTCGGCACGCTGCAGCCACCATTGGTGAATATTGCGCAGTAAAGGGTTGACTGAAAGCATGGCCAGTTCCTGGAAGCGGAGTTCTTTCTGTTTGAGCATGATGCACCTTGTCAGCAATGGCAATCGATAAAAACCTGCATCCCGTAACAAATGGAATTCATTCCGAGTCACAACATTTGCAAGTTTATTATTTGAAAAAATTTGCTTTTTGATTGCTGTCAATTTCTTTAGTCTTGCTTCGAACCAATGTTCTTTCAGATAACGTGCGTCAAGCGACGAAATTCCCCGTCAATCTCCCTATTTGCCGGCATGTTCACAGACATTGCTGAATTAGGGCGGCAGCTTACGTATAATGTGTCCGATCAACATCAAATTAACATCGATTACATTTCCAGGACAAAAGCGGTATGACCGATTTACAGACGAGCCTGATTGCAATTGGCGGTGCAATTGTTGTCGGTGTAATTTCCTACAATAAATGGCAGGAATATAAGGCCAAGAAAAATGTCGAGCGCGCTTTTTCCAGTGCGCCAGATGATGTGCTCATGCAGTCCGGTGCCGGCGGGCATGTTGCCGGCCAATCGCGCCATGAGCCAAGCCTCGACGGAGAAGCTGTTCCGGGGACTGGTGGCGTGGACACCGATAGTTCTGCGGATGCGAGTGCGGCAGCCGAAGCGGAAGCGTCCGAGGAAGCCTTGCGGGCAGCAGCGGCGCCCGTGCGCGACCTGCCGGTCGATTCCCTCGTCGATTGCCCCATTCCACTGGTGCTGGAAACCCCGGCGCACGGCGAAAAAATCATTCTTCCCCTGCAGGGGCTGCGTCATGTCGGCAACAAGCCGGTGCATTTCATTGGCCAGCGCAACGATGGCCAATGGGAGCCGATTGCGCACCGTGGCGTGTATACCGCGCTGCTGGCGGGCGTGCAACTGGCCAACCGCGGCAGCGCGCTGAACGAACTGGAATATTCCGAACTCGTCACGCGCTTGCGCCAGGTGGCCGATGAAATCAATGCCGAGCCGGAAGTGCCGGATATGACGGCGGTCATGACGGCTGCGCGCTCGCTGCACCAGTTCGTTGCCGAATACGATGCCAAGCTGAGCGTCAACGTGCAGTCCAACGGTGCGCCCTGGGCCATCAACACCTTGCTGGCGGCACTGGAGCGGCAGGGTTTCGACCTGCGTCCGGACGGCCGCCTGGTGATGCCGGATGGCGATGGTGGCGTGCTGTTTTCCTTGTCGACCAATGTCACGCTGGCGGCCGATACCACTTCGCGCCTGACCTTGCTGCTGGACGTGCCATGCGTGTCGCCGCAGCGCGACGGCTTCGGCGCCATGATCGCCTGCGCCAAGGCATTGGCGGCGCGCCTCGGCGGCACGGTGGTTGACGATGGCAGCCAGCCGCTCAGCGAAGATTCGCTGGCGGAAATCGCCCGCCAGGTCAATGCATTTTACGAAGACATGCAGGTCGCCGAAATCCCTGCCGGATCGGTCCGCGCCTTGCGCCTTTTTAACTGAGCATGCAGGACGAATTGTTTGCTGACGTGCCCGCGCGCGCGGCCTGGCTGCGCGCAGAACTCAACCGGCACGCCCATGCCTATTACGTGCTGGACAATCCCAGCATTCCCGATGCGGAATACGACAGACTCTTCCTCGAACTGAGCGCGCTGGAGCAGCAGCACCCCGAGTTGCGCAGCCCCGATTCGCCTACCCAGCGCGTGGGCGGCGCGCCGCTGCCGCAATTCGAGGCGGTGCGGCACTCGGTGCCGATGCTATCGCTTGGCAATGGCTTCGACGATGACGATGTCGTGGCCTTCGACCGCCGCGTGCGCGAGGGTTTGCGCGCCGATGGCGAAGTGGACTACGCCACGGAGCTGAAGTTCGACGGCCTGGCGATCAACTTGCGCTATGAAAACGGCATCCTGGTAGAAGCCGCCACCCGCGGTGATGGCGCCACTGGCGAAAACGTCACGGCAAATATCCGCACCATTCGCGCGATCCCTCTGCGCCTGCGCATGGAAAACCCGCCGACAGTGCTGGATGTTCGCGGCGAGGTGCTGATGTTCAAGGCCGACTTCGATCGGCTCAACACGCGCCAGCGCGATGCCGGGCAAAAGGAATTCGCCAATCCGCGCAATGCTGCTGCCGGCAGCCTGCGCCAGCTCGATTCACGGATCACGTCGCAGCGCGCGCTGCGGTTTTATGCCTATGGCATCGGCGTGCTGGAAGGCGCGGCCTTGCCGGACTCGCATGCAGCCTTGCTGGACTGGTTCGATGCCATCGGCATGCCGGTTTGCAAGGAACGTTCGATCGTTTCGGGTGCCGAGGGCTTGCTGGCGTTTTACCGCGATATCGGTGCGCGCCGGGCTGCCCTGCCGTACGAAATCGATGGCGTGGTGTACAAGGTCAACCGGCTGGCTGACCAGCAGCGCCTCGGGTTCGTCTCGCGTGCGCCGCGTTTTGCCATCGCGCACAAGTTTCCTGCCCAGGAAGCCTTGACTCTGGTGCAGGATATCGGCGTGCAGGTCGGCCGTACCGGCGCCATCACGCCGGTTGCGCGCCTGGCGCCGGTATCGGTGGGTGGCGTCACGGTGACCAATGCCACCCTGCACAACGAAGATGAAGTGCGGCGCAAGGATGTGCGCATTGGCGACACCGTGATCGTGCGCCGTGCCGGCGACGTCATTCCGGAAGTGGTTGCCGTGGTGCCGGAAAGGCGCCCGGCGGATGCCCGCGAATTCCTCATGCCGGCCGTTTGCCCGGTGTGCGGATCGGCCATCATTCGCGCCGAAGACGAGGCCGTGGCGCGCTGTTCCGGCGGCTGGACCAAGTGCGCCGCGCAAAAGAAGGGCGGCTTGCTACACTTCGTCTCGCGCCGCGCCATGGATATCGAAGGCCTGGGTGAACAACTGGTGGAGCAACTGGTGGACAGGCACGTCATCGCCACCGCCGCCGACCTCTACAAGCTGGGTTTTGCATCGCTGGCCGAACTGGAGCGCATGGCGGACAAGTCGGCGCGTAATGTCCTGAACGCCCTGGAAAAATCAAAATCCACTACACTGGCACGATTCATTTATGCATTGGGCATCCGGCACGTCGGTGAAGCAACAGCGAAGGAGCTGGCGCGCCATTTCGGCCGCATGGACTCTGTCATGGATGCCACCCTGGAGCAATTGCTGGAGGTGGCGGATGTCGGGCCAGTGGTTGCCGCATCCATACAGCAGTTTTTTGTCGATCCACTGAACCGGGAACTGGTCGAACAATTGCGCGCCGGCGGCGTGCACTGGGCCGAACATGAAGGCATCGCTGCGGCGGCGACGGATGCGGACAAGGTTGGCAGCGCTCTGCAAGGCAAGACATTTGTGCTGACAGGTACCTTGCCGAATCTGACGCGCGATGCCGCCGCCGCCATGATTGAGGCCGCCGGCGGCAAGGTGGCCGGCTCGGTGTCTAAAAAAACTGCTTATGTGGTGGCCGGCGAGGAAGCCGGCAGCAAGCTGGTCAAGGCTGCAGAGCTGGGAATCGCCATACTGGATGAAACAGGATTGATTGAATTGTTGAAAGGGATTTCATGAGAAAAATCAGAAAAGCGGTGTTTCCTGTGGCGGGTCTGGGGAGCCGTTTCTTGCCAGCGACCAAGGCGCAACCCAAAGAAATGCTGCCCATCGTCGACAAACCCCTGATCCAGTATGCGGTGGAGGAAGCAGTGGCCGCCGGCATCACGGAAATGATTTTCATCACCGGGCGCAACAAGCGCGCCATCGAAGACCATTTCGACAAGGCGTATGAACTGGAAGCCGAGCTCGAGTTGGCCGGCAAGCATGCCTTGCTTGAATCGATCCGCAACGTCATCCCGAAACACATCAATTGCATTTTTATCCGCCAGTCCGAGCCGCTCGGTCTTGGGCATGCCGTGCTGTGCGCACGCCCCGTCGTCAACGACGAGCCCTTTGCGGTATTGCTGGCCGACGATTTCATGGATGTCGATGAAGGGCAGACGCCGGTGCTGGCGCAAATGGTCGAACGCTACACCCGCGAGGGCGCCAGCATCCTCGCAGTGCAGGAAGTGCCGCGTGCAGAGACCAAGCAATACGGCATCGTCAGCGCCACGCCTTATCTCGACAATCTCGAGCGAGTGCATGGCATCGTGGAAAAGCCGCAGCCGGATGTCGCGCCCTCGACCCTGGCGGTGGTCGGGCGTTACGTGCTGAATTCATCGATTTTCGATCGCCTGGAGACACTGGGCAAGGGCGCCGGCGGCGAGATCCAGTTGACCGACGGCATCGCCGCACTGATGCAGGATGAGGCTGTGCTGGCGTATCGTTACGCCGGCCAGCGCTACGACTGCGGCTCCAAGCTCGGCTACCTCAAGGCGACCCTGGCGATCGGCATGAAGCATGCAGAAACCGGGCCTGCCTTTACGGAATACGTGCACAGCCTGAAATGAGCGTGCGGCCGATCCTGAAGATGGGCGATCCGCGCCTGCTGCAGCAGGCCGAGCCGGTGGCGCGCTTTGGCACGGCTGAACTGGAAGCGCTGATCGCCGACATGTTCGACACCATGCACGCAGCGAATGGCGCAGGCCTCGCCGCACCGCAGATCGGCGTCAACCTGCAGGTGGTGATCTTCGGCTTTGGCAGCAATGCGCGTTATCCCGAGGCGCCGCCCGTGCCGGAAACGGTGCTGATCAACCCGGTCCTTACGCCATTGTCGGAAGAAATGGAAGAGGGCTGGGAAGGCTGCCTGTCGGTGCCCGGCTTGCGTGGCATGGTGCCGCGCTTCAAACAATTGCGTTACGAAGGCGTCGACCGCAATGGCCATGCGATCCGGCGCGAGGTCGATGGCTTTCATGCGCGCGTGGTGCAGCATGAGTGCGACCACCTGGCCGGGATTCTTTACCCGATGCGGATCCGCGATTTCAGCAAATTCGGTTATACCGAGATCTTGTTTCCCGGCCTCGATGCGCGCCAGGAAGACTGAGCGTAATCCTGGCGGCGGCTGCGTTGCCCATGTACCTCAGAACTGTTCGTCTGCACCGAGATAGCGCCACTGGCCGGTGGGCAGGTTGCCCAGCTTGACGTTGCCGATGCGTACCCGCTTCAAGCCCAGCACCTTCAGTCCGACCGCCTCGCACATGCGGCGGATCTGCCGTTTTTTCCCCTCGCGCAGGATGAAGCGCAACTGGTCGTCGTTTTGCCATTCCACTTTTGCCGGCAGCAGTTTCTTGCCATCCAGCGACAGGCCATGGTTGAGCAACTTCAGCTCGGACTCCGGCAGCTTGCCGGGCTTGCCGTATTTGACCCGTACCAGGTATTCCTTTTCGATCGCCGTGTCTTCGCCGATCAATTGCTTGGCAACACGGCCGTCCTGGGTCAGGACGAGCAGGCCCACCGAATCGATGTCCAGGCGCCCGGCCGGCACCAGGCTGCGCAATTGTTTGGGATGGAATTGTTCCGGCGACTTGTCTTCGGCCCAGCGCGACTCGCCGTTGACCAGCACGACGGCCGGCTTGTAGCCATCTTCGGCCTGGCCGCTGACAAAGCCCATGGGCTTGTTGATCAGGATGGTAACGCGCTTGGATTGCTCGGCGCTGGCCTGGCGCTCGATGGTGATGCGCTGCTGCGGCAAGACCTTGCTGCCGAGCTCAGAGACGATATTGCCGTCCACGCGCACCCAGCCGCGCGCGATCCATTCATCGGCTTCGCGGCGCGAGCACAGGCCAAGTTCGGACATGCGCTTGGAAAGACGTAGGGGTTCTGTCATGGGTGATACCGTTTGAAAATGAATTACACGCGCAATGCTTCGAGGAGGTCGGTTTCAAGCTGGATCTGGCTGCGCGCATTGGCAAGGACGGGACCATCCACCAGGAAGACGTCCTCGACGCGCTCGCCCAGGGTCATGATCTTGGCGGTGTGCAAATTGAGCTTGTGCCGCGCCAGCACATTGGCGATCGAATACAGCAAGCCGTTGCGGTCGTTCGCCGATACCGACAGCAGGTAGTACTGGCCACGCTCGTCCGGGCGCAGGTCAACCGTCGGCGTAACAGGGAAGGTGCGCGACTGGCGCGACAGGCGTGCCTTGCACGGCGCCTGCATGGGCTGGTCTGACTGCAGGTCCTGCGTCAAGTCGTGTTCGATCAGGCTGATGATGTCGCGGTAGCTGGCGGCGAAGGCTGGCTCGGTGACGAGGAAGGTGTCCAGCGCATAACCATGGCGCGTGGTGTGGACCTTGGCGTCGATGATGCTGAAATTCTTGCAGTCGAAATAGCCGCAGATGCGCGTAAACAGGTCGGGACGGTCCTTGACATAGACGGTCACCTGCAGGCCTTCGCCGATCGGCGCCAGGCGGCACTTGACCACCGGTACCGGGCTTTCCGTCTTGTCGTACAGCGCGCGCGTCTGCCAGGCGACGTCGGAGGCGTCGTGCCGCAGGAAGTAGGCGACATCCAGATGGCGCCACAGCATTTCATGGGCATTTTCCGGCAAACCGTACAGCCGCAGCGACTTGAGCGCATCTTCCTGGCGGTTCTTCAGTTCGCGGTCGGTCGAATGGGCTTCGCCGCCAAGCACGCGCAGGGTCATGCGGTACAGGTCTTCCAGCAGCTTGCCTTTCCAGGCGTTCCATACCTTCGGGCTGGTGCCGCGGATATCGGCCACCGTCAGCAGGTAGAGCGCGGTCAGGTGGCGCGCATCGCCCATCTTTTTGGCGAAGGCAGCAATGACGTCCGGATCGGACAAGTCCTGCTTTTGCGCCACTTGCGACATCGTCAGGTGCTGCTCGACCAGGAATACCACCAGTTCTGTGTCGTCTTTTGAGATGCCATGGTCCTTGCAGAAACGGCGTGCATCCGCCATGCCGAGTTTCGAATGGTCGCCGCCGCGCCCTTTGGCGATGTCGTGAAAGAGGGCGGCGATGTAGAGCAGCCAGGGCTGGGCGAAATCGGCCATCAGCTGGCTGCAGAACGGGTATTCATGCGCATGCTCTGTCATGGTGAAGCGGCGCACATTGCGCACCACCATGAGGATGTGCTGGTCTACCGTGTAGGCATGGAACAGGTCATGCTGCATCTGGCCGATGATGCGGCGGAAATTCGGCAGGTAGCGTCCGAGGATGCTGGTCTGGTTCATGGAGCGCAGGGCATGGGTAATGCCCTGCGGCGCCTGGATAATCTGCAAAAACAGCGCGCGGTTGACCGGGTCGCGGCGGAAGCCGCCGTCGATGCGGAAACGCGCATGCCACAGGGCGCGCATGGTGCGCGCCGTCATGCCCTTGAATTCCGGATGCAGCGCGCGCAGCAGGAATACCTCCAGCATGGCCGAAGGCGTGGTGTCAAAGGTGTCGTCGCCGGCGATATCGAGGAAGCCGTTGACTTCATTGAAGCGTTCATTGACCGGATGCGGTTCGGCGGGTTGCGGAAACAGCTGCGCGCCGATGTTTTGCACCAGGATGGTATTCAGCTGGGTTGCTGCCTTGGCGGCCCAGTAGTAATGCTGCATGAGATATTCGCTGGCGCGGCGCTCTTCGGTGGCCTTGAAGCCAAAGGATTCGGCGACCGGCGTCTGCACGTCGAACACCAGGCGGTCTTCGCGGCGCCGGGTGTGCAGGTGCAGGCGGATACGGATATCCTTGAAGATCCGCTCGGTTCGCGTCAGCTGGCGCGCCTCGGTGGCGGTGATCAGGCCGCGCTCGGCGAGCTTGCGCCAGGAGTCGCCGAGTCCTGCAGCCTTGGCTACCCAGAGGATGACCTGGAGGTCGCGCAAGCCGCCCGGGCTTTCCTTGACATTGGGCTCCAGGCTGTAGGGCGTATCCTCATACTTGACGTGACGCTGCCGCATTTCCAGGGTTTTTGCCTGGAAGAAGGCTTGCGGGTTCATCGCCGCATGCAGGCGCTCGCACAAGGCCCGGAACAGCTTGCGGTTGCCGGTGACGACGCGCGCTTCCAGCAGGCTGGTTTGCACGGTGATGTCGGCCGCAGACTCGGTCAGGCATTCGTCGATCGTGCGGATGCTGTGGCCGATTTCCAGGCCGATATCCCAGAATAGCTGGACCAGTTCCTCGAGCTTGCCCTGCAGCTGCGCATCGGGCGCTGAGCCGAGCAGCACCAGAACGTCCACATCGGAATGCGGGAACAGCTCGCCGCGGCCATAGCCGCCCACCGCAACCAGGGCGGTATTGCCAGGGAAGCCGAAGGAATTCCACGCTTCCGTGAGGACGCCGTCAACGCAGCGCCGCAGGCTGGCCAGCAGGCGGTCCGGCTTGGGGTCCGCATCGAAAGCGGCAACGATGGCCTGCCGCTCGGCCTTGAGCTTTTCCTTGAGGATGAGCGCGGCCGACGCCATTGTTACGCGCCTGCCGCGCCAGCCGATCCCGGCTGGGTGATGAAGGCGGGTGGCGCCGGCATGTCGGGGGAGACGGTCAGGACTTCGAATCCGGTCTCGGTCACCAGGACCGTGTGTTCCCATTGCGCCGACAGGCTGCGATCCTTGGTCTTGATGGTCCAGCCGTCGCCCATCTCGCGGATTTCGCGGCGGCCGGCATTCAGCATGGGTTCCACCGTGAAAATCATGCCGGCTTCCAGGCGGTCCAGGGTGCCGGGGCGGCCATAATGCAGGACTTGCGGGTCTTCGTGGAAGACCTTGCCGATGCCGTGGCCGCAAAATTCGCGCACGATGCTGTAGCCGGCTTTTTCGGCATGCACCTGGATGGCGTGGCCGATATCGCCGAGGTGGGCGCCCGGCTTGATCTGGGCAATCCCCAGCCACATGCAGTCGTAGGTGGTTTCGGTCAGGCGGCGCGCCAGGATCGAGGGCTCGCCGATATAGAACATGCGGCTGGTGTCGCCATGGTAGCCATTCTTGATGACGGTGATGTCGAGATTGACGACGTCGCCGGGCTTGAGCACCTTGTCTCCCGGGATGCCGTGGCAGACCACGTCATTGACCGAGGTGCAGATCGCCTTCGGGTAAGGCGTGTAGCCTGGCGGACAGTAGTTCAGGGGCGCCGGGATGCTGTCTTGCACGTTTACCATGTATTCATGGCAAAGGCGGTCGATTTCGCCCGTGGTGACCCCGGGTTTGACAAAGGGGGTAATGTAGTCAAGCACTTCGGCTGCCAGTTTTCCGGCAACGCGCATGCCCTGGATATCTTCGGGAGTTTTGATGGAGATCATGGTGGTCCGGCAAATTGCGAAAAAAACGCGCAAAGGTAAGTAGTCAATAGGCGATTATAGACGAGTCGGCCATTAGTCGCCCAGCAAAGCCCCCGGACTTGAAGTGCGGGGCAAAATTAAGGTAGAATCTCGGGTTAGCTTGGACGACAAGCCAAGTTATCTTTTTTTAAATCGCGAATCCGCCCGCCAAGGGTGCCCGTCTCTGCAAGTCTTGCGGCCGGGTGACTGGGCGGATTCCAGTCCTAACCCTGGAGAAAAACATGGCAGTTACTATGCGTGAAATGCTGGAAGCCGGCATCCATTTCGGTCACCAAACCCGCTTCTGGAACCCCAAGATGGCACCGTACATCTTCGGCCATCGCAACAAGATCCACATCGTCAACCTGGAAAAAACCCTGGCCAAGTACCAGGAAGCGATGAAGTACATCAGCCAGTTGTCGGCCAACCGCGGCACCATCCTGATGGTCGGTACCAAGCGCCAGGCCCGCGACATCATCGCCGCTGAAGCGCAGCGCGCCGGCGTGCCTTTCGTCGACCAGCGCTGGCTGGGCGGCATGCTGACCAACTTCAAGACCATCAAGACCTCGATCAAGCGCCTGAAGGATATGGAAGTTGCCATCGCCGACGGTTCGGTCGAAAAGATGAGCAAGAAAGAAGCACTGATGTTTGCCCGCGAAATGGAAAAGCTGCAAAAATCCATCGGCGGCATCAAGGACATGGGTGGCATTCCTGACGCTATTTTCGTGATCGACGTCGGCTTCCACAAGGGCACGATCACCGAAGCCGCCAAGCTGGGCATCCCGGTCATCGGCGTGGTCGATACCAACCACTCGCCGGAAGGTGTGGCGTATGTCATCCCGGGTAACGATGACTCTTCCAAAGCGATCCAGTTGTATGCGCGCGGCGTGGCCGACGCCATCCTGGAAGGCCGTGCCAACGCCGTCAACGACGTTGTTGAAGCGGTCAAGGCTGGCGGCGACGAGTTCGTCGAGGTCAACGAGCAGGCTTAAGCCGCTCAGAGGCCGTCAGGCTTTAACCAAGGGGGCAACCGCGGTTCGCCCCTTTTTTGTAAATATTTTCCACGTCCGGCAGGACGTTAATTGAAGGAGAACGATATGGCGGCAATTACCGCAGCGATGGTGGGTGAACTGCGCGCGAAGACCGACGCGCCGATGATGGAATGCAAAAAGGCCCTGACCGAAGCCGAAGGCGATATGGCAAGGGCTGAAGAAATCCTGCGCGTCAAGCTGGGCAGCAAGGCTTCCAAAGCGTCTTCCCGCGTGACCGCCGAAGGCGTGGTGTCTGCATACATCAGCGGTGGTGTTGGTGCCCTGGTTGAAGTCAACTGTGAAACCGATTTCGTGACCAAGAACGATGACTTCATCGCCCTGGCCAATACCGTGGCCAAGCTGGTCGCCGAGAACAATCCGGCCGACGTGGCTGCGCTGTCGGCGCTGCCGCTGGACGGCAAGACCGTCGACGAAGTGCGCGCTGCATTGATCGGCAAGATCGGTGAAAACATGTCGATCCGCCGTTTCCAGCGCTTTGAAACCGCTTCCAAGCTGGTTTCTTACCTGCATGGCACCCGCATCGGCGTCATCGTCGAATTTGACGGTGCTGATGAGCAAGTCGGCAAGGATGTGGCAATGCACATCGCCGCGATGAAGCCGGTCGCGCTGTCGTCCGAGCAAGTGCCGGCCGACCTGATCGAGAAAGAGCGTTCGGTTGCCAGCCTGAAAGCGGCTGAAGATGCGGAAAAGGCCAAGGCGGAAGGCAAGACCCCGCAATCGGCTGAAATCGTTGCCAAGCGTATCGATGGTTCGGTGCAGAAATTCCTGAAGGAAGTCTCGCTGTTCAACCAGGCGTTTGTCAAGAACGACAAGCAAACCGTCGAGCAAATGCTCAAGGCAACCAGTTCCAGCGTGAAAGCCTTCACGATGTTCGTGGTTGGCGAAGGCATTGAAAAGAAGCAGGACGACTTCGCTGCCGAAGTGGCCGCCCAAGTCGCGGCAGCCAAGCAGGCTTAAGTTATACGGTAAGGCAAAAGGCGGGCCGAAAGGCCCGTTTTTTTAAGTCTGCTGCATGCCTGTATGACAATGCAGGCATGCAGTGTATGCGTTAAAGTAATGCAGTATCAGTAAAGTATCATTCAATCCGGAATTACCCTAGGAGCCCAGCCCATGACACAACCTGCCTACAAGCGCGTCCTTCTCAAGCTTTCCGGTGAGGCCCTGATGGGTGACGACGCCTACGGCATCAATCGCGCCACCATCGAGAGCATGGTGGCGGATGTGGCAGAAGTGGCGC
Organism: Janthinobacterium sp. 17J80-10; assembly: GCF_004114795.1. Lineage (NCBI taxonomy): Bacteria > Pseudomonadati > Pseudomonadota > Betaproteobacteria > Burkholderiales > Oxalobacteraceae > Janthinobacterium > Janthinobacterium sp. 17J80-10. Next base: position 2,423,217 of record NZ_CP035311.1, on the reverse strand, counting down.
GGCTTGGCGTGGAGCTGGCGATTGTGATCGGCGGCGGCAATATCTTCCGGGGCGTGGCGCCGGGAGCGCAGGGCATGGACCGCGCCACTGCCGATTACATGGGCATGCTTGCCACTGTCATGAATTCGCTGGCACTGGCCGATGCCATGCGCCAGGTCGGCCTCACCGCCCGCGTCATGTCGGCAATCGGCATCGAGCAGGTGGTGGAGCCCTACGTTCGCCCCAAAGCCCTGCAATACCTGGAAGAAGGCAAGGTCGTCGTGTTCGCTGCCGGCACCGGCAATCCCTTTTTTACGACCGACACCGCAGCAGCATTGCGCGGTTCCGAGATTGGCGCCGAAATCGTCCTGAAGGCGACCAAGGTGGATGGCGTCTACAGCGCCGACCCGAAAAAGGACCCGGGCGCCACACGCTACGCCACCATTACCTTTGATGAGGCAATTTCCAAGCACCTGCAAGTCATGGATGCCACCGCGTTTGCCTTGTGCCGCGACCAGAAGTTGCCAATCAAGGTGTTTTCCATCGTCAAGCCGGGCGCATTGAAGCGCGTCGTCCTGGGTGAAGACGAAGGCACACTGGTTCATTTGTAATTTGTAATTAATTCGTTGCAAGCAAGGAGAGCAGCATGAGTAATGCCGACGTCAAGAAAAACGCCGATCAGAAAATGCAGAAGTCCATCGAGACTCTGAAGGCCAACCTGGCCAAGGTGCGCACCGGGCGCGCCCACCCTGGCATTCTCGACCATATCATGGTGGATTATTACGGCACCCCGACGCAGTTGACCCAGGTGGCCAATGTTACGCTGGTCGATGCCCGTACCATCGGTGTGCAGCCATGGGAAAAGAAAATGGTCGCCGTGGTCGAAAAAGCCATTCGCGAATCCGACCTGGGTTTCAATCCCTCTACCCAGGGTGACCTGATCCGCGTGCCGACGCCGCCCCTGACCGAGGAGCGCCGCAAGGAAATCGTCAAGATGGTCAAGGGCGAAGCCGAAGATGCAAAAATTGCCGTTCGCAACATCCGCCGTGACGCCAATGAAGCCCTGAAAAAACTGGTCAAGGACAAGGCTTGCTCGGAAGACGATGAGCGCCGCACCCAGGATGAAGTGCAGAAACTGACCGACAAATTTGTGATTGAAATTGATAAATTGATCAGTGACAAAGAAAAAGAAATCATGACCGTTTAAATGCAGGTATAGTTATTTCTTCTAATATATATTTGGCATGGTTTTCATGACGCATTCGAGTTCCACACACGGGATTCCCGAGGCCGCTTCAGTGCCGCGCCATATCGCCATGATTATGGACGGCAACGGGCGCTGGGCGACCAAGCGCTTCCTGCCGCGCGTCGCCGGCCATGTCAAGGGCGTGGAGACTGTCCGCGACATCGTCGAGGCATGCGCTTCGCGTGGGGTGGGGTACCTGACCCTGTTTGCTTTCAGCTCGGAAAACTGGCGGCGTCCAGCCGATGAAGTCTCCTTTTTGATGAAGCTCTTCGTCAGCGCTCTGGAACGGGAAGTGGCGAAGATGCATGTCAATGGCATCCGCCTGAAGGTCGTTGGCGACCTCGGGCGTTTCGACGCCAAGCTGCAAAAAATGATTGCCGACGCCGAGCGCAAGACTGCCGGCAACACGCGCCTGACCCTGACCATCTGCGCCAACTATGGCGGCCGCTGGGACATCCTGCAAGCCACCGGCAAGATGGCGGAGGCCAATCCGGGCGTTACCGAATTTACCGAAGAGATGCTGGCGCCGCACCTGGCCATGGCGTATGCGCCTGAGCCTGACCTGTTCATCCGCACCGGCGGCGAAGAGCGCATTTCAAATTTCCTGCTGTGGCAGATGGCCTATTCCGAGCTGTATTTTACCGATACCTTCTGGCCTGATTTCGACGCGGCTGCGCTGGACCTGGCAATTGCGTCCTACCAGAAGCGCGAGCGCCGTTTTGGACGCACCAGCGCCCAGCTGGTCGAGCACAAGAAAGCTTCCTGATGCTGAAAACGCGCGTTCTCACGGCGCTGGCCCTGCTTGCGCTGCTCTTGCTTGTCGTCTATTCCGGTTCTTTCCTGGCATTCGTCATCGTTGCGGCAGTCTTCCTTGGGGCGGCCATGTGGGAAGCCTTCCGCCTGTTCGGTAATCGCCAGCCGGTCGTCGGCGCGGTCATCTGGACGATCGCGTTCGGCGTGATCGTGCTTTACCAGGGTAATTTTTCTCCTTCGCTGCTCTTTATTGCCTGCGTGGCGATCTGGGCGTTGCGCCTGGTGCCTTCCCTGGGGACCGGATTGCCGCCGCTGGATGGCGTGCGCAACCGTCTTCTCGCGGCGCTTTACTGCATTGCCATCCTCGGTTGCTTCGTTGCGATCCTTTACCTGTACCAGTATTCCCCCCTGTACCTGCTGTCGGTGATGGCGATCGTCTGGGTCGCGGACATTGGCGCCTATTTTTCCGGGCGCGCTTTCGGCAAGCGCAAGCTGGCGCCGTCGATCTCACCCGGCAAATCCTGGGAGGGCGCCATCGGCGGCGGGGTGGCAGTACTGCTGCTGAGCGCGCTGTGCGTCATGACGCCGGCGCTGCAAGGGACGTTTTCCGCGCGCCTGCAAGCCAGTTGGGGCTGGGTGGGCTGGCTGCTGGTGCTGAGCTTGCTGGTGGCGGCCAGCGTCGTTGGCGACCTGGTGGAGTCGCAACTGAAGCGCCGCGCCGCCATGAAAGACAGCAGCAATCTGTTGCCCGGGCACGGCGGCGTTCTTGACCGCATCGATGCGCTGATCCCGGTGCTGCCGCTGGCGATGCTCTTCCATTCCCGGTTTTAAGTTTCATTCAGCATGCAAACCATTACCATCCTCGGATCGACCGGTTCCATCGGCGTATCCACCCTCGACGTGATCGCGCGTCATCCCGACCGTTACCGTGTTTTCGCGCTGACTGCGCATTCCAGGGTGGCGGAGCTGGCGCAGCAGTGCCGGCAATTTCGCCCCCAGGTGGCGGTAGTGGGAAGCGCTGCTGCGGCGAAAGAACTTGCGGACCTGTTGCGCGAAATGGGGTTGCCGACCCAGGTGGAATACGGCCAGCATGCCTTGTGCGCGGTGGCCAGCGCTGCCGGATGCGACACCGTCATGGCGGCAATCGTCGGCGCGGCAGGCCTGGAGCCAAGCCTGGCAGCGGCGCGTGCCGGCAAGAAGTTGCTTTTGGCAAACAAAGAAGCGCTGGTCATGTCCGGCCAGATGTTCATGGACGCCGTGAACGAGAATGGCGCCACCTTGCTGCCGATCGACAGCGAGCACAATGCAATTTTCCAGTGCCTGCCGCAATCCTTTGGCCGCGCTCCTGAAGACCATGGCGTGGCGAAGATTGTCCTGACCGCATCCGGCGGGCCATTCCTGCGGCGCGATGTCGCAACCCTGGAAGCGGTCACGCCGGAAGAAGCCGTGGCCCACCCGAACTGGGTCATGGGGCGCAAGATTTCGGTCGATTCGGCCACCATGATGAACAAGGGCCTGGAAGTGATCGAGGCGCACTGGCTGTTTGGCGCGCCTGCCGAGAAGATCGAGGTGCTGATCCATCCGCAAAGCGTGATCCACTCCATGGTGTCGTATGTCGACGGCTCGCTGCTGGCCCAGCTGGGCAATCCCGACATGCGCACGCCGATTGCGCACGCACTGGCTTATCCGGAACGCATCGCCTCAGGCGTGGAACCGGTAGATCTGGTTAAAATAGGGCAGCTGCATTTCCTGGCCCCGGATTTTCAGCGTTTTCCCTGCCTGAAGCTGGCGTATGATGCGCTGAACGAGGGCGGTTCGACCGCTGCGGTATTGAATGCCGCCAATGAAGTGGCGGTCCAGGCATTCCTGGACCGGGAAATCGGCTTTCGGAAAATCGATCAACTCATACATAGGGTGATGGACAGGCTGCCAGGGCGCGCCGTTTCCGGTCTCGAAGACTTGCTCGAACAAGACCGCGAAGCGCGCCGCCTGGCACGCGACTGCCTCATAGCATGACATGAACCTGCTGCAGACCCTACTCGCGTTCATTTTCGTCCTTGGCACCCTGATCGTGGTGCACGAGCTGGGCCATTACTGGATCGCGCGCTGGTGCGGTGTCAAGGTCCTGCGCTTCTCGGTCGGCATGGGCAAGGTCCTCTGGTCGCGCCGGATCGGGCCGGACCGCACCGAATGGGCGCTGTCGGCCCTGCCGTTCGGCGGCTATGTGAAGATGCTCGACGCCCGCGAAGAAGATGTCTCGGGCCTGCCGCCGGAAGACCTGGCGCGCGAATTCACCCGGCAAAGCGTCTGGAAGCGCATCGCCATCGTGGCGGCTGGTCCGCTGGCAAATTTTCTGCTGGCGATCGTCATTTTCACGGGCCTGTACATCAACGGCATTCCAGAGCCGGCGCCGCTGCTGCGAACCGTGCCGGCCAGCACCGCGGCGCATGAGGCAGGCTTGCGCGGCGGCGAACTGGTGACGGCCATCAATGGCGAACCCGTGCAGATCTGGTCGGACATGCGCTGGCAACTGATCCAGCTCGCAGTGGCGAAACAGGCTGCCGTGCTGGAGGTGCGACGTACCCGGACAGACACGGCTTCCTACACGGTAACGCTGCCGCTCGACAGCATTGGTGCGCAGGACCTGGAAGGCGATTTTCTTGGCAAACTCGGCCTGGACCTGGCCCGCCCGCGCGCGATTTTCGGCAAGCTTGCGGAAAATGGTCCTGCGATGATGGCAGGTTTTCGCCAAGGCGACGTGATCCTTGCAGTGGATGGCGTGGCGATCAAGGATGGCGTGGCACTGATCGAGCTGGTGCGGGCATCGCCCGGAAAATCCTTGCGCATGCGGGTGCTGCGCGATGGCCGCGAGCTGGACCTTGCAGTCACGCCGCTGGCGCGCGAGCAGGGCGGAAAGACCATCGGCCAGATCCAGGTTGAAATCCCGGTGGCGCCGGAAATGGTCACGGCTAGTTCGCCGCCATTCGCGGCAGTCACCAAGGCAGTGCAGCGTACCTGGGATTCCAGTGTGTTAACGCTGAAAATGCTTGGTAAAATGCTGGTTGGCGAGCTGTCATGGAAAAATATCTCCGGGCCGATCACCATCGCGGATTATGCTGGCCAGACCGCGCGCATCGGTATCATCAGTTACCTGAGCTTCATTGCCCTCATCAGCATTAGCCTGGGTGTGATGAATTTGCTACCCATTCCGGTGCTGGACGGTGGCCATTTACTGTATTATTCGCTGGAAGTTTTGACCGGACGACCCTTGTCCGAGCGAGTGGGAGAAATTGCGCAACGCGCCGGCGTCGGCATTCTCATGGCATTGATGGCGGTGGCGGTGTTCAACGACATCGTGCGCCTCATGTCCTGAGCCCGGCTTGTCTTGCGGGCTTTGCGCATTGCTACACAAGAAAATTGAAAACGAACGACTGCTAATGAAATTACATCCTGCGCGTATTGCCCTGCCATCTTTCCCCCGCCGTCTGATCGCTGTCGCTGCCTTCGCCCTGTGTTCGGGCCAGGCGCTGGCGGCCGAGCCGTTTGTCGTCAAGGATATTCGCGTCGAGGGTATCCAGCGTACCGAAGCCGGTACGGTGTTCAGTTATTTGCCGGTGCGGGTTGGCGAGACCTTTACCGATGAAAAGGGCTCCGCCGCCATCAAGGCGCTGTACGCGACCGGCTTTTTCAAGGATGTGCGCATCGAGTCCGAGGGCAATGTCCTGGTGGTGATGGTCGAGGAACGTCCTGCCATCGCCAGCGTCGATTTTTCCGGCATCAAGGAATTCGACAAGGAACAGCTGACCAAGGCCCTGAAGGAGATCGGCCTGGCGGAATCGCGCATTTTCGACCGCGCAATGGTCGACCGCGCCGAGCAGGAACTGAAGCGGCAATACCTGTCGCGTGGCCTGTACGGGGCGAAAGTTACCACCACCGTGACCCCGATCGAGCGTAACCGCGTCAACATCACCTTTGCCGTGGACGAGGGCGATGCAGCCCGCATCAAGCAAATCACTTTTGTCGGCAACAAGGTCTACAGCGACAAGGAATTGCATGGCTTGCTGAACCTGACGACGCCGGGCTGGTTTACCTGGTACACCAAGTCCGACCAGTACACTAAGCAAAAGCTGACTGGCGACATTGAAAGCATCAAGTCCCATTACCTGAACAACGGTTACCTGGAGATGCAGATCGAATCGACGCAAGTGTCGATTTCGCCGGACAAGAAAGATATCTACATCACCGTCAACATCAACGAAGGCGAGAAATTCAAGGTCGCCGATGTCAAGCTCGAGGGTGAGTTGCTCGGCCGTGAAGCGGAATTGAAGTCGCTGGTCGAGTTGAAGAAGGGCGATGTCTATTCCGGCGAGAAGCTGGCCGAGAGCGTCAAGAAGATTTCCGAGCGCATGGGGACATTCGGCTATGCTTTCGCCAATGTCAATGCCAATCCCGAGATCAACCGTGAAAAGCGCGAAGTCGCTTTCACCGTGTTCATCGACCCGGGCAAGCGCGTGTACGTGCGCCGCATCAACGTCGCCGGCAATACCATCACGCGCGACGAAGTCGTGCGACGTGAATTCCGCCAGTTTGAAAGTTCCTGGTATGACGGCGACAAGATCAAGAACTCGCGCAACCGCGTTGACCGCCTCGGTTACTTCAATGAAGTCAATATCGAGACGCCTGAGGTGCCGGGCACGAGCGACCAGGTAGATGTGAACGTTTCCGTGGTCGAAAAGCCAACCGGGACATTGTCGCTGGGCGCCGGTTTCTCCAGCAGCGAACGGATGACCTTGTCGGCCTCGGTGCACCAGGCCAATGCCTTTGGCAGCGGCAAGACACTTGGCGTCGATGTGAATACGAGCAAGTACAACCGCACCATCGCCTTCTCGCATGTCGATCCGTATGTGACCGACGACGGCATCAGCCGCAGCCTGGAAGTGTTTTACCGTACCAGCCGCCCGCCGCTGGTCAATACGGGTGAATACAAGATCGTCACGACTGGCGGCAGCATCATGCATGGCGTGCCGTTTACCGAACTGGATACCATCTACTTCGGCATCGGCGTCGAGCGTACCAAGGTCGAGACCTATTTTGGCGTGCCGGGGTTCAACGACAGTCCACAGGTTTATCGCGATTATGTCGCGGCATTTGGTGCGAGCGGTCCATGTACGGCAGCGGTTGTTCCCGCCAACAGCATATGTAGCGCCACCACGACCAGTTTTCCGCTGACAGCAGCCTGGCAGCGCGATAGTCGCGATAGCGTGCTGACCCCGACCACAGGCCAGTATCAACGCGCCAACCTTGAAGTGGCGGCCTTCGGTGACCAGCGGTATTACCGCGGGGTTTATCAGTATCAGCAATTTTTGCCGGTCTTCCGGACGATGACATTGGCACTCAATGGCGAACTGGATTACGGTGCCGGCATGGGTGGCAAACCTTACCCCGTGTTCAAGAATTTTTACGCTGGCGGTATCGGCTCGGTGCGCGGTTTTGAGGGTTCTTCGCTGGGACCGCGTTCAGCGGCGACGGCAAACAATCCGCAGGGCGATGCGCTGGGCGGTTCCAAGCGCATCATTGCCAACGTGGAGTTTCAAGTGCCGTTTTCCGGGCGTGACCGCAGCTTGCGCTGGTTCACGTTCCTTGACGCCGGCAACGTTTTTGCCGAAAACCAGAAGATCAAGACCGGCGACCTGCGCTATTCCGGCGGTCTGGGCATCAGCTGGATTTCGCCGATCGGCCCTTTGAAAATCAGTTACGGCAAGCCTTTCAATGCCAAGCCGGGCGACCTGACGCAGAACTTCCAGTTCCAGCTGGGTACCGGCTTCTAAGGGCGTAGTGGCATAATAAGCGTTTTGTGTTGTAGTTCGGATTCGGAGAAATACCTAGATGTCGAAAGCATATTCAATTACCTGGATTAAATGCGCAGCGTTGGCCGCGGCTTGTTTCTTGCCTTTGGCAAGTGCCCATGCGCAAGATGCCAAAATCGGATTCGTCAGCACGGAACGCATTTTCCGCGAAGCAGTGCCTGCCAAAACGGCGCAGGCCAAGATCGAGCAGGAATTTTCCAAGCGCGACCGCGAATTGCAGGACATGGCGGCACGCCTGAAAACCATTTCGGAGCGCCTGGACAAGGATGCGGCCGTGCTGTCCGAATCCGACCGCATGCGTCGCCAGCGCGAATTGACGGACCTCGACAAGGATTTTCAGCGCAAGCAGCGCGAATTCCGGGAAGACCTCAACCAGCGCCGCAACGAGGAACTGGCCGTGGTGCTCGAGCGCACCAACAAGGTGATCAAGCAGATTGCCGAAGCTGAAAAATACGATATCGTGTTCCAGGAAGCCGTCTACGCCAGCCCGCGCATCGATATCACTGACAAGGTATTGAAAGCACTGAACAAGTAAGCATCCTTTCCATCCCGGGAAAGATCGGCCTTGCGCCGCTCTTTCCCATCATTTTTTTGAGGGTCTGTGATGAGCATCCTGCTTAAGGACCTGGTCGAACGCCTGGGTGGCCAATTGATCGGTGATGCGACGATCGAGGTCGTCGGTATTGCACCGCTGGGCGAGGCGGACCAGTCGCACGTCACCTTTCTTTCCACTTCGAAGTTGCGTGCCCAGGCGGCCCGGACCCGGGCGGCGGCCTTGATCCTCTCCCCCGGCGAAAATGACGCCCTGGGAGCGGATTACCAGGGCGCGCGCATTGTTTCCGATAATCCCTACGCCTATTTTGCCCGGACGGCGCAATATTTCGCCAGCCTCAAGGCCGTGGCCGCAAAGCAGGGAATCCATGCCAGCGCCGTGGTCGATCCGGCAGCGCAGATCTCGGATGATGCCAGCATCGGTCCCCAGGCTGTCATCGAGGCGGATGCACATATCGGCGCCGGCGCGGTGATCGGTGCCGGTTGCTTCATTGGCCGCGGCGCGAAGATCGGCGCCGGCACCCGATTGCATTCACGGGTGAGTTTTTACGATGCTTGTGAAATCGGCGCGCGCGGCATCGTCCACTCCGGTGCGGTCATCGGCGCCGACGGCTTCGGCTTTGCCAGTGACAAGGGCACCTGGGTCAAGATCCCGCAGACCGGGCGGGTGGTCATCGGCGACGATGTCGAGATCGGCGCCAATACCACAATCGACCGCGGCGCCATGGCGGACACGGTCATTGAGGATGGCGTCAAGCTCGATAACCAGATCCAGATCGGTCACAACTGCCATGTCGGCGCGCATACGCTGATGTCGGGCTGCACCGGTGTCGCCGGCAGCGCGAAAATCGGCAAGCATTGCACCTTTGGCGGCGCGGCGATGGTCCTCGGCCACCTCAGTATTGCTGACCATGTCACGATTTCGTCGGGCAGCTTCGTGTCGCGCACCATTTCGCAGCCCGGGTTTTATACCGGTATCTACCCGTTGGCGAAGAACGCGGACTGGGAAAAATCCGCAGTCATCGTGCGCAATTTGCCGGCGATGCGTGAGAAAATCCGGGAGCTTGAGAAAATTGTCAAATCCTTAACAGAAGAGTCAGAATGAACGCCCCTGAAATGAAAACCCTCGATATTTGCCAGATCAAGGAATACCTGCCGCACCGTTACCCGCTATTGCTGGTGGACCGCGTGCTGAACTGGGAAGCAGGCAAGTCGATCACCGCCATCAAGAATGTCACGGTCAACGAAGAATTTTTCAACGGCCATTTCCCGCACAAGCCGGTCATGCCGGGCGTGCTGATGATCGAGGCGATGGCGCAGACGGCTGCCTTGCTATCGTTCCTGACCATGGGCGTCAAGCCCGATGACAGCAGCGTGGTGTATTTCCTCGGCATTGACGGCGCCCGTTTCAAGCGTCCGGTCGGCCCCGGCGACCAGCTGAAGATGGAAGTGGAAATCCTGCGCAACGCGCGTGGCATCTGGAAGTACAAGGCGGTTGGGTCCGTCGACGGTCAGGTCGCCCTCGAAGCCGAGCTCATGTGCACCATGCGCAGTACAGCGGATTCGAGCCAGCCGGCGGGCCAGTAAGCATGAGCAGGATTCATTCGACCGCGATTGTCGATCAGCAGGCGCAACTTGACGATTCCGTCGAGGTGGGCGCGTATACGGTGATTGGTCCGCACGTGAAAATCGGCGCTGGCACGAAAGTCGGGCCGCACGTGGTCATCGAAGGCCATACGACGATCGGCTGCGACAACCAGATTTTCCAGTTTGCCTCGCTTGGCGCCGCGCCGCAGGACAAGAAATTTGCAGGCGAGCCGACCCGGCTGGAAATTGGCGACCGCAATACCATTCGCGAATTCTGCACCTTCAACCTCGGTACCGTGCAGGATGCCGGCGTCACGCGTATCGGCAACGATAACTGGATCATGGCGTATGTGCATATCGCCCATGACTGCCAGCTCGCCAACAATATCATCCTCGCCAATAACGCCACGCTCGCAGGCCATGTCCACCTGGGCGACTGGGTATTTTTGGGCGGCTTTTCGACTGTCCACCAGTTCTGCCATATCGGCGCGCATGCCATGACGGCCTTTACAGCAGCCGTCAGCCAGGACGTGCCGCCGTTTGTCACGGCCGCAGGCAACCGCGCGGTTCCGGCCGGCATCAATTCGGAAGGCCTGAAGCGCCGCGGTTTCACGCCCGAGCAGATTGCTGCAATCAAGCGCGCCTACAAGCTGGTGTATCGCGCCGGCCTGTCGCTGGACGATGCCAAGGCGGCATTGGTGCAGGAAGAAGGCAAGTCGCCGGAAGCCGCTGCGCATATCCGCCTGTTGCGTGAATTCCTGGAATCCAGCAGCCGTGGCATCATCCGCTAAGCTTTCCCTGGCCATGGTCGCGGGCGAGACCTCCGGCGACTTGCTGGCCGGGCGCATGCTGTCGGGCCTGCGCCCGGCCTTGCCGGATGCCTACATCCACGGCATCGGCGGCAAGCACATGATGCAGCATGGGTTCGTTTCTGACTGGCCGATGGAAAAGCTGGCAGTGCGCGGCCTCTTCGAAGTCCTGGCGCACTACCGCGAGATCAAGGGAATCCAGAATGCCCTGCGCGACCGCCTGCTGGCGGAAAAGCCCGCGGTCTTCGTCGGCGTCGATGCGCCGGATTTCAATCTGGGCCTCGAGATGCAGCTGAAAGACGCCGGCATCCCCACTGTGCATTTTATCGGGCCGTCGATCTGGGCCTGGCGGGCGGGGCGCATCAAGAAGATCGCCCGCGCGGTCTCGCACATGCTGGTGGTGTTTCCCTTTGAAGAGGAAATCTATCGCAAGGCAGGCATTCCGGCGACCTATGTCGGCCATCCGATGGCGGAAGTGATCCCGCTGGTGCCCGATGTGGCGGCTGCGCGTGCCGCGCTGGGACTGGGCGGCGAGGCGCCTGTAGTGGCCATACTGCCAGGCAGCCGGATGTCAGAGCTGAAATACAATACCGTCGCCTTCATCGGCGCGGCAAAGCTGCTGTTGCAGCGCGAGCCCGGCATGCGCATCGTGGTGCCGATGGCAGGCGAAAAGCAGCGCCAGTATTTCCAGCAATTGCTTGCCGAGGCGGGCCTGCAGGATGTGCCGCTGACGCTCACCGAAGGACAATCGCATGTGGCCATCGCCGCCGCTGACGCGGTGCTGGTGGCCTCCGGCACGGCGACACTGGAAGTTGCCTTGTTCAAGAAGCCGATGGTGATTGGCTACAAGATGATGCGCGCGTCCTGGCATGTCCTGCGGCACATGGGTTACCAGCCCTGGATCGGCTTGCCAAATATCCTGGCGCAGGAATTCCTCGTGCCGGAATTGCTGCAGGATGCGGCAACGCCGGCATCTTTGGCCGATGCCCTGCTGGCGCAGCTCGATAACGCCGCTCACCGTGCCATGCTGCAGCAGCGCTTTACCGACATGCATCACGCCTTGCTGCGCAATACCGCGCGGGAGAGCGCCCAAGCGGTGCTGGACCTGATTGGCCGCACCTCGCCGATGACCGGCGTTGCGGGGACACGGGGATGAATCGGGCAGGCAAGCAAGCAGCAGAAGGCAGCCTGTCGCTGTTCGACTATGCGGGTGAAGTGATCTGCGGTGTCGACGAGGCCGGGCGCGGGCCGCTGGCAGGGCCGGTATTTGCGGCTGCGGTGATCCTCGATCCGCTGCGGCCGATTGCCGGCTTGCGCGATTCCAAGAAACTGAGCGAAGCCCGGCGTGACGCGCTGGCTGTCGAGATCAAGGCGTGCGCCTTGTCCTGGTCGGTTGCCCAGTGTTCGGAAGCCGAGATCGACGAATTGAATATACTGCAGGCCACCATGCTGGCCATGCGCCGCGCCGTGGAAGGCCTGCATCGGCAGCCGACCCTGGCGCTGATCGATGGTAACCGCTGCCCGGTGATGCCGGTACGCTCGGAAGCCATCGTCAAGGGCGATGACAAGGTGCAGGCGATCTCTGCCGCCTCGATCCTTGCCAAGACGGCGCGTGACGCGGCGCTGGCGGTCTTGCACAGTGAATTTCCCCAATACGCCTTCGACCAGCACAAGGGGTATCCGACCGCCTTGCACCTGGAGCGCCTGCGACTGCATGGCGTCTCGCCCGTGCATCGCAAGTCGTATGCGCCGGTGCGGGCCTTGCTGGGAGCGCAAGACCAATGAAAGAGATCAGCTCGCGCGACAATCCGCTCTACAAGGAATTGAAGCAGCTTGCCACCAGTTCGCAGGCGCGCCGCAAGGCGCAGCGCACCCTCCTCGATGGCGTGCACCTGTGCGAGACTTACCTGCAACTGGCGGGCGCACCGCTCATGTGCGTGGCCAGCGAATCGGCGCGCCAGCAGGGCGAAGCCGGCGCCATCGTGGCACAGTGCGAGGCGCGCCAGGTATCGTGCATCGTGCTTCCGGATGCGCTGTATAACGCCCTGAGCCAGGTCGAGCAGGGCGTCGGGATTCTTTTCGTGATCGCCACGCCCGACACGCCGGGAACGGCACAGCTGACGCAATCGGCGGTATTGCTCGACCGGTTGCAGGATCCGGGCAACCTCGGGTCGATCCTGCGCAGTGCCGCGGCAGCCGGCATCCGCCAGGTCTACTGCAGTCCCGGCACGGTGTTCTCGTGGTCGCCGAAGGTGCTGCGCGCAGGCATGGGCGCGCATTTTTTGCTCGAGATTGTCGAGAATGCCGACCTGCTGGCACTGGTGCGCAATGCCGCCGTGCCGGTGCTGGCTACCAGTTCGCATGCGACGCAAACCGTGTATGGCGCCGACCTCGCGCGCCCGGTCGCGTGGCTGTTTGGCCATGAAGGGCAGGGCGTGTCGGAAGCCTTGCTGGCGCACGCGACCCACCAGGTCGCCATTCCCCACCTTGGCGCGGTGGAATCGCTGAATGTCGCGGCCAGCGCCGCCGTCTGTTTTTTCGAACAGGTGCGGCAGGGCCTTAGCGCTGGCAACAAAGCCTAGTAGGCTTGCTTGTCGGGCCGGATTTCCTGCAGGATCATGGTGGCGATTTCCTCGATCGACTTGGCAGTCGACGACATCCAGCGGATGCCTTCCTTCTGCATCATCCTCTCCGCTTCGTTAATTTCATAGCGGCAATTCTCCAGCGAGGCATACTTGCTGCCTGGGCGGCGTTCATTGCGCACCTCCGACAGGCGGTCGGGTGCAATCGACAGGCCGAAAATCTTGGCCTTGTGCGGCAGCAATTCCGGCGGCAGCTTGCCGCGCTCGAAATCATCGGGAATCAGGGGGTAGTTGGCGGCCTTGACGCCGTATTGCATGGCCAGGTACAGGCTGGTCGGGGTCTTGCCCGAGCGGGAAACGCCCACCAGGATGATGTCGGCCGCTTCCAGGTTCAGGTTGGATTGGCCGTCATCATGTGCCAGCGAGAAATTGATGGCGTCGATGCGCCGGTTATATTCCACCGAGTCGGCAATGTTGTGGCTGCGGCCGATCGTGTGGCTGGCCGGCAGGCCGAGTTCCTGTTCCAGCGGCGCAATGAAGGTCTGGATCAGGTCCATCTGCATGCCTTGCGACTGCCGCACCACGGCGGCCAGTTCGGGCTTGACCAGGGTGGAAAAAACGATGGGCCGCTTGCCATCGGTGGCAAAGGCATTATTGATCTTTTGCACGGCTTCATGCGCCTTGTCGAGGCTGTCGATAAAGGGCAGGCGAATTTGCCGGAAGCGCAGGTTGAACTGGGTCAGGACGGAATGGCCAAAGGCTTCGGCGGTAATTCCGGTGCCATCGGAAATGTAAAATGCCGTACGGTCGGCGTTTGGAACAGGAACCACGGAAGCGTCAGGCATGGGGATCTCGGCGGCAAAAAAACCTCATTGTATAAAGCAAAATCACATTGCGCACTGTAAAATGCAGTTAAATGGTTTTATTGGCAGTTTTGGCAGTTGCGCACCACTTCGAAGAATAATAAAAATACCAGTGTGAGACTGCCGGCGTGAAGATTTCTTATCATCAAACTAGAGGTTGTTATGTCCAATGCAGTATCTACCGGAGCAGCTCACGCTCTGTCCGAAGGGGGCACGTACGTCGCGTCCTTTGAGCACTTGCGCATGACCGATGTGGAATCGGTCGGTGGCAAGAATGCTTCACTGGGAGAAATGATCAGCCAGCTGGCAGGCGCTGGTGTACGGGTGCCGGGTGGCTTTGCAACCACGGCGCTGGCTTTCCGCGACTTTCTCGATCATGCCCCCGATGGCGGCCAGACGCTGGGCGAGCGCATTGCCGCGCGCCTGGAAACACTGAACGTGGATGATGTGCGTGCCCTAGCCGAAGCGGGCAAGGAAATCCGTGAATGGATTGTCGAAACGCCATTCCAGCCTCGCCTGCAGAAAGAAATTTCCGAGTATTATCAGCAGCTTGTAGCTGATTCTTCAAGTGAAATGTCATTCGCGGTCCGTTCCTCCGCCACAGCGGAAGACTTGCCTGACGCCTCGTTTGCCGGTCAGCAGGAAACCTTCCTGAACGTGGTCGGCATCGACAACGTGCTCGAAGCGATCAAGCACGTATTTGCCTCGCTGTACAACGACCGCGCGATTTCCTATCGCGTGCACAAGGGTTTCACACATGCCGAAGTAGCCTTGTCGGCCGGCGTGCAGCGCATGGTGCGCTCGGACCTGGGTGCTGCCGGCGTGATGTTTACCATCGATACGGAATCCGGCTTCGAGGACGTGGTGTTCATCACGTCCAGCTATGGCCTGGGCGAGACGGTGGTGCAGGGCGCGGTCAATCCGGACGAATTCTACGTCCACAAGCCGATGCTGGCCGAGGGCAAGCTGCCCATCATCCGCCGCAATATCGGCTCCAAACTCATCAAGATGGAATTCACCGGCGAAGCCAAGGCCGGTCGTTCGGTCAAGACGGTCGATGTGCCGATCGAGCTGCGCAACCGCTATTCGCTGAACGACGCCGAAATCGTCGAACTGGCGAAATACGCCGTGATCATCGAGAAGCATTACGCCCGCCCGATGGATATCGAGTGGGGCAAGGATGGCCGCGACGGCAAGCTCTACATCCTGCAGGCCCGTCCGGAAACCGTGAAGTCGCAAGTCAAGGCAACTGACGTGCAGCAGCGTTTCAAGCTCAAGGGCAGCGGCACCGTGCTGACATCCGGTCGTGCGATTGGCCAGAAGATCGGCGCCGGTCCGGTGCGCGTGATCCGCGATCCGTCCGAAATGGAGCGCGTGCAGCCGGGCGACGTCCTGGTGGCCGACATGACCGACCCCAACTGGGAGCCGGTCATGAAGCGCGCCTCGGCAATCGTCACCAACCGCGGCGGCCGTACCTGCCACGCCGCCATCATCGCGCGTGAACTGGGTGTCCCGGCCGTGGTCGGCTGCGGCCATGCCACAGATGTGCTCAAGGATGGCACCCTGGTGACCGTGTCCTGCGCCGAAGGCGACGAAGGCAAGATCTATGACGGCTTGCTGGAAACCGAGATCAGCGAAGTGGTGCGCGGCGAATTGCCGGAAGTGCCAGTCAAGATCATGATGAACGTGGGTAACCCGCAACTGGCGTTCGACTTCCAGTCCACGCCGAATGGCGGCGTCGGTCTTGCGCGCCTGGAATTCATCATCAACAACAATATCGGCGTCCATCCGAAGGCAATCCTGGAATACCCGAACATCGACCCGGACCTCAAGAAGGCCGTGGAATCGGTGGCGCGCGGCCATGCTTCGCCCAAGGCGTTCTATGTCGACAAACTGGCCGAAGGCGTGGCCACCATTGCTGCCGCATTCTGGCCCAAGCCGGTGATCGTGCGCCTGTCGGACTTCAAGTCCAACGAATACAAGAAGCTGATCGGCGGTTCGCGCTACGAGCCGGACGAGGAAAACCCGATGCTGGGCTTCCGCGGCGCCGCGCGTTACGTCGCCGAAGATTTTGCCGAATGCTTCGAGATGGAATGCCTGGCAATGAAGCGGGTGCGCAACGACATGGGCCTGACCAATGTCGAGATCATGGTGCCCTTCGTGCGTACCGTGGGCCAGGCCAAGAAAGTGGTGGATTTGCTGGGCAAGAATGGCCTGAAGCGCGGCGAAAACGGCCTGCGCCTGATTATGATGTGCGAAGTGCCGTCCAACGCCATCCTGGCTGAACAATTCCTCGAGCATTTTGATGGCTTCTCGATCGGTTCCAACGACCTGACCCAACTGACGCTGGGCCTGGACCGCGATTCCGGCATGGAACTGCTGGCGGCGGACTTCGACGAGCGCGATCCGGCGGTGCTGGCGCTGGTATCGAAGGCGATTGCCGCCTGCCGCGCCCAGGGCAAGTACATTGGCATTTGCGGCCAGGGCCCTTCGGACCATCCTGATTTCGCCGAATGGCTGATGAAGGAAGGGATTTCCTCGATTTCCCTGAATCCCGACTCGGTGCTCGATACCTGGCAAAAGCTGGCAAAGGCCAAGTAAGCATTCTGGTCGTTGTGCAGAAAAACGCGAACCTTCGGGTTCGCGTTTTTCGTTGCGCCGAAGGAACAGGTGGTCGCGAAATTCTTTGACTGCCGGGGAATTTCCGTTAGACTCACCCCGTGCTCTAGAGCATAAAAAGTTGAAAGAAGTCGTACCCGCTTTATTTGAACCCTCGTTGCCTGTGGCCCCGGGGGTTTTGTTTTTGGTGCATACTGACAACTCAATAAGGAGGGGCGCGATGTCGGAGTGGGGAATGTGGCTGATGCTGGCGGGCAGTCTCGTGGTGCTCGAATTATTTACCGGCACCTTCTATTTGCTGATGGTCGCGCTGGGCCTAGTCGCGGGCGCATTGGTCGCGCTGTCGGGAGGCGCCATGTGGCTGCAATTCCTGGCCGCAGCCCTTGTCGGCGTCCTGGCGACGCTGTCGCTGCGGCGCAGCAAGTTTGGTAAATCCGCCCGGGTCGACGCCGCCCATGATCCGAATGTGAATCTCGATATCGGCCAGGCTGTGGCGGTTGCCGAATGGACCGATCATCCCGGTGTCCAGCCGGTCGCACGCGTCAACTATCGCGGCGCCATGTGGGATGTGGAACTGGCACCCGGCAATTTGCCACGGCCCGGTACTTTCGCGATCCTGGAAATCCGCGGCAGCCGCCTGATCGTCGGCGCGGCAGCGCAACAAGTATCAATCAACGCTTCATCCGACAATAACTAGGGAGGTAAGATGGATTTCAGCTTCGGCAGCGTATCGCTGGTCATATTCATCCTGGCAGTGGTCTTCGTCATCAAGACCATCCAGGTCGTGCCGCAGCAGCATGCCTGGGTAGTCGAGCGTCTTGGCAAGTATCACGCGACGCTGGGGCCGGGATTGAATATCGTGGTGCCCTTCATTGACCGCGTGGGTTACAAGCATATTCTGAAGGAAATTCCGCTGGACGTGCCACCGCAGGTTTGCATTACCAAGGACAACACCCAGCTGCAAGTGGACGGCATCCTGTACTTCCAGGTGACCGACCCCAAGCTGGCCTCCTATGGCTCGTCCAATTACGTTGCTGCCATCACGCAACTGGCGCAAACCACCTTGCGCTCAGTGATTGGCCGCATGGAGCTCGACAAGACTTTTGAAGAGCGCGACCACATCAATACAGCGGTGGTGTCGGCCATCGACGATTCGGCGGCCAACTGGGGCGTGAAGGTATTGCGCTACGAAATCAAGGACCTGACTCCGCCGAAGGAAATCCTGCACGCGATGCAGGCGCAGATCACGGCGGAACGCGAAAAGCGGGCCTTGATTGCGGCATCCGAAGGCCGCAAGCAGGAACAGATCAATATCGCGACCGGCGAACGTGAAGCGGCGATTGCCAGGTCAGAGGGCGAAAAGCAGGCATCGATCAACCGCGCTCAAGGCCAGGCAGCGGCCATCCTCGAAATTGCCGAGGCCAGCGCCGAAGCGATCCGCAAGACTGCGGCGGCCATCCAGTCGCCGGGCGGCGCCGATGCAGTCAACCTGAAGGTCGCGGAGCAATATGTGGGTGCCTTCGGCCAGCTGGCGCGCACCAACAATACGCTAATCGTGCCGGCCAACCTGGGCGACATGAGCAGCCTGATTGCCACGGCCATGCAGGTTGTGAAGACGCAACCGAAGTAGGAAATTGCGGCGAGGGCCGGGCGTTGCCTTGCACGTTGGGGGTGTCAGGGTCGCCGCGGGCCAGTTTGGCGCGGCTGTCCAGTAATTTTACCGGCGGTGCTGTTTCATGACGGACTGGATTTCGCGCTGCGTGTCGCGCTGCTTTTCGGTGTCACGCTTGTCGTGCTGTTTCTTGCCCTTGGCCAGGCCGACCTCGCACTTGATCCGCCCCTTGACGAAGTGCAGGTTGAGCGGCACCAGCGTGTAGCCGGCACGTTCCACCTTGCCGATCAATTTGTCGATTTCCTTGGCGTGCAGGAGCAGCTTGCGGGTACGTACCGCTTCCGGCGAAATATGGGTGGAGGCCGCGGCCAGCGGGCTGATATGGGCGCCAAACAGGAAAATTTCGCCATTGCGCACGATGACGTAGGCTTCCTTCAATTGCACGCGGCCCGCGCGAATTGCCTTGACTTCCCAACCTTGTAATACAATGCCCGCCTCGAAGCGCTCCTCGATGAAATAATCGAAAAAAGCTTTTTTATTGTCAACAATGGTCATGTGGGTGGCAAGCGGGCGCTATTATTAATTATGAGATTGGCGATTTTATCAAACGGTGCATAGTCAATGGCAGTAGTCCACAAATCCGTCCTGTTGCCATTTAGCGCAGAACAAATGTTCGCGCTGGTGAATGGCATCGAAGAATATCCGAAATTCCTCCCTTGGTGTGGCGGCACTGAAATTTTGCAACGGGAAGAACACAGGGTGGTGGCCAGCATCGCCATCAATTACCACGGCGTCAAGCATGCCTTCACCACCGAGAACGTCAACCAGCCTTTCTCGGCGATCAGAATGACGCTGGTGGAAGGGCCGTTCCGTCATCTCGACGGCAACTGGACCTTCAAGCCCTTGCGTGCCGATGCCTGCAAGGTTGAACTGGATCTGCATTATGAATTTGCCAGCAAGTTGCTGGACAAGGTGATCGGGCCGGTATTTCACATGATTGCGAACAACATGGTTGAGGCATTTTGCCAGCGCGCGGAGGCAGTGTATGTCTGATTGCGCCGGCAAGTTGCATGTACAGGTCTGCTATGCCAGGCCGGACGATATATTGCTTGAAGATGTCTGGGTGGCGCCAGGCACGACGCTGGAACAGGCGGTTCATGCCAGCACGCTGCTGGCGCGGGCGCCGGAAATCGACTTTATCTCCTGCAAGGTCGGGATCTACGGCAAGCCCAAGCCGCGCGATACGGTACTCCAGCAGCGTGATCGCATCGAGATCTATCGCCCCCTGGTGGCAGATCCAATGGAGGCACGGCGCCGGCGTGTCGCTAAAAAGGAAAAAGCCCGCTGAAGCGGGCTTTTTTCGAGTAGCTAATTGCCTTATTTGCAATCCGCCAGGATGCGCCCGGTTTCCTTCATTTCGCGCTCGCGCTGATCATCGCTCAAGTATTCCCGCTCGCCCTTGCTGTTGGTGGAAGCCATGCGCTGGCCGGATGCCAGGGTGGTCTGGTATTGACGGGCATTTTCACAGTTCTTCGACTTGTCGCTGGCGGCCTGCGCTTCAGTTGCAGCCTTCTTGTCTTTTTCGGCTTGCTCGGCGCGGCGCTTCATGTAGTCGGCATTGCGTTCCGCGGTAGTCAAGGGTGCTTTCGCAGCAGCGTCGCTGCCGGCTGCAGGTGCGGCTGTGCCGGCTGGAGCGGCCGTGTTCGCCGGACCGGAGGTGCCGGCGGCGCTGCCGGGATGTTTCAGGACCCTGGATTTCGGCACCGAGGCTGGTGGCGGCTGGTCGGAAAACTGTTTGACGCCGCGCTCATCGGTCCAGACATACTGGGCCCAGGCCGCAGAGGCAAAGCCCAGCAGAACAAGGCTGGCGACAAGCTTTTTTACCGGGATGAAATGCATGGGATTTCCTTGAGTGATCGATTCCCCGATTTCGCCATGCTTTATCCGGCATGTCAATCTTCGACCCTGCTATTTCCCCGGAATGCCGGGGGGAGTTGTGCGATAAAACGACGTATCTGAAATGTTTTCTGTATAATGCGACTTTGCGCCTATAGGAAATGCTATGCGTCTACTTCAAAAAGCACTCACCTTCGATGACGTGCTGCTCGTTCCGGCATATTCGGAAATTCTGCCGAAAGATACTTCCCTCACTACCCGCCTGACCCGCAATATCACGTTGCATATCCCGCTATTGTCTGCGGCGATGGATACCGTGACCGAGGCGCGCCTGGCGATTGCCATGGCCCAGGAAGGCGGCATCGGCATCATCCACAAGAACATGACGGCGCGCGAGCAGGCCCGTGAAGTTTCCAAGGTCAAGCGATTCGAGTCCGGCGTGGTGCGCGACCCGATCACGATCCCTCCCAACATGAAGATCCGCGACGTGATGGCCTTGTCGGAGCAGCACGGCATCAGCGGTTTTCCTGTGGTCGAGGGCAAGACGGTCGTGGGCATCATCACCAACCGCGACTTGCGTTTCGAGGAGGAGCTGGACGCGGAAGCCCATGCCAAAATGACGCCGCGCGAAAAACTGGTGTACGTCAAGGAAGGCGAAGACCTGTCCGAAGCCAAGCGCCTGATGAACAAGCATCGCCTTGAACGCGTATTGGTGATCAACGAGGCCTTCGAGCTGCGTGGCCTGATCACCGTGAAAGATATCCAGAAGGCGACCGAGCATCCCTTCGCCGCCAAGGACGAGCATGGCAAGTTGCGCGTGGGCGCCGCAGTTGGCGTCGGCGTCGACAATGAAGAGCGCATCGACCTGCTGGTGAAGGCCGGCGTGGATGTGCTGATCGTGGATACCGCGCACGGCCATTCCAAGGGCGTGCTGGATCGCGTCAAGTGGATCAAGACCCAATATCCCCAGGTGGATGTCATCGGCGGCAATATCGCTACCGCTGAAGCTGCACGCGCGCTGCTCGAGCATGGCGCCGACGGCGTCAAGGTTGGCATCGGCCCGGGATCGATTTGCACTACCCGTATCGTCGCGGGTGTCGGCGTACCGCAGATTTCCGCCATTTCGAATGTCGCCGGCGCCTTGAAGGGCACGGGCGTTCCCTGTATCGCCGACGGCGGCATCCGCTTTTCGGGCGACATCGCCAAGGCCCTGGCGGCCGGTGCCTCGACCGTCATGATGGGCAGCATGTTTGCCGGTACCGAAGAAGCGCCGGGCGAAGTCATCCTGTTCCAGGGCCGCAGCTACAAATCCTATCGCGGCATGGGCAGCCTGGGCGCGATGTCCGAGGGCTCGGCAGACCGCTATTTCCAGGATTCTTCCAAGAATACCGACAAGTATGTGCCGGAAGGTATCGAAGGCCGCGTCCCCTACAAGGGCAGCGTCCTGGGCATCCTTTACCAGCTGGTAGGCGGCGTGCGCTCGTCCATGGGGTATTGCGGTTGCGCCACCATCGACGAACTGCGCGAAAAGGCCGAGTTTGTCGAGATCACCGCGGCGGGCATGCGCGAGTCGCATGTGCACGACGTGCAGATCACCAAGGAAGCGCCAAACTACCGGGCCGACTGAACGCCTTGAGCGTTGCTTTGGACCAGGCCGCTGCCATGCCCTTAAACGCCGAGCGCCGCTCGCAGCCCATCACCGTGGCAGACAAACTGCCAGGAGAGGATGCTTGCGCCTGGCAGGAGCAGCTGGAGCAGCAGATGGCGCGCATACGTCGTATCGGCAGGCAGCTGTTCGGCGTGGCAGACTGCGTCATCCTGTTCAGGTGCCATGAGTGTGAATTTCCGGCGGCCACTGCGCGGCTGGGGGCAGGGGAGGCGTTTTGCGCCAGCCTGCCGTATCCCGAGGGGAGTGTCGCGGTGCCGGATCTGCGCCGCGACCTGCTGCTAAGTGAGCATGCCTCGGCTACCGCCACGCCCAGTGTGCGGTTTTATGCAGCACATCCCTTGCGCAACCCCGAGGGTACGATCATCGGCAGCATCAGCCTGGTGGATTACGCGCCGCGCGCTTTTGACGAGGGGGCCGGCAGGATGCTGGCTGACCTGGCGGCGCTGGTCGAACGCGAAATGCAGTTGCAATCGTTGAATGCCCAGCAGATTGCCCTGCAAAAGAAGAACAAGAGCCTGCGGCGTCGCACGCTGGTCGATCCGATGCTGAAGATTTGGAACCGCGGCGCGATCCTGCGCATCCTCGGCATCGAGGCGGACCGTTGCGACAAGCAGGGCTTGCCATTGGCGCTGATCGTGGTGGACCTGGATTTTTTCAAGAAGATCAACGACAGCCATGGCCACCCCGCCGGCGATGCCGTACTGATCAACGTTGCGGCGCGCCTGCGGTCCTGCCTTCGCCCGCAAGAGGCGCTGGGACGCTATGGCGGCGAGGAATTTCTCGTGGTGCTGCCTGGCGCCTGCCATGAAACTGCGCTGGCAATCGGGGAACGCATGCGCGAAGCCGTTGCGGCACAAGATGAAATCGTTGGCGGCGTGACGCTGCACCTGAGTATCAGCGCTGGCATTGCCAGTACTGTGCAATTTCCGTCGGCCAGCACGGACGAGCTGATCAGCCTGGCTGATACGGCGCTGTACGCGGCCAAGGATGCCGGCCGCAACCGGGTGATGCAGGCCCTGCCGGCACACGCCTGAACATTTTTTCAATTTTTGACTTCCCGGAAGACGTGCTTTTTATGCATTCGAAAATCCTTATCCTTGATTTCGGTTCCCAGGTGACCCAGCTGATCGCCCGCCGCGTGCGCGATGCCGGCGTGTTTTCCGAGGTTTATCCCTACGACATCGGCGACGATTTCATCCGCAACTATGGCGCCGCCGGCATCATTCTTTCGGGCGGTCCGAATTCCGTGATCGAAGGCGATACGCCGCGCGTGCACCAGGCCGTGTTTGAAGCCGGCGTGCCGGTGCTGGGCATCTGCTACGGCATGCAGGCCATGGCGGCGCAATTGGGCGGCAAGGTGGAAAATGGCAAGGTGCGCGAATTCGGCTATGCCGAGGTGCGCGCGCGCGGCCATACGGCGCTCCTGAACGGCATCAACGACTTTGTCACTGAAGAAGGCCACGGCATGCTGAAAGTCTGGATGAGCCATGGCGACAAGGTCATTGACCTGCCGCCCGGCTTCAAGCTGATGGCGTCCACCGACAATTGCCCGATTGCCGGCATGGCCGATGAGGATCGCAAATTCTACGCCGTGCAGTTCCATCCGGAAGTCACGCATACCCTGCAGGGCGAAGCCATGCTGGGCCGCTTCGTGCATGAAATCTGCGGCTGCAAGGCGGACTGGAACATGCCCGACTACATTTCCGAGGCTGTCGCGGCGATCCGCGCACAGGTTGGCAGCGATGAAGTCATCCTCGGTCTTTCCGGCGGCGTCGACAGCAGCGTCGCTGCAGCGCTGATCCACCGCGCCATCGGCGACCAGCTGACCTGCGTATTCGTCGACCACGGCCTGTTGCGCCTGGACGAGGGCAAGATGGTGATGGACATGTTCGGCAAGAACCTGGGCGTGAAAGTCTTGCACATCGATGCCACCGCCCAGTTCATGGGCCACCTGGCCGGCGTGACCGACCCGGAAGCCAAGCGCAAGATCATCGGCCGCGAATTCGTTGAAGTATTCCAGGTCGAGGCCGGCAAGCTGAAGAATGCCAAGTGGCTGGCGCAGGGCACCATCTACCCGGACGTGATCGAGTCCGCCGGCAAGGGCAAGAAGGGCCACACCATCAAGAGCCACCACAATGTCGGCGGCTTGCCCGAAACCCTGAACCTGAAACTGCTGGAACCCTTGCGCGAACTGTTCAAGGACGAGGTGCGCAAGCTCGGCGTGGCGCTCGGCTTGCCGCATGACATGGTGTATCGCCATCCATTCCCGGGCCCTGGCCTGGGCGTGCGCATCCTGGGCGAGGTGAAAAAGGAGTATGCCGACCTGCTGCGCCGGGCGGACGCGATCTTCATCGAGGAATTGCGCAAGACCGTGGATGAGGAAGGAAAGTCCTGGTACGACAAGACCAGCCAGGCGTTTGCCGTGTTCCTGCCGGTGAAGTCGGTCGGCGTCATGGGCGATGGCCGTACCTATGAATACGTGGTGGCGCTGCGCGCAGTGCAGACCCAGGATTTCATGACGGCGCACTGGGCGCACCTGCCGCACGACTTGCTGGGCCGGGTATCGAACCGCATCATCAATGAAGTGCGGGGATTGAACCGGGTTGTCTACGATATCTCGGGCAAGCCGCCCGCGACCATCGAGTGGGAATGACGGTAGCAGCGTGACTTACAGCGTCAAGGAAATTTTCTATACCCTGCAGGGCGAGGGGACGCATGCCGGACGGCCGGCGGTGTTTTGCCGTTTTTCCGGCTGCAACCTCTGGTCCGGGCGCGAAAGCGACCGCGCCAGCGCCATTTGCAAATTTTGCGATACCGACTTTGTTGGCACTGATGGCGAACGCGGAGGAAAGTTTGCCGATGCGGCAGCGCTGGCAAGCCTCATCGACAGTTTGTGGCCAAGTACCTATGCCGCCAGCAAGTACGCGGTCTTCACTGGCGGCGAACCCTTGCTGCAACTGGATGCCGCGCTGATCGAGGCGATGCATGCGGCGGGCTTCGAGATCGCCATCGAGACCAACGGCACGCTGCCGGTGCCGGCCGGCGTGGACTGGGTTTGCGTCAGCCCCAAGATCGGATCGGATCTGGTGGTGCGCAAGGGCAATGAATTGAAAGTGGTGATCCCGCAGGCTGGGCAATCACTGCAGGCGTATGAATCGCTGGATTTCCAGCATTTTTACGTCCAGCCGATGGCGGGGCCGCAGCAGGAGGACAACACGCGCCTGGCGATCGATACCTGCAAACGCAATCCCCGCTGGAAACTCAGCCTGCAAACCCATAAACTGCTGCAAATACCCTGAACAAGATTTTTTCATGCTAACCATTACCCGCAAGCTCGAATTCGATGCCGGACACCGGATTCCCGATCATAAAAGCCAGTGCCGCAACCTGCATGGCCATCGCTATACCCTGGAAATCACCCTGGTGGGCGCGGTGATCGAGGAAGAGGGGAGTTCCGACCGCGGCATGATCATGGATTTTTCGGATGTGAAGGCGCTGGCCAAGCAGTATCTGGTTGATGTCTGGGACCATGCCTTCCTGGTCTATGCCAAGGATGAAAAAGTGCGCGAATTCCTGCAATCGCTGCCGGGCCACAAGACGGTCGTCATCGACAGCATTCCAACCGTCGAAAACCTGGCGCAAACGGCGTTCAATATCCTCAAGGCCGCTTACCAGGACCGTTATGGCACCGGCCTGCGCCTGCACAAGCTGGTCTTGCATGAAACGCCCAACTGCTGGGCCGAGATCACCGAATAAGCCATGCGCGACCTGATTTACATGCGCCAGGCGCTCGACCAGGCCCATAATGCCTGGGCACTGGGCGAGGTACCGGTCGGCGCGGTGGTGGTGCATGAGGAACGGGTGATTGCCACCGGCTTCAACCAGCCCATCGGCACCCATGACCCGACCGCGCACGCGGAAATCATGGCGCTGCGCGCGGCGGCAGCCATCCTGGGCAACTACCGCCTGCCGGGCTGCGAGCTGTTCGTCACCCTCGAACCCTGTGCCATGTGCGCGGGCGCCATGATGCATGCGCGCCTGGCGCGCGTGGTGTTCGGTGCAAGCGATCCGAAGACGGGCACCTGCGGCTCCATCGTCAACCTGTTCGAGCAGGAAAAGCTGAATCACCATACCGAACTGAGCGGCGGCGTATTGGCAGCCGAATGCGGCCAGTTGCTGAAGGATTTCTTTGCAGAACGGCGCGTAGTTCAGCAAAAGCAGCAAAAGGCGGCGTTGCTTGGCGGAGATTGAATGAGCCATTCCGCGTTCACCATTCCCGAAAATCTCGGCATCGCCATCGTGGCGCCCGGGGGCTATCCACCCGACGAGGCGGCGCTGGAGCGCGCCATTGCGCTGCTGGCGCAGCAGGGCTGCGTGGTTCACAATTACTATAGCCCGGAAGATAAATACCAGCGATTCGGCGGCACGGATAATGCGCGCGCGGCGCAATTGCATGCGGCGGTGGACGATCCGGATGTGCAAATCGTAATGGCCTTGCGCGGTGGCTATGGCATGTCGCGCATCCTGCCGATGCTCGATCTGGCCGGCCTTGCTGCCAGCGGCAAGCTGTTCGTAGGCTACAGCGATTTCACGGCCCTGCATCTGGCATTGCTGGCGGCAACAGGCGCCGCCAGTTTTGCCGGGCCGATGGCGTGCAGCGACTTCGGTCTCCAGGCACCCAGCGACTTTACGCAATCCCATTTCTGGCAATGCCTGACGGGTGCGACGCACACGGTCACGGTGGCCACGCCCAACAATCCCGCGATCGAAGTCGAAGGCACCTTGTGGGGGGGCAATCTGGCAATGCTGACGCACTTGCTTGGCACGCCTTATTTCCCGCAGGTGGACGGCGGCATCCTGTTCGTCGAGGATGTCAATGAACATCCCTACCGGGTCGAGCGCATGCTGCTGCAACTGCTGCATGCCGGCGTGCTCGCGCGCCAACGGGCAATTTTGCTGGGGGATTTTTCCAGCTACCGCCTGAGCGCGTACGATAATGGCTATGATTTTAATGCCATGCTGCAGTACATCCGTGCACGCGTCGCAACGCCTGTGCTGACTGGCTTGCCATTTGGGCATATCACTGACAAAGTGACCTTGCCGGTAGGCGGGCAGTGCCGGTTGATTTCCCAAAAAAATACATTTCAGCTCACCTTGACGGGCTATCCAGTTCTGGCATCCTAGTTCCTGCACCACCTGCTATTCAACGCGGACGAAAGGGGCTGCTTTGAAAAAGTACCGGACGGGACTGAACAAACCACCGCTGCCGGGCCAGGTCGTGCTGGTGTTGCAAGGCGGCGGCGCGCTGGGTGCGTATCACGCGGGTGTCTACCAGGCTTTGCATGAATCCGGCATCGAGCCGGACTGGCTGGTTGGTACGTCGATCGGTGCAATTAATTCAGCGCTCATTGCAGGCAACCCGCCGGAACTGCGGCTCCAGCGCCTGCGTGAATTCTGGCAGGGCATTGAACAAAAAGCCTTTGGCAACGTGCTGTATGGCTTTCCCGGAGGCGGCAATGCAATGGCGAACTGGATGACCATTGCGGCAGGGATTCCGGGATTTTTCACGCCCAATCCTGTTGCCTGGCTCAATCAGTACGCCGCCATCGGCGTTGCAAACGCCGCTTATTATTCGACAGAACCATTGCGCAGCTCGCTGGAAAACCTTATCGATTTCCAGCGACTCAATAGCGGCAAGACACGCATTTGCCTTGGTGCTGTCAAAGTCAGTAATGGCGAGATGCGCTATTTCGATAGCCGAGAAGAAACCATTACGATTGAACACATTCTGGCATCCAGCGCCTATCCGCCGGCCTTTCCGGCAGTTCAGATCAATGGCGATGCCTATTGGGATGGCGGCATTTACTCCAATACGCCAATTGAGGCAGTACTGGATGACAACCCCCGGCGCGATTCACTCATCTTTGCCGTCGACGTCTGGAATCCCGGTGGCGCTGAGCCGCAATCCTTATGGCAAGTCGCCGGCAGGGAAAAAGAAATCCTGTATGCCAGCCGCGCCAAGAGCCATATCGCCCGCCAGAAGCAAATTCATCATCTACGGCATGTCATCCGCGAGCTTGCCAGGGCCATACCGGCAAAAAGCCGCAATACAGCCAGGATCAGGGAGTTGGCTGCCTGGGGATGCCATACCGTCATGCACGTAGTACGGCTTGTCGCTTCCGGAATCGACAGCGAAGACGAGATGAAGGATATCGACTTTACGCCAGGGCGATTGCGCGAGCGCTGGCAAGCCGGCTGTGCCGACACCGCGCACATCCTCAATCTGGCGCCATGGACATTGCCTGCCGATCCAGTCGATGGTGTCGTGATCCACGATGCAAGCGTCGGGGCTGGAACGGCGCTGGCGTCAGGCATCGATGGATTTTCCGGCAAGACCCGATAGCCTGTAACACGGCGGCAGGGACTCTGCTGCGGCATCCTTTATGCGCACCTGCCACAATGGTAAAATGGCGGGTTAATCTACTTGTTTTAAAAGGCTTTTCTGTGCTCTCTACCGCCAATATCACAATGCAGTTCGGCCCCAAGCCGCTGTTTGAAAACATTTCTGTCAAGTTCGGGGATGGTAATCGTTACGGCTTGATCGGCGCCAACGGTTGTGGCAAGTCCACCTTCATGAAAATTTTGGGCGGCGATCTCGAGCAGTCTGCCGGCACCGTCATGCTGGATACCAACGAGCGCCTGGGCAAGCTGCGCCAGGACCAGTTCGCCTATGAAGAAATGCGGGTACTGGACGTGGTGATGATGGGCCACACGGAAATGTGGGCGGCGATGAGCGAACGCGATGCGATCTACGCCAACCCCGAGGCCACCGACGACGATTACATGAAGGCGGCCGACCTCGAAGCCAAGTTTGCGGAATACGATGGCTATACGGCCGAAGCGCGCGCCGGTGAATTGCTGATGGGCGCGGGCGTGCCGATCGAACAGCACCAGGGGCCGATGAGCAATGTGGCGCCAGGCTGGAAGTTGCGCGTGCTGCTGGCGCAGGCGCTGTTTTCCAATCCGGACATCCTGCTGCTGGACGAGCCGACCAACAACCTGGACATCAATACCATCCGCTGGCTGGAAGATGTGCTTAATCAGCGCAACTCGACCATGATCATCATTTCCCATGATCGTCACTTCCTGAATCAGGTCTGCACCCACATGGCCGACATGGATTACGGCACGCTGAAGGTCTACCCCGGCAATTACGATGATTACATGCTGGCGTCGTCGCAGGCGCGCGCGCAGCAACTGGCCAACAATGCCAAGGCCAAGGACAAGGTCGCCGAGTTGCAGGACTTCGTGCGCCGTTTCTCGGCCAACAAGTCCAAGGCGCGCCAGGCGACTTCGCGCGCCAAGCAGATCGACAAGATCAAGGTGGAAGATATCAAGCCTTCCAGCCGCGCCAACCCCTTCATCCGCTTTGAAGGTGAAAAGAAATTGCATCGCCTGGCCGTGGAAACCGAAGGCTTGTCGAAAGCCTATGATCGTCAGCTGTTCAAGAATTTCAGCATCATGGTGGAAGCCGGGGAAAAGATTGCCATCATTGGCGCCAACGGGGCCGGTAAAACCACCTTGCTGCGTTGTATCGGTGGCGATGAAATCTGCGGTTTGCACGCCGACCGCGGGAGTGTGAAGTGGGCTGAAAATGCCAATGTGGGTTACATGCCGCAAGATCCGACCGAGGAGTTTGCCAACGGAAAAATCTTGGCGGACTGGATGGGCCAGTGGACCCAGGAAGGCGACGATGACCAGGCCGTGCGTTCCATCCTCGGGCGCCTGCTGTTTGGCGGTGATGATGTGAAAAAGTCGGTCAAGGTGTTGTCCGGCGGCGAGAAGGGACGCATGATGTACGGCAAGCTGATGCTCGGCCGTCACAATGTCATGTTGCTGGACGAACCGACCAACCACATGGACATGGAATCGATCGAGTCGCTTAACATTGCCCTGGAAAAATATGCCGGCACGCTGATCTTCGTGTCGCATGACCGCGAATTCGTTTCGTCGCTGGCCACGCGCATCCTGGAAATCAAGGAAGACGGCATTGTCGACTTCCAGGGCGGTTATGAAGATTACCTGTCCAGCCAGGGCATCGCTTAAGCATGGCGCTGGATCATAAAAAACGCAGCCTGCCCGGGCTGCGTTTTTTTTTGCTGCTCTGAAGCCATCTGCATCTGGCTTTATAATGCCACTCTTGCTGCACTGCGCCCCACTGTTTTTTCAGGAGCATCATGGAAACGCTGATCAAGACCGTTGAATTCGAACGTCCGCAAATGGATGCCGGCACCAGTTGCGTTGCCAACGCCTGGGCCAAGGTGCCGGATAATCCGACGCTGGAAGAAAAGGCGGCATTGAAGGAGCGCATCCGCAAGCTCCTGAAGGAAAAGCAGGCAGTGCTGGTGGCGCATTACTACGTCGATGCCGACTTGCAAGACCTCGCCGAGGAAACCGGCGGCTGCGTGTCGGATTCGCTGGAAATGGCGCGTTTCGGGCGCGACCATCCTGCCAAGACCCTGGTGGTGGCTGGCGTAAAGTTCATGGGCGAGACCGCCAAGATCCTCAGCCCCGATAAAACCATCCTGATGCCGGACCTGGATGCGACCTGCTCGCTCGACCTGGGTTGCCCTGCCGATGAGTTTGCCGCCTTTTGCGATGCCCACCCGGACCGGACCGTGGTCGTGTATGCCAATACCAGCGCAGCGGTCAAGGCGCGCGCCGACTGGATGGTGACATCGTCCATCGGCTTGCAGATCGTCGAACACCTGCATGCGCAAGGCAAGAAAATCCTGTGGGCGCCGGACAAGCACCTGGGCAGCTATATCCAGAAAAAGACCGGCGCCGACATGTTGTTGTGGCAGGGATCCTGCCTCGTGCATGACGAATTCAAGGGCGTCGAACTGGAGTTGCTGAAGCAAGAGCATCCGGGCGCCAAGATCCTGGTGCACCCGGAGTCGCCCGAAGCCGTGGTGGCGCTGGCGGATGTGGTCGGCTCCACCTCGCAGCTGATCGCTGCAGCCAAGTCGCTGGATGCCAAGGAGTTTATTGTTGCCACCGACAACGGCATCCTGCACAAGATGAAAATGGCAGCGCCGGGCAAGATTTTCATCGATGCCCCGACTGCCGGCAACAGCGCTACCTGCAAGAGCTGCGCCCATTGCCCCTGGATGGCCATGAATGGCTTGCGCAACCTGGCCGAGGTGCTGGAAACCGGCAGTAATGAAATCCATGTCGATCCGGAAATCGGCCGCAAGGCTTACGTCTGCATCGACCGTATGCTGGATTTCGCCGCCAAGCAGAAAGCCAATGTGCGCCCCTCCGGCGACCTGGCGAAAGAACAAACACTGTTTTCTGGAATTGGACCCGCATGAGTACGCTCAAGAATCCCTTTGCCCCTTTCGATCCGCTGCTGAAGGCGGCATTCGAGGCCAATATCATTGCCGCCATCACCGAGGATGTGGGCAGCGGCGACGTCACCGGCAAGCTGGTGCCGGCGCAGGAATGGGTCAAGGCGCAGGTAATCGTGCGTGAAGCGGCAGTGCTTGGCGGCGCGCCCTGGTTCGAGGGCGTGATGAAAGAACTCGATGCCCGCATCGAAATTGACTGGAAATATGCCGAAGGCGACTTGATGGCAGCCGACAGCGTTGTTTGCAGCATCGCGGCGCCGGCACGCGCGTTGCTGACGGCCGAGCGGCCTGCGCTGAACTTCCTGCAGCTGCTGTCCGGCGTGGCCAGCGCCACGCGGCGCTATGTGGACGTGATTGCCGGCACCCGTGCTGCCATTCTCGATACCCGCAAGACGCTGCCGGGCTTGCGCCTGGCGCAGAAATACGCGGTGCGCGTGGGCGGCGGCAAGAACCAGCGCATGGCCTTGTACGACGGCATACTGATCAAGGAAAACCACATCGCCGCGGCCGGGGGTGTCAGCGCTGCAATGCAGGCGGCACTTGCCTTGAAAGCCGGTGTGTCGATCCAGATTGAAGTCGAGAACCTGGCCGAGATGGAGCAGGCGCTGGCAGCGGGTGCCGTCTCCATCCTGCTGGATAATTTCACGCCCGAGGCGATGCGCGAAGCAGTAAAAGTCAATGCCGGCCGCGCCGTGCTGGAAGCGTCCGGCGGGGTCAACATGGACAGCGTGCGCGCGATTGCCGAGACCGGTGTCGACCGGATTTCGATCGGCAGCCTGACCAAGGATGTCAAGGCGACCGATTATTCGCTGCGGATCATTGGCAACTAACGCCGCTTCGGTGTCAGCACCGTTGGAAGTGCTTTGGGTAGGGTGTCGGGGTAATCACGGCTGAAATGCAGGCCGCGGCTTTCCCGGCGCGACAGGGCGCTCTGGACGATCAGCGAAGCGACGTCGACCAGGTTGCGCAACTCCAGCAGGTCCGGCGTGATGCGGAAATTGGCGTAATACTCATCGATCTCTTCTTTCAGCATGCGGATGCGGTGCTCGGCCCGCTCCATGCGCTTGGTGGTGCGCACAATGCCGACATAATTCCACATTGACCGGCGCAATTCATCCCAGTTTTGTGTGATGACCACTTCTTCATCGGCATTGGTGACACGGCTTTCATCCCAGTCCGGCAGGGCGACTGCCGCCGGCTTGGGTTGTTGTTCGATATGGGTGGCTGCAGCGCGGCCCAGCACGACGCATTCGAGCAGCGAATTGCTGGCCAGGCGGTTGGCGCCATGCAGGCCTGTGCAAGCCGTTTCGCCGACGGCGTAAAGTCCCTTGACGTCCGTGCGGCCGGCCAGATCGGTCACCACGCCGCCGCAGGTGAAGTGTACCGCCGGCACCACCGGGATCGGCTGCTTGGTGATATCGATGCCCAGCTCCAGGCAGCGTGCATAGATCGTGGGGAAGTGCTCTTGCAGGAATTCCGGGCTCTGGTGCGTAATGTCGAGATCGACATGATCGAGGCCGCGTTTTTTCATTTCAAAGTCGATTGCACGCGCCACGATATCGCGTGGCGCCAGTTCGGCGCGTTCGTCATGCTCCGGCATGAAGCGCTTGCCGGCCTCGGCGCCATCTTCCCGCGGCAGGCGCAGGAGGCCGCCTTCGCCGCGAACCGCTTCGCTAATCAGGAAGGATTTTGCATAGGGGTGGTACAGGCAGGTCGGGTGGAACTGGATGAACTCCATGTTGGAGACGCGGCAACCGGCACGCCATGCCATGGCAATGCCGTCGCCGGTGGCAGTGTCAGGATTGGTCGTGTAGAGATAGACCTTGCCGGCGCCGCCGGTGGCCAGCACGGTCTGGCTGGCGGCGATTGTCAGTACCTTGCCGCTGGCGGTGTCCTGCACGTACACGCCCAGGCACGTGGGCGCACCCCCGCTGCCGGCGCTGCCGCGCTTCGTCAGCTTGTCGGAGGTGACCAGGTCGATGGCGAAATGGTTTTCCAGCAGGGTGATATTGGGGTGGTTGCGGACTTTCTGTTCCAGCGTCACCTGCACGGCGTGACCGGTGGCGTCGGCAGCATGAATGATGCGGCGCTGGCTGTGGCCGCCTTCGCGAGTCAGGTGGAACCCCAGTTCCGCCTCGGCGTCGCGGGTGAACGGGACACCCTGTTCGATCAGCCATTCGATGGCTTCACGGCCATGCTCGACGATGAAACGGGTGGCGCCTTCGTCGCACAGCCCGGCCCCGGCTACCAGGGTGTCGGCAATATGCTGTTCGTGGCTGTCGCCGGAATCGAGCACTGCAGCAATGCCGCCTTGCGCCCAGTTGCTGGCGCCGTCGAGCAGCGACAATTTGGAAATGACGACAACCTTGTGCGTTTTTGCCAGGTGCAGGGCGACCGACAGGCCTGCCAGGCCGCTGCCGATAATGGCAACATCGAATTTCATGGGGTAACTTTCAGCTTTTACCATTGTTATGGACGACATTGCCATGACTATAGACCATTTGGGGCAGGAATGCAGGCTGCGAATGGCCCGCACGGGCCTGTGCTAATCTCGCAATGTTGAAAATTTCGGCGGCTGCAAAGGCGGAGGATGGATGCGTAAAATTGTGAAATGGTTCGGGTTCAGCCTGCTGTCGACCGCCTTGCTGCTGGTTGCCGGGCTGCTCTGGTATCGTTCCGCAAGCCAGCCCCAAGTTACCGGGGTTTTGCAGATGCCGGGCCTTGCCGCACCGGTGGATATCGTGCGCGATGCTGCCGGGGTGCCGCATATCTACGCGCAATCGTCCGCCGACGCATATTTTGCGCTCGGATTCGCGCATGCGCAGGACCGCTTGTGGCAACTGGAGATGAACCGCCGCATCGCTGCCGGGCGCATGGCGGAAATTCTCGGGCCAAAGGCTGTGCCGACCGACCGTTTCCTGCGCACGCTGGGGATACGCCGCAACGCCCAGCTGATCCTGGGGCGCCTGGCGCCGGATACGCGCGCCGCGCTGCAAGCCTATGCAAGTGGCATCAATGCCTTTGTCGCCAATCGCAGCGGGCCCTTGCCGCCGGAATTTGTCCTCACCGGGACTGCAGCCCCCGAACCTTGGGAGCCGGCCGACTCGATTGCCTGGCAAACCATGATGGCCTGGGATCTCGGTGCCAACTGGACGCAGGAATTGCTGCGCATGCGCCTGGCGCAACGCCTCACCCTGGCGCAAATCAATGAATTCCTGGCGCCTTATCCGGGCGAAGCACCGCTGGCGACCCGGGATTACACGGCGTTCTATCGCCAGTTTGCCGGCATCGGCCAGCAATTGGCGCGCCTGGCGCAAATCGCCCCGCCATCGTATGTCGAGGGCATGGGCTCCAATAATTGGGTGCTCGCTGGCAAGCATACCGTCAGCGGCAAGCCCTTGCTGGCCAATGACCCGCACCTTGGCCTTTCGGCGCCATCGCTGTGGTACCTGGCGCATCTTTCTGCTCCCGGCCTGAATGTTATCGGCGCCACCTTGCCAGGCATACCAGCAGTCGTGCTCGGACGCAACGACCGGATTGCCTGGGGCTTTACCAATACTGCGCCGGACGTCCAGGACCTGTACATCGAACGCATACGCCCCGACAACCCGGGGCAGTATCAGGTACCCGGCGGGTGGGCCGACTTTCAACGGCGAATGGAAATCATCAAGGTCAAGGGGCAGCCCGACATCCAGATGGCGGTACGGGAAAGCCGTCATGGCCCGATTGTCAGCGGCGCCCTGGCGGCACTGGAAAAGGCGCCGCTCGATGCGGGACAGTATGCGGTGGCATTTGCCTGGACTGCGCTGCGGCCAGATGACATGACGCTGCAGGCTGGCCTGCGCTACAACCGCGCGCGCAGCTGGACGGAATTCGTCGAGGCATCGCGGGAATGGCATGCGCCGCAGCAGAGCATGGTGGTGGCCGATATCGATGGCAACATCGGCATGATCGCCCCCGGGCGGGTGCCATTGCGCAAGCGCGAAAACGACCTGCGCGGGCTGGCGCCGGCGCCGGGCTGGGATAGCCGTTACGACTGGAATGGCTTTATACCTTTCGATGCCTTGCCGCGTCAGGACAATCCGGCCGCCGGGCGGATCGTCACCGCAAACCAGAAGATTGTCGGGGCCGACTATCCCTGGTTCATCACCAGCGAATGGACTCTGCCTTATCGCGCCGGGCGTATCGAAGAACTGCTTGCCGCTTCCCCAAAGCATAGCCTGGATACCTTTGCCGCGATGCAGAAGGATGCATTGTCGCCGGCAGTGCGCGAGTTGCTGCCGCGCCTGCGGAAAACCACGCCGTCCAGCGAGCGCGCCCGCAAGGCAATCGACATGCTCTCGCGCTGGGATGGCGAGATGGCGGCAGGCCGGCCCGAGCCGCTGATTGCCACTGCCTGGCTGCGCGAGCTCTCCCGCCTCATATTCGCCGATGAACTTGGCGCGGGACTTTTCAGCGAGTACTGGCAGTATCGCAATTTTCATCAGGCCATGCTGAATGTCATGCGCGACAAGGACGGGCAGGGACGCTGGTGTGCCGGCGCCGGGCAGGGGGCGATAGCGCCGGTAGATGCCTGCAGTGCGTTGTTGCCGCGCGCGCTGGAAGCCGCCCTCGATGATCTGGAAAACCGGTATGGCCGCAATGCACTCGCATGGCGCTGGGGAGAGGCGCATGCGGCGCGTTCGGAACACCGCCCATTTGGTACGGTGGCAACCCTGAACCGTCTCTTCAATGTCGAAGTGCCGAGTGCCGGCGATACCTTCAGCATCAATGTCGGCCGCAATAATCCGGGCAACGAGGCCGAGCCCTTTCTCAATCGCCACGCCGCCGGCCTGCGCACCTTGTTCGACCTGGGTGATCTCGAGAAATCCCGGTTCATGCACTCTACCGGCCAATCGGGCAATGTGTTCTCGCCGTTGTACCGCAACCTCGCCACGCAGTGGGCAGGCGTTGAATATCTGCCCATGCAAACCGGACGTGCAACGGTCGAGCAGGGACAGATGGGTACGTTGAGGCTGGCGCCCTAGAACGCCAGGGCGATGGATTGCGCCGGGCGCAGCAGTCGTTCGGCTTCCTGCGCGCTGACCGAGCGGGAAAACGCATAGCCCTGGCCCATGTTGCATCCCATGATTTCAAGCAGATTGGCCTGCTCGGCGGTTTCAACGCCTTCTGCCACAGTGTCGAGCTTCAGGGCGGCTGCCAGGGCCAGGATCAGGCGCACGATTTCCGCATCGCCAGGGTTCTTTGCGAGCGCGTGGATGAAGGCCTTGTCGATCTTCAGGACATCCAGCGGCAGTTTTTGCAGGTAAGCCAGCGACGAATAACCCGTGCCGAAGTCATCCAGCGCCAGGCGGAATCCCATCGATTTCAGCATCGTGAGGGTTTCCACCGTCTGCAGCGGGTTGGCCATCGCGGATGATTCCGTTATCTCCAGTTCTATCGCCGCAGGCAACGCGCCAGTGCGTTCAAGAATGGCGGCAACTTCCGCGGGGAAGGATGACTGCAGCAACTGGCGCATCGAAACATTGACCGCAATCGTAATCCCCTCGGTTTCGGGTTGCTGCCGCCATGATGCCGCCTGCCGGCAGGCTTGTTCGAGTGCCCAGAGTCCGACGGGCACGATCAGGCCGGAAGCCTCGGCGATGGGAATGAATTCATGCGGGGCGATCTCGCCATGTTGCGGATTGTTCCAGCGCAGCAGCAATTCAAAGCCGCGAATGGTGCTGTCGGCCAGCGCCACCTTGGGCTGGTAGGAGAGCGACAGTTCGTCGCGTTCAAGGGCGAAGTGCAGCGCAGCTTCCAGTTGCGCAGACCGGGTGCGCAGATTCTGTAGCTCTGCATCGAAGACTTCCACGCGATTGCGGCCGCATTCCTTGGCCTGGTACATCGCGGCATCGGCATCCCTCAGAAGGTCGGAGGGATTGCCATGTCCGGCATGCAGGAAAGCAATGCCGATGCTGGCCTGGAGCTTGACGACCACGTTGTCGAGCACCATTTGCCGCGCTACGGCGGCCAGCAGCGCCTCGGCTTTGACAGTCGCTTCCTGTGGAGTGGAATCTGCTAGCACGACGAATTCATTGCCGCCGAGGCGGGCGAGGAAATCTGCCGGAGCCAGTTCCGCAGCGATGCGCCGGGCAAGTTCGAGCAGGCACTTGTCGCCGAATTCATGGCCATGGATATCGTTGAGGCTCTTGAAAAAATCCAGATTGCACACGAAGACTGCCAGGCGGCTCTGCTTTTCGCGGAATGCGTCGATGGCGCCCGTGAGCTTCTTGAGCACGTGGCGGCGGTTGGGCAATCCCGTCAACGGGTCATGCAAGGCTTGCTGCTCCAGGCGCAGTTCATACTCCTTGCGTTCGCTGATGTCCTCGATGCTGAATACCAGGCCCTTGATGGCAGGGTCATGGAGCAGGTTGTAGCCGCACACCTCGACCCAGACCCAGTGCCCATCTTTATGGCGTGTGCGGTGGCGCGAAAAGATGGTGCTGCGCGGTGTATGGCGCAGATATCGCAGCTTGTCGCGTCCCTTCAGGTCGTCGTCGGGATGGAGGGAGTCCCGCAAGGTCATCTGATATAGCTCCTGGTCGCTGAAGCCGATAATTTCACGGATCGCCGGATTGACATAGGTGACCATGTACTTCGGATCGACGATCATCAGGCCGTGCCGCGTGGCACGGGCCACGGCGTCGAAGCGCCGCTGGTCGAGATGCGCTTTTTCCAGCGCCAGGGCATTTTGCTTGAGCGCACGTCCGAGCAAGCGCGACAGCAGGCTGACAAACAGCGTTGCATACAGGTGCGGCATCCAGTCGCTCAGGCTGATGTCGAGCTTGACCCGTAAAAGGAACTGGAGGGTGACGATGGCAATCGCCGAAGCAAGAGCCGCACCGGCTTCCAGCGGCAGGAGGAATACGCCGGCCAGTGCGATCAGCCAGGATAAATTGATGGACGGTAGCGTGCGCTGCAGCGCCAGCACCGAAAAGGCAAGCATGGCCACGGCCATTTCGAACAGGATGCGGCGCGGGTCATAGGCCATTACCTGCGGCCAGATAAAGCGCCAGAGCGCCGTCAGGAACAATAGCAGCACAATCCCGAGCGCCACGACAGTGGCGTCGGAAAATACCAGCCGCTGCGCAGCACTGGCGCCGGCTGCATGCGCCAGCAGGATAATGTACAGGAACAGCGACGATAGCCGGAACACCTCGTTGATACTGAGGGTGCCGTCGGGGCGCAGCAGTCGCAGTTTCATGCCTGTGCCGGCACAGGCTTGACGCATTGCGCTGCCTGGCGGGCAATGATGCGCGCGCTTTCGATATCGCCCGCGCTGGCCAGGGCAACGCCCATGCGGCGGCGGGCGAAGGATTGCGGCTTGCCGAACAGGCGGATATCGACACCGGGCAGTGCCAGCGCTTCAGCCACGCCCTCGAAAGCGATTCCAGCCGCTTCAAGCTGGCCGTAGATTACCGCCGAGGCGGCGGGATTTGCCAAACTGGTGTCGACCGGCAGGCCCAGGATGGCTTTGGCATGCAGTTCGAATTCGCTCTGGCGCTGGCTGGCCATGGTGACCATGCCGGTGTCGTGCGGGCGCGGGCTGACTTCCGAAAACCAGACCATGTCGCCCTTGACGAACAGCTCCACGCCGAATACGCCGAGACCACCCAGGTTGTCGGTGACGGCTTTGGCGATTTCGCGGGCACGTTGCAGCGCCAGCGGTGCCATCGGGTGCGGCTGCCAGGATTCGACGTAGTCGCCGTGCACCTGCAGGTGCCCGATCGGTTCGCAGAAACCGGTGGCAGGATTGCCGTTGCCATCGAGCGAACGCACGGTCAGTTGGGTGATTTCATAGTCGAAGTCGATGAAGCCTTCGACGATCACGCGGCCGGCATCGACGCGGCCACCCGCAGCGGCGTACTTCCAGGCTGCCTCGACTTCCGCTGTGCTGTCGATCCTGGACTGCCCCTTGCCGGAAGAAGACATGACGGGTTTGATTACACACGGAAATCCGATGTCGGTGCAGGCGACTTGCAATTCTTCCAGGCTGTCGGCGAAGCGGTACGGCGATGTCGGCAAGCCAAGTTCCTCGGCAGCCAGGCGCCGGATACCTTCGCGGTTCATGGTCAGCCAGGCTGCGCGAGCTGTCGGGATCACGGTCGTCTTGCCGGCTTTTTCGAGTTCGAGCAGAGCAGGGGTCGCGATCGCCTCGATTTCCGGCACAACCATGTGCGGTTGCTCACGCTCGATCAGGGCGGTGAGCGCGGCGCCATCGGTCATGTCGATGACGTGCGCGCGATGCGCCACCTGGTGCCCCGGTGCGTTCGCATAACGGTCGACCGCAATGACCTCGACCCCAAGCCTCTGCAATGCAATGACGACTTCCTTGCCGAGTTCGCCGGCGCCGAGCAGCATGACTTTGAAGGCTGAAGGGGACAGTGGCGTACCAAGGCGGCGCTGCAAGGTCATGGGAGCTGGATATGAAGTTGATATTTGCAATACGGACAATGAAACATTATCAAATCTGCGGCACTTTGGACAGCCAAACCTGCATATATTTCATGCGCTTGTTCACGAGGGGCGAACCATGACGGCAGTCGATGCGCGGGGTTGGGCGATTTGTAACCAATAGTTATAGGCAGTTGTACCAAAGGCCGGGCGTTGCGCCGTTGTAGAATAAATTTGGCTGAAAGCTGCAGAGGGACTGTGACGGTAATTGGTTACAATCCCCGCGTTGGCGGCATGAGCAAGCCACGAGCAGCAAAACCAGCGGAAATGCAGGACAATGTGCGACCGAAATAGCCCGGCGCGCCCTGGCGCCATCGTGACCCGTTTAGAAAGGTAAATGCATGCAGCAGTTTCCAGTAGCCATCCCGTTTCTCGACGACCTGGGGGTGGAATTTCTTGGCATGGGCAACGGTGAGGCGCAAGTTGGCCTGACCCTTGAAGAGCGTCACATGAACAGCTGGCATGTCACTCACGGCGGACTCACCATGACCCTGCTCGATGTGGCGATGGCGATGGCCGGACGTTCACAAAATCCGGAAGTACATGCCAGCGTCACGGTGGAAATGAAGACCAGCTTCCTGCAGGCGGGCGGCACGCCTGGCAACCGCATTATTGCCAAGGGCAAGACTTTGCATCGCTCCACCACCATGTGCTTTTGCGAAGGCGAGGTCTGGAATGGCGACAAACTGGTAGCCAAGGCGATGGGCACCTTCAAGTACCTGAAGCGCAGTGATGCGGCGAAGCGGCTCAGCCGTACCTGAAAGGATAGGATGCATGGCCGATAAGCTTTCAGGCAGCGACATTCGCATCGAGCTCGGCGACTGGGAGATGCTCGGCAGTGCAGCGCGTATCGTGCGCAGCGAAGTCTTCATCGGTGAGCAACTGGTGCCGGTCGCGCTTGAATGGGATGAGATGGATGCCGTTGCGTTGCATGCGATTGCCCGCGATTCCGCAGGACAGGCGGTCGGCACGGGACGCCTGCTGCCGGACGGTCACATCGGCCGCATGGCAGTCTTACGCGGTGCGCGGGGCCAGGGCATTGGCGCGGCCATTCTGGCTGCCCTGATGCAGGCATCGCGGCGGCGCGGCGACGCGGAGTCACGATTGAATGCACAAACCCACGCGCAAGGCTTTTATGCGCGCTACGGTTTCAAGGGGGAGGGTGAGGAGTTCGACGATGCCGATATTCCCCACATCCACATGCGTTGCCGGCTGGGTTGAGAACACGGCGGCCAGATGCGCGCCGCCGACCAGGATTACTTGAGCAGCCGCTCGTACAACAGTGGCTCGTCGTTTGCCGCCAGCTTGACTACCGTCGAGGAACGGGTGCCGTAATCGGCGGATTCGATGTAGACCGCTGACAGCATGCGTTCCAGTTCGATGCTGACCCCGGTCTTGGGCAGGCGGCAGTCGGAGGCCCGGGTGGTATCGGACAGCATTTCAAAAAAGGCTTCTTCGGGTGCGCACTGGCACAGCAAGCTGGAAAATTGCGCCTTGGTGCGCACCACCTTGGGCCAGGAAGCGTCCAGCCCGGCATTCGACAAGCCATAGACACCCGGTGCAAGCGGCTTGCCATTGCGCTCGTCATCAACGGCGCGGTTGGAATACCAGATCAGCTGGTCGCGGTCGCCAACCAGCAGGTTGAAGCCATTGTACCGTTCGGCACCGGCGCCGATCTGCCCGATATAGTGCGCAGCGCTGGCGCTGCCGGACAGATAGTCGGCCACAAGCCTGCCGCGGCTCGGCGCGTCCGCCCTGGTTTCAGAGGGGGCGCGAATATTGGTGATGGCGGCAAAGCGGCCGTCACGCGTGACGCCCATCCACGTGCCGCCGCCTTTCAAGTCGCGCCCGGCATAGACATGCGGGTGATCCTGCCACCAGTCTGCCGGCGTGGCAGGACGGTCGTAAAATTCGTCGCGGTTGCCCGCTGCGATCAGCGGCGTGCCAGGAATGACTTGCCAGGCGAATACGATCAAGCACATGAAGTGACATCCAAAAAATATTCCGTGTGACGTTCGCCTTCGATGAGCGAAGCCACTTCCGACTGCTGTACCGCTTGCGCCAGTATCGCATCGAAATTGCCGGGAATGTTGAGGTAGGTTTCCATCCAGGTATGGCGTCCATCCTTTGTCTCGGGGCGGCGCTTGAGCGCCGCAGCCACGCCGCAGCGTTGCGTCAGCGCCGATTGCATCACCCTTACGTTTTCGGCCAGGGCTTGCGCGTGCCTGCAGTCGGCACGGTAGTAGATATAGAGGTCCATTCCTTGCCCGCGGAGTCAGTAAGCTACCATGCCGAAACGCGGCTCAGGCTGCATCCGGCAATGCATACGGCAGCGCTTGCATGCGCAGCGCGGGTCCGGCCGCCGACCCGAGATGGACGCTGCCTTCGTCGAGGGCCGCTGTTTTCAGCTCCACCAGCATGGCAAATTCGCCCGGGCCGTATTGTTCGGCGTTGACGACCATGCCGCAGGGTTGGTCGGGGTCCGCGACGGAAAATACTTCCATGCCTGCAGCGGGTGCGGCACCTGCGCCGGCGTCGGCCAAGGCAAGCGCCATGCGGCGCTTGAGCTTGCCGAGGTACTGGCTGCGGGCGACGATTTCCTGGCCGGGATAGCAACCCTTCCTGAAATTGACGCCGCCGATGACTTCAAAATTGACCATTTGCGGCACGAAGCTTTCTTGCGTGGCTTTGACAATTTGCGGTACCCCTGCAAGGATATCTGCCAGGCGCCACGACGCCGTGCCGGCCGGTTGCAGCTTCTGTGTAAGCTGCGGCCAGGCTTCCTGTGCCTGTTCGGGCGTGGTGATCCACTGGTAACGCGGTGCGCCGAAAGCGTCGGCGACGCGGATCAGGGCGCCACCGGCTGCATCGACCCGGGCATAGGGTGCGGCAGGCAATTCCTTCGCCCAGGGAGCCAGTGCCGCAC
This sequence comes from Janthinobacterium sp. 17J80-10, assembly GCF_004114795.1. Taxonomy (NCBI): domain Bacteria; kingdom Pseudomonadati; phylum Pseudomonadota; class Betaproteobacteria; order Burkholderiales; family Oxalobacteraceae; genus Janthinobacterium; species Janthinobacterium sp. 17J80-10. Next base: position 2,380,351 of record NZ_CP035311.1, on the reverse strand, counting down.
CGGCTGCAGCGCCGCCAACTCCCAGCACAACGCGGGTGTCCGAGACATCGTGTGCCTTGACCTTGGCGCGCAAAATGAACATTTGCAGGCGCTTTTGCACCGTCGGCTGTATTTCACGCGGCAATTGCAAGAAAATGGCATCGCTCTCGCGCCACAGCAGCAGGCTTGCCAGCATGCGTCCCTTGGGGGTGCAGTAGGCGGCGAGCCGGGCTTCCCGCGCGCCCAGGTGCTCGACATCGTTAGTCAACTGGTTGTGCAGGAATTTTGCGGCTTCCTCGCCGGAAAACATCATCAACCCGAGGTCGGTGAGGGGGGTGATGAACCCTGCAGACGCCGTGTCCGGTGACAGGCCTGCCGCGGGGACGAGGGCATCGAATGCGCGGTCTTGCTCGAAACGATAGCCTTGTTCTTCCAGAAATTGCTGCCAGGGATGCATAGATATTGTGATCTCGTTCAGAAAATATCGTCGCCTTGCTTTGCTTGCTTGCGCGTCAATGCGATTATCATTAGGGCCTTTTCCGAGTCCCGTGACCGCGGACAGGCAAAGCTGCTGCGTTTTATTATAGATGCGTCGCGGATTTTTCGTCGGCGGCGCAAAATCGGCGTGTGGCGCGAAAACAAAAGGGGCATATGTGGCACGCAAGAAGCAGGTGAAAAGTATGGGACTATTCAAGAAAATCCTGGTATTGGGCGTGGTTGTGGCGCTATTGGCCGCCGCCGGCACAACTTACTGGGCGAGTTCGCCGATTCTGCTGCCCGGCGAGCCAGTTCGGGAATTCGCCATCGAGCCGGGCAGCAGCGTCAATGGCGCCGTGAACCAGATCGCCGATGCCGGCGTGCCAGTCAATTCCACCTTGTTCCTGTTACTTGCGCGCTTGTCGGGCAAGAGCGCAAAAATCAAGGCAGGCCATTACGAACTCAAGCCGGGCACTTCGCCGCTGAAGCTGCTCGACCAGCTGGTGCGCGGCCAGTTTGCCCAGGAATCACTGGCCATCATCGAAGGCTGGACGTTCCGCCAGATGCGCGAGGCCATTGCCGCCCATCCTGCCCTCAAGCACGATACGGTGCAGATGTCCGAGCGGGAATTGCTGGAAAAGGTGGCGCCCGGCTACAAGCTTGGGGAAGGGTTGTTTTTCCCGGACACCTATCTGTTTGCCAAGGGCGCCAGCGAAATCCAGATCTACCGCCAGGCCCACGCCCAGCTGATCAAGCGCCTGAACAAGGCCTGGGCTGCGCGGGACGCCGCGCTGCCGTACAAGACGCCCTATGAGGCGCTGGTCATGGCCTCGATCGTGGAAAAGGAAACCGGCACCGAAGCCGATCGCCGCATGATTGCCGGGGTATTCGTCAACCGCCTCAAGCGTGGCATGCTGCTGCAGACGGATCCGACCGTCATTTATGGCATGGGCGAAAAATACAACGGCAACATCCGCAAGCGCGACCTGGAGACTGACACGCCTTACAATACCTATACTCGTGCAGGCTTGCCGCCGTCGCCGATCGCCTTGCCAGGTGCGGCGGCTCTGGCGGCGGCCGTCAATCCGGCGTCGACAGACGCGCTGTTCTTCGTTTCCAGGGGCGACGGCAGCAGTGAATTTTCCAGTAACCTGAACGACCATAACCGGGCGGTTAACAAATACCAGCGATGAACAGGGCTGCACAGCATGAACAAGGGTAAATTCGTTACCTTCGAAGGAATCGACGGCGCCGGCAAGTCGACGCACATTGCCTACGTCGCCGGCCAGTTGCGCGCGCGCGGCATCGACGTGGTGGTGACCCGGGAGCCCGGCGGCACCAGCCTGGGTGAAAAGCTGCGCGAGCTGCTGCTGCACGAGCCCATGCACCTGGAGACCGAGGCCTTGCTGATGTTTGCAGCCCGGCGCGAGCATCTTGCGCAAGTCATCGAACCGGCACTTGCGCGCGGCCAGTGGGTGATCTCGGATCGCTTCACCGATGCCTCGTTTGCTTATCAGGGCGGCGGGCGCAAGCTGTCGATGGACAAGCTTGCGGTACTGGAAAAATGGGTGCATCCGGACCTGCAGCCTGACCTGACGCTCCTGTTCGACGTGCCCCTGGAAGTCGCCCGGGCACGGCTGGACGCCGCACGGGAACCGGACAAGTTTGAACAGGAAAAAGCAGATTTTTTTGCCGCCACGCGGGAAGCTTATCTCGGCCGGGCAAAGCAATTTCCCCAACGTTTCAGGCTGATTGATTCCACCCGAAGCATCGAAAAAATTCAGGAAGAACTTCAAGAGTTGCTTGCAACTATCTGAATTTTAATGGATTTAGGTTTACATCATAATTGAAGGTAATTTCTTTAATTGTGATGCATCGTTATGATTTTAAATGAATAGTGCTATTTTCCCCTGGCAAGAAGCGGCATGGAGCCAGCTGCAATCGCTGCGTGCACGGCTGCCGCATGCGATTCTTTTCCATGGCCCGGCCGGCATTGGCAAGACCGCATTTGCACTCGGTTTTGCCCAGGCATTGTTGTGCGAAACGCCCGATGCAACAGGGCATGCTTGCGGTAAATGCTCGTCTTGCGGATGGTTTGCGCAATACAGCCATCCCGATTTTCGACGCGTGCGTCCCGAGGTGCTCGAGGACGACGAAAACGGCGCCGGCGACGAGGATGACGAGGCCGCCGAGCCTAAAAAAACAGGCAAATCCACCAAGGCCCCCTCCAAGGATATTCGTATCGACCAGGTCCGTGCCCTGGCTGATTTCATGAATATTTCCACCCATCGCCAGGGCAAGCGGGTGGTTTTGCTGTATCCGGCTGAAGCGCTGAATGGCGCGGCTGCAAATGCCTTGTTGAAAACCCTGGAAGAGCCGCCGCCAAACACGGTCTTTGTGCTCGTTTCCAACAGTCTGGATCGCCTGCTGCCCACCATTCTGTCGCGTTGCCGCAAATTTTCTCTTGATCAGCCACCACTTGACCAGGCTCTTGCCTGGCTAAAGGCGCAAGGTGTCAGCAATGCCGAAGACTGGCTGGCCGAGCAGGGCGGCGCGCCGCTGGCGGCGCAGCAAATGGCCGAGAGCGGCAACCGTGAAACGATGGAGGAATTCCTGCAGCATCTTGCTCGTCCCGGGGTGGAAGGCGCCCTGAAAACGGCCGAGAAGATGCTGAAAACCGCACCCGCACAACAAGTCGAATGGCTACAACGCTGGCTTTATGACTTGTTTTCTATCAAGCTTTCAGGAAAAATCCGGTATTATCCTCGTTACCAAAAGCAATTGCTGGCCCTGGGCGGGCAAGTGGAAACCCCCGCATTGCTGCGAGCGATAAAGGACATGGGCGAGCGACGCGCAATTGCAGAGCATCCGCTGTCGCCGAAGCTCTTTATTGAAGACATGTTGCTGGACTATACAAAGCTGTATTCCCGATAAGAAGAAAAGGATCCACATGGCTGAAACGCCCGCTGCCAGTTCCGCCACCCCGGTCGCCAGGCCGTCGGTGCTGTCGCTGGCGATCAAGGAAAAATCGGCCCTGTACGCCGCTTACATGCCTTTCCTGGTCAACGGCGGCATTTTCGTGCCGACCAACAAAGGCTACAAGCTGGGCGACGATATCTACCTGATCCTGACCTTGATGGATGATCCGAACAAGTATCCCGTCGCAGGCAAGGTGGCGTGGGTCACGCCGGCTGGCGCCAACAACAACCGCGCCCAGGGGATCGGCGTGCATTTCCCCGGCGACGATACCGGAACAAAGATCCGCCAGCGCATCGAAGAACTGCTCGGCGCTGCCCTCGGTTCCTCGCGCGCGACCCACACCCTCTAGCCGCAATGCTGCTTGCATGGGCGTACAATAACGCCCATGTATATCGATTCCCACTGCCACATCAATTTCCCCGAACTGGCTGAAAAAATGCCTGAAGTGTTGTCTGCCATGGCCGACAACCAGGTCACGCACGCGCTCTGCGTTTCGGTCGACCTGCCGGACTTTCCGCAAGTGCTGGCGCTTGCCGAACAATATCCGCACGTGTATGCGTCCGTCGGGGTGCATCCGGATTACCCCGACACGCCCGAGCCGAGCGTGGACGACCTGGTGCGCCTGGCGAACCATCCCAAGATCGTCGCCATCGGTGAAACCGGCCTGGATTACTACCGCCTGGAGGGCGACCTTGAGTGGCAGCGCGAGCGTTTTCGCGTCCACATCCGCGCCTCCCGCGCGACCGGAAAGCCCCTGATCATCCATACGCGCGCGGCAGCCGAAGATACCATCCGCATCATGCAGGAAGAGGGCGCGGGGACAGACCAGGGCGGCGCAGGCGGCGTGATGCATTGCTTTACCGAGTCGCTTGCGGTTGCCGAAGCTGCCATGGCGATGGGTTTCTATATCTCTTTTTCCGGCATCGTCACCTTCAAGAACGCAAAAGAATTGCAGGCCGTGGCGCTGGCCGTCCCGCTGGAAAAAATGCTGATCGAAACCGATTCCCCCTATCTTGCGCCGGTGCCGCACCGGGGGCGAATGAACCAGCCGGCCTGGGTAAAGCATGTGGCGGAGTTCGTGGCGCAGCTGAAGGGCGTTCCGCTGGAACAGGTAGCCAAGCAGACTACGGACAATTTCTTTAACCTGTTCAAGGCTCACCGCTGACTGCAGCTTTTCAGGATATACAAGGACTTTCACGCCATGCCTGCCTCCCACGATTCCCTGTTGCGGCGTTTACGCCTGCTGGTGCTGATTGCCGTCTGTATGCCGATGGCAGCGTACAGCGGCGCGTTCGAGGATTTTTTCAACGCAGCCCGGAATGACAATGTTGACGAAATCAATTCGCTTCTCCATCGCGGTCTCGATCCGAATCTGGTGGAGGAAGAACGGGGCGAAACCGGCCTGATTATTGCCGTGCGAGAGGGGTCTGTTCGGGTTTTCAATGCCCTGCTCAACGCCCGCAACATCGACCTCGAAGTCAAGGCCCGCAATGGCGACAATGCCCTGATGGTGGCTGCCTACAAGGGTAACCGCAGTGCAGTCGAACTGCTGCTGGCCAAGGGCGCCGAAGTCAACCGCCCGAACTGGACGGCGCTGCATTATGCCGCTGCCGCAGGCAAGAACGATATCGTGCAGATGTTGCTCGACAGGGGCGCGGACGTCAATGCATCATCCCCCAACAAGACCACGCCACTGATGATGGCCGCCGGCGAAGGCCACATCATGACGGTCAAGCTGCTGCTCGACAGGGGCGCTGAGCTGGCAGTGAAAAATGAGTTAGGCTTGAATGCCCTCGATTTTGCCTCACGCAACGGGCACAAGGATATCGTCGATGGCTTGACCTACCGTCTCAAGCGCGCAGGGAAGCTATAGCCGACAGGCATGACCTTGGCCAGCAGTGATGACCTTGGCAAGCAGCGTTCAGCCGATACGGTCGCCCCAGACCGAATAATGCTGCACCAGCACGTTGGTGGTGAAATAGGCTTGCAGCGCCGCCAGTTCAAGCGCCACTTCGGCCGGAAACCCCTGACGGTCGCCACGGTTATCGATCATCAATTCATTGAAGTATTTTTCGCACGCAAGCGGATGCTTCCATAATTCCGCCAGTTTATGGGCGATGCGGGCATACTGAATCACCAACTGGCGCGGACGCAGTTCCGGCGGCAGTTGTTGCACCCAGGGCATCAACAGTTTGATGTCGGGCTTCGACTCGTATTTCGGAAAGCGATGGGTTTCCCAGATCTTGTCCAGCGATTTAGACGGCGGTAACTCTTGCCACGTCGTGTTGGTTATGTCTTCGACCGACGTTTTTTCGAAGGGGATGTCTTTCATTGTCGCTCCGCAACAGCTGCATATTGGCAATATTTATACCATTTTGCAGCGGGCGGTGCGAGATTAATCTGCGGCCGTTTACCGAAGCAGGCATGACCCTGCCGGGTTGCAATCAGTCCAGGAAACACCGCCCCCCATGTTCAAACTTGAGCTTTTCGCCGCCACTATGGCATGCGGGAGATTCTAAATGTCAATTCATTAATATTCTGGTGTGAGGCATTTAAGATTGCTTGCTATCCCATTGCCAAATGGTTGATCCATAATCAGAGCCAAGCATCGGCATAACGTCGCCTTCCTTGAAATGGCGACGGGAATTCATTTGCGCTGGAGTAAACCAAAAGCCAGTTTGCGGACAGGGCTGGCCGCCTTCGACACGCAAACGGGTTGGTGCGACAAGTGAGGGGGCGGACGGAATGTCGCTTTTGTCGGTAACTCGTTCAACGAGTGTCCAGGTAGCGGGGACGTAGCCACTGTTATCTTTTTGTGGAAAAATTGATGCTTTATTGGCTTCACCTATCATGTCATCGTCCGAACTAATCAGCAACGTCGGGAAGCTATTATCGACATCAGGTAAATAAATGCCGGTCTGCGGCGTGCGGTCACCACTCTTTACCCTTATCTTTGGATTGAGCCGATATGTTGGCCATGTCGATGGCGGGTTAAGCGGTTCATTTAATATTCCATCGTAGTTCGTTGTCAAATCACCCGGTGACCATATGCCGCTAGAAGTAATATTAATAGGTTTAGCGTAGCGATTTGCCAAAAATAGCAGTTCGTAATACTTATCTTCTGCGCCGGATTCAACTTGGTTCATCCATCCCGACCAGAATTCGCTTTGACCACGGATGTCGCCAGTGATGCCGCACGCGCAACCTAGTGCTTCATAGGCGCCGTGCGACAGTTTGATGTACCCATCATCCAATAATCGCATGGTATCCCGGAAATTCGGCAGCACCCGTTCACCCCAGACAATATCCGGCTGTTCCGGCAACGGTCGACTACGATACTCGGGCGGAAGATTGTGGACAAAACGATTCAGCAAATCTTCTACATAGTTGAGCATGTCTCGCCATGCATCGCGCATTTTTCTGAACCGTTCCAGCGAGATGTAGCGTTCCAGTAGAAAAATTTCTTGCGGTATTAGTGGCGTTGCCATGGTAATTATCCTTGATGCCAATTATTGGTCAAAATCGGCACTCCGACCAGATCGGTAGTTTCGCCAAAATTGCTGTAGCCCCAGTTTGTCGCTTGACGTATACCTATGTGTTCCTGCTTCAGATGCGCTGGATCTAGTACGATTTGGGTTGCGCCACCTTCCAACTTGTAAGCTGGCTTTCCTTTAAGTTCCTGCGTCCCTACAGTACCTTCCCAAACGTTTAACCCTTTGCCGGGCGGCACTGTGTAAGTTACAAATTCACCATTATGGTTCCAGTAGCCCCACACAGCAAATTTCCTGCGCCACTCGTCCTTACTTTTGAGTTTGTCGAACTCGGCTTTGCGCATCCAGCAGATATTATTGTCCGAGGAAGCGGGATCGACGATCCGGTATAAAGTTTCACCAGGCGGAATTGTTACCGGTTCTATTTTTCCTGCTTCAAAGGTGTCATATTTACTTTTAGTTGGGCCTTTTGCTACGTCACTCAAATCTGGCCAGCCATCTTGGATAGGAGCTTCTTTTGCAGGCTTATGCGTTACGTCCTTCGTTTTATCCACCCACGTCGGTTTTGCTTTCTCAATTGCTGCAACTTCCGTATCAAGCGTAGTCCGGCTGAACGTATGTCCATTCACCGATTTGGTCGCCGCCCGATAATTATTTTCCGCCTCAACATCCAATCGTTTTGCAAGCTGATCCAGCCAATCCTGCACTGGCTTGACCACTTCGCCAAGTTTGGCATTGGCGTCCTTGCGCACCTTCATCACTATATCCAGCAATGCGCCAGCCTTGGTCGCCATCGCCGCGCTGCCCCATTTCTGCACCAGATTGAGCAGCTTCTTGAGAGCACCGATAACCTCATCCATCACCTTCACTAATGCAGCCGTGTTGATTTTTCCTGCCAGTTCGCGCATGAATCTGGCTAGCTCTTTGTACGGGTTGTCCCATTTTAAGGCGGCCATCGCCTTGCGCACTTCAGGACGTGCCAAAAACTGGTTGAGTTTGCCGATGCCGGTTTCCACCCACGGCTTGCTGAAATTCCACAGGCCCTCTGCCAGCGGGGCGCTGGTCTTGAATGCAGCCTTGCGGCCATAAGCAAACAGGATTTTGAAGCAGCCTTTGACGAGAGAACCCAGCGTAGGAAACAATCCGATCAAGGTCAGTACCAGTGCGACCCAAGTCCATTGATTGCTGCTGTCTTCGTTGATCTTTCTGCAGTTGGCGACGACATCGCGCACGTCGCAGAGTTGGTCGACCAGCGGAATCATTGAAATGACCGTGCCGGTAATTGTTTGTGCGGTGGAGGCATTGTCATTGAAATCGCCTTGCAATACGCCCCATAACCATTCTGCCGCTGCACTCAAGTCCTGCCTGGCACTTTTGATCCAGCGTGTAGGCGCAGCACCGAACCATGCCAGCGCATTTTCAAATTGATTTTGCATCGGAAGTTATTGTTTTTTAGTGTTATCGCGCGTTCAGCTGAATCGGCTATTGGCCATGTCGACCATTTTCTGCAAAGGGTCCCAAGGCGCATCCGGCTTTGCTGGACGCTTTTCATACTCGACTGCCGCTGCGGACTCGGGAACGTTGTCGTGGCGGGCATGGCCCTTATCATTCAGCTTGCCGCTGATGACCGCGCCACTATCGAACTTGATCTTGTAGGCCAAGCCGGCCATCGGCTCGCCCTCTGCATCGCGATAGTTAATGGCGATCCAGTTTTTAATTTTTGCTGCAGAATCCGGCAGAAACGGCAAACTCGCATTGCCGCTGCCGCCGCCCTTGAAGGCATGCGAGGCCCCTTTGACCGACACGGAGGCCGGACAATGGATATCGATATTCCCGCCCTTGAGCCGGATATATCCGCCGCCGGAGGTCAGCAGGATTTCCTGCTTCGCCTGAATCCTGATGCTGGCATTCGACGAGGTGATCGTCATGGCCTGATCCGCCAGCACATCCATTGCTCCGGTATGGGCCTGCACCGTTACCGGACTATTGCCGGCAATGACCTTGGCCCCGCCCGCATGGGCAAACAGCGATGCCGCTCTGGCCGACACGACAGAGACGGCCTGTCCGGCGGTCACCCGCATGGCCAGATGGGTCGTCTGGGTCAGGTCCTGCCCGGCGTAGGCGATGCTGGAGGCCGGCGTGGCCACATTCATGCCGGCGGCGCTATCAAGTAAGCTCACTGGCTGGGAAAAGGCCGGCGCCTCATTGCCATCGGCGGTGTCCTTGCCGTCGAGTGTGTCGGCAAGCTTTTGCAAGCCCTCCGCCGTGGATAAACCAAGTGCCTGGTGCTGCACCGAGGCATCCGACAAGGCATTCGCCAGGTCCTTTCCGGCCCTGAGCTTCCCCTGAGCCTCCCCGGTATCGAGCTGGCTCGAGACTGCCTGGGCGCGCTGTGCAGTGGTGACGAACAACCCGCGCTTCGCCCGCAGAACGCCCCAGGCATCGCTTGCCACTTCCAGCCCCGTGCCGCGGAAACTCCCGCGTACATTGCCGTTCTGCCTGATCAGGTAACCGATGTTCAGCTGGCTGGCGGCATAACTGGACGAAAGCGCCTGGCGCAGTTGCCCCGGCGTGTCATCCATCACCCATTGCCCGAACCCGCCGCCGGCATATTCCTTGGACTTGAATCCCGCCAGCGCGCCCGGATGGTTATCGCCGCCATGGAAGGGCGGGGCATCCGCGCCGTTGTACACCTGGCCGGTGACGACGGGGCGGTCGATATCCCCGGCGATGAAATCCACCTGCACTTCCTGGCCGATGCGCGGAATGAAATTGCCGCCCCAGTTGGCGCCGGCGGCGGCTTCGGCCACACGCACCCAGGTGCCGGCACTTTCATTGCCGGGGGCATTCGCGTTAGCTGGATGAAGACCCTGGCCGGATGCGGCCTGCTCGCCGCGTTGCCAGGGGAACTGGATCCTGACGCGGTGGTCACGCTCGGTGGTGATTTCTTCGCCAGCGACGCCGACCACCAGCGCCACCTGGGCGCCCGGGGCGACCGGCTTCGGCTTCCAGTAGCGCGGTCGGATCGGCAGCGTACGCGGCACGCAGGTGAAACGGTTGCGGTAGGTGCCGGGCTCGGCGCTGTCTTGCCTGGCGAGGTGCGGCATGCCTGCAAAGAGATTGTTGGCGCCGCTGTGTTCGATCGTCAGCACGGCGAATTCGTTGTCGCCGTCGATGGATTCATGGTCGGCGCCGGTCAGGGTGAACCAGGAGCCCACTGCAAGTGCCCGCACCGAACTTTCGGCGTGGCGGACATGATGGGAAAGCTGCAGCGATTCGGCGCGTGCGCGGGCAATGCGCGCGGATTCAGCATCGTCGGTGTAGCGGTAGGCGCCGGCGCCTTCATGGATTTCCAGCATCGGCACATTCGGCGGTGCATCGCCAGTCACGTCTTCGGCTGCGGTAGCCGCCAGCTTCTTGTAATCCCAGCTGGAAAGCAGCACGGCATTGGCGTGTATTGCATGGCGCTGGCCAAATTGTGTGACGGTATCGACCGTTTCCGTGGCGGACGCCCGGTTGAAACGGATCGACGCCTGTTCGCCGGCGACAAGAAACGCGTTGTCGTCGAAGACTACAAAGCGGTGGCGGGCCTGGCCCTCCTTGCGCTCGACTGCGTCGCATGATGCTCCCGTAGATTTCCCGCCCTGGTCGTCATCGTGGGTGAAATAGAAATTCAGACCTTCTTCGGCCAGCAGGCGGGCGATGAAGTCGAAATCGCTTTCGCGGTATTGCATGGTGACTGACCGTGTCGGCAGTGCAGCCTTGACGTCGAAGCGATAGCTGGCGATGGCGTAATCGCGCAGGACTTCCTCGACAATCTCAAGCACGTTCTTGTCCTGGAAGGCGTAGTTGTCGCGCCGCTGCGTCAATCGCGACATCCATGGCGCCAGCGTCAGGCGGTAGCGCGTCAGCGCGCCGTCACTGCCCAGCTGCAGCGAAGACGTAACCATGCCGTGGAAAGCGCGCGTGGTGCCGTCGGCGCGCAACAGGCGCAATGTCACTTCCTGATCGGTCAGCGCCTTGAGTTCGAAATCGGCCGAGGTGGACAGACAATCGAGTTCGAAGCGAAACAGTTCCGACATGCCCTCGCGCCCGGAAAAGCGCTCGACCAGCAAGGCGGCCGCGTCCAGCGGTGTTTCAAGCGTCAATAATCGGTCATTCTGGGACAGGCTTTGCAGGAATGCGTGGCGGCCCGAGCCGGTCAAGCCGGTGTGGCCGGCAGGCCGCTGCGATATAGCTAAACCGGAATCGTCTGGCATCTCTTGCGGCTCCGCGTAAGTAAGGTGGAAACGATGCGCTACTGGTCAGGTCAATGCAAGTCAGGGCAGACTGATCGTGATGTTGGCGACTTTGGGCGCCAGTTTGATGATGTCAAAGTAGTCTCCGAGCGTGGTGTTGGTGTGCTGCGCCAGGGACCAGTTGAGTGTGGCGTAAATCGCCACGGCGAACAGGGCGAACGCGGCGCCGACGATCCACAGCGGGATCTCCGCGCGCATCAGGTGTTTGATGCTGTCCGGGGATTTCCAGTGCGGTGCAAACTGCGCCCGCTTGCCTTTCAGGTGGGCAATTTCCTTGTCCAGTGTGGCAATCAGGTAATTCAGCTTTTCTTTACTCTCCAGCATGTACTTTCCCTGGAAGCCAGTCAGCAGGCACATGTAAAAAACTTCAAGCGTCTCCACGCTGGCAGCGCCGCGGTGCCGGACCGTCTCGAGCTCGCTGTAGAAATGTTCGCCGGCCAGCTGGTCGCCGAAGAGGATCAGCTGCAGCGGCGAGCGTTCCCATTCGTCGCGGATGGGAGAGTCGATCGACAGGATGGTTTCATCGACGGCCGCGCAGAAGGCATATTTGGCCGCGTAGATATCATCGACCGAGACATTTCTCTGCCGGGCGGAGCGCTCGAAGCTATCGAGCAGGCGGCGTACCTGTGCCGCGAACTGGGCGGCGTCACGCGGTACGTAGCGGTTTTTTAACAGCAGCAAGAGGTAGAAACCGTCGTGCAGCATGTCGACCAGGGAGCCCTTGGCGTGGCTGGAATCCGGGCGCAGCGGGGTGCCTTCGGCAAACAGTGAGGGCGCAATGGTATTGATTTTCATTGGGTGACGGCGATCAGTTCGAGGTTGATGTTCTTGAAGACGGCGGGAACATAAATCATGATGGCATGGGCAGCGACCATGCGTTCATACAGCGGGCCGTGCGGTTCCACCGAAAAATAGTAGCAGCCAGGGCGCACCGGAATCGAGGCCGGAACCTGGGGCGCGGCCATCAGGCGCACGCCAGGCATCGCCGAGGAGACGATTTTTTCGACGTCGTCAGGTGCGCCAATCTTGATCCGTTGCGGCACGGCCTCGACCAGTTCCGCAGGCGGCATGTCGGCGGCGACTGAAATATAGAACGCCGCATTGCTGGTGACTTTTTCCGAATCGATGCGCCCCAGATGGAATGCGGGCTTGGTTTCAGTAAGCGCAATATTGAAGTAGCGCGCCGAAATGACGGTCTCGATCAGCTCGCGGATGATCTGGTCGAGCTTGAAGAATTCCGGGCCGGGACTGGCGTGGTTATAGACCGGCAGGTCAGCCAGCGTATATGCCTTGGAAAACGTCAGCAGTTGACCGGCCAGCGTCAGAAGTTCATGGAAAAGACGTTCCGGGTGCAGGCCAGGATGATGGTAAAGATGCTGCAGTGAAGCGCAAGCGGTATTGACCGTATGCAGCAGCCAGAAGGAGGCGATATCTCCCGAGCGGAATTCGACGATGTTTTGCGACGGCTCGCGATGGTAGCCGTACAGGGCCTGCGCCTTGGCTTGCAGGATTTCCATGAGCCGCCGCACCATCAGGAAAATGTGCGGCGCTGCCTTGATCGACAAGGACGGCGGTACGAATCCTTGGTCCAGTTCAAAGCCGCCGGAACTGTTGGAGCGCACGCGTGCTACAGGAATTGAGATGGTCTGCTCGCGGTTGTCGCGTTCCGACATCAGGCGCAGCGATTTCTTCAGTACCGAGACTTCCGATTCGATGGCATTGGTGTACAGGTCCGGCGCAACTTCTTCCTGCTGGTAGTAGCGCAGCACCTGCCCGGCAGTTTCCCGCTGTGTGGAAAAATTCGGCCCAAAATCGCGCAGGTAAGGCAGGGCAACATAAAAAATCAGGCCATTGCCTATGTTCTCAATCTCGGCCAGGTTGACTGGCGGCGGCAATTCATCGCTGCCGGGCGCGTTCACCAGTTCGCCGTCGGGCAGGATGGCGCCCAGGTCGGTCACGCGAAGTATGCCGGAGGCCAAAGCGTCGGTATCGATTTTCAGTGAGCGAATGCCCCACAGGTACGGATGCGCCGCACGGCTGAACTCGGTCAGGCGCGTCTCGTGATAGAGGTCCTGGCGCTGGAAATGCTGGGGCCGCAGGAACAGGCCTTCGCCCCAGAGGATTTTCGAAAGTGGATTCATTGTCTGCGTAGTGGAAGTGTCGGGTTTGTCGAAGGTGTCATGATTTGCAACGGGCTGTCGAGAGCAGGGCGCTCTCATTGAGTGTCATGCCCACCGGAGGCGTGGTCGTCGCGGTCATGGCGCAGGCATGCAATCCGAGGGTTATGCCGTTCTTTTCAGAGTCCGTAGTGGAGAAGACAAAGCGCCAGCGCTGCGCACTGGGCTGGCGGTATAGCGCGACCGCACCCAGATAGGGAGACTCCGAGGGGACTTTTTCCTTCAATTCCCGGATTTCGCCTGGAGAAAGGATCATTTCCCGGACCTCCAGCAAATCCTGGCCAAATGCTGATTTTTCACGCTCCGGATTGCCGAAGGCGGTATAGGGCGTCGCCAGGAATGCATTGCGATCCCTAAGCTTGTAGACACGAAAGACGGTGGAAAGCCCCTGACCATCCTCGCCGGCATTCAGGTCGCGTGACGTCTCCAGGCGAAGCTGGATATTTTTCGGTGGGCGCGGGGCGTTCGGGTCATCCTTTTTGACGCCCATCGCCACCAGTGCTTTTTCAGCCAGCGCATCCGCTGCAACTTTTACAGCCGTGCTGCATCCCGTGAACAGGGCGCAGCTTGCCAGTAGCCACAGCATTGCTACGGCATGAAGGCTAGGTGCGATCTTGTTAGTTCTGTTTTTCACCCAACATGCTCCGGCTTATTTCGTTTCAATTATGGCAATTGAAGAAAAGTAAAAAAATATAAAAATATCAATTGTCTTTTAAATAATGTTTCGGTTAGTATAGCTGAACTGTTGTAGAAATAATAATATTTAAATTGAATAAAAAACAATTTAAGTTGATTGAAAAACAATTCGCGGTTCAAGCGTCGAAGTATGTGCCTTAGGGCTATATCGCAGAGCAATTATTGAAAGGGAGTAATTTATGGGTACAAGCAGCATCACTGCCGGTCTTGCAAGCATCAGCCAGCGTCGTCTTTTGGCAATTGCCGCGTTTAGCCTGAGCCTGTTGTCAGGTTGTGCCACGACGGCCAGCGTCGGCGCCGACGGGCAGCCAAGCATTGAGCCATTGATGGGCCAGGCCGAAAGTGAATTGGCCAAGGGCCGGCGTGACCAGGCGATCGCGTTGCTGAACCAGGCTGCCAAGGAAAGCCCGACGAATGTTGCTCCCTGGTTGAGGATGGCGAACATCTGGTTCGATGACGCCAACTATCCGTCCTCGATCCTCGCCGCCAATGAAGCGTTGGCCCGCGATGACAGTAACCAGGAAGCCAAGAGCCTGCTGGTGGTATCCGGACTGCGCATTGCCGCCAAGGCGGTGCAGGGCCTGGTGCCGCACAACCCGGTGAATCCGAATGCGCGCCAGGAAGCCGAGAACCTGACCAAGTCGCTGCGCCTGGCGCTCGGTGAAAAAGTCCTGGTGCCAGCCGAATCCGATAAGCCGGCAGCACAGGCGCCACGCGCCCGCAAAAAGGTGACTGCCCGCATGCCTGCCGCGGGCAAGGCTGATGCAACGCCGGTGGCGGTGGCAGCACCGGCCGCAGCGGTTGCCCCGGCAGCCACCCCGGCAGCTGCATCCGCACCTGCACCTACGGTTGCAGCAGCGCCAGCGGCCGCGCCGGTGGCGCAAAAAGTCAGCGCCTCGGTCCAATCAAAGGCTGCTGGCCCGGCAGATCCGTTCAAGTCCCTGAAATAAACAATTCACCTGGTTCCACACTGATCCTTATCTGAAAGCGATTCGCCATGGCTAAAAAAGAAAGCGTACAAAAGCGACTGCAAAGAGTGCGGCCGCCACGGGTCCAGCTCACCTATGACGTTGAAATCGGTGACGCCATCGAGCAAAAGGAAATTCCCTTTGTAGTCGGTGTGATGGGCGATTTTTCGGGCAACTCGGCAAACCCGGTGCCCAAGCTGAAAGACCGCAAATTCGTCAATGTCGATATGGACAACTTTGACGATGTCATGGAGGGCCTCGCGCCGCGCGCCGTCTTCCGTGCGCAAAACACCCTGAGCGACAAGGGCGGCGAATTCGCCGTCGACCTGACCTTCAAGTCCATCGACGACTTTCGCCCGGAAGCCGTGGTGCAGCAGGTCGAGCCGCTGAAGAAGCTGCTCGAGGCGCGCACCAAGCTGTCGGACCTGCGCAACAAGTTGGCCGGCAACGACAAGCTGGAAGACATCCTGAACGATGTATTGAACAGCACCGAAAGCCTGCAGCGGCTGGGCCAGGAAACCAAGCGGGAGGAAATCTGAGATGGCACAAGCACAAGCCCTGAATACGGTCGATTACGCAGAGAACAGTACCAGCCTGCTTGACCAGGTGGTCAGCGAAAGCCGCGTGGCCCGTTCCGATACCGAGCGCGCCCGTGCGCGTGACCTGATCGGCGAACTGGTAGCGCAGGTGCTGGATGGCACTGTCGTCATGTCCAGCAACCTGTCCGCCACGCTGGACGCCCGCGTTGCAGAGCTGGATAGCCTGATTTCGAAGCAACTGAGTGAAATCATGCACAACGCGGAATTCCAGAAGATCGAAAGCACCTGGCGCGGCTTGCATTACCTGTGCAAGCAAACCTCGACGGGTGAAATGCTCAAGATCAAGGTGCTCAATACCACCAAGAAAGACCTGGTGCGCGACTTCAACAACGCCATCGATTTCGACCAGAGCGCACTGTTCAAGAAAGTCTATGAAGAAGAGTTCGGCACCTTCGGCGGCGCGCCTTTTGGCGCCCTGGTCGGTGACTTCGACATCAGCCGCCAGCCCGAAGACATGTATTTCATCGAACAGATGTCGCATGTCGCCGCCGCTGCGCATGCACCTTTTATCAGCGCGGCGTCGGCCGAGCTGCTGGGCCTGGACAGCTTTGCCGACCTCGGCAAGCCGCGCGACCTGGCCAAGGTGTTCGATACGCTCGAATACGCCAAGTGGAAGTCATTCCGCGAATCCGAAGATGCGCGCTATGTCGGCCTGACCGTGCCACGTTTCCTCGGCCGCCTGCCGTACAACCCCAAGGAAGGCACCGCCACCGAAGGCTTCAATTTTGTCGAGGAAGTCGATGGCACCGACCACGGCAAGTACCTGTGGGTGAATACTGCGTATTCGTTCGCGGCGCGCCTGACCAACGCGTTTGAGCACTATGGCTGGTGCGCAGCCATCCGTGGTGTCGAGGGCGGCGGCCTGGTCGAAGACCTGCCGACCCATACCTTCAAGACCGACGATGGTGAAGTCGCCTTGAAATGCCCCACCGAGATCGCCATTACCGATCGGCGCGAGAAGGAACTGAGCGACCTGGGCTTCATCCCGCTGGTGCATTGCAAGAACACCGATTATGCCGCGTTCTTTGGTGCCCAGTCGGCCCAGCGCGCGAAAAAATACAACACCGATTCGGCCAATGCCAATGCCGTGCTGTCGGCGCAACTGCAATACATCTTTGCGTCCTGCCGCATTGCCCATTACCTGAAATCGATGATGCGCGACAAGATCGGCAGCTTCGCCGCCGCCTCTGGTGTCGAGCAATTCCTGAACAACTGGCTGGCCCAGTATGTGGTCATGGACGACTCTGCATCCCAGGAAGTCAAGGCGCAATATCCATTGCGCGAAGCTTCAGTGGCGGTCTCCGAAGTGCCAGGCCGGCCTGGCGTGTATCGCGCCGTGACCTTCCTGCGGCCGCATTTCCAGCTCGATGAACTGAGTGTGTCGTTGCGCCTTGTCGCCGAACTGCCGCAATCGGCGAAATCGTAGTTGTCCGTAGCAGAAGTACCCCTCGAAAGCACGATATTTGTGCCACTTTTACATAAATAGGAGCCAAGAAGAATGAAAGATATTTACCTGAAGTTCGATGGTGGCGATACCAAGATCGAAGGCGAATCGCGTGACGAAGCCCATCCAAAATGGCTGGAAGCACTGTCCTGGAGCCACCTGATCCGCCAGCCGAAATCCGCCACTGCCAGTACTTCGGGCGGCCATACTGCCGAACGCGCCGAGCATGGCGACATGGTCTTCCTGAAAGATATCGACTCGACCAGCCCATCCCTTTGGCTGGCTTGCAGCCAGGGCGACACCTATAACAAGGTGACCATCGATTTCATGCGCGCCAACGGCAAGGAAAAGGTCAAGTACCTGGAAATCGTCCTGAACCACGTGATCGTGTCTTCGGTGATGCCGACCGTGCAGGGCGAAGGCCTGCCGACGGAAACCGTGACTCTGAAGTACGCATCGGTCAAGTGGACTTACACCGTCCAGGGTATCGATGGCAAGAAGGGCGGCAGCAATCCGCAAATGTGGAGCCTGGCGAAGAACAAGGCAACCGAAGCAATCTGATCGGTCTGGCTTTTGTTGTAGATGCAGTTGCGGCGCGCATTCCGCGCGCCGCAATCTTTCAGATTTTCAGAGTGCACCCATCGCATGTTCACAGCATCTGCCGCCAAGGCGAAATATTCTCAGACCCTGTTCGACCGGCTTGCCGACAATGCGCCGCGCGAGGCGGCGGAGCGCCATGCGTTGCGCCTGATTTCAGCCGAAGAGTTGAAGGAGTCTGTGGCGCGCGACCTCGAAGCCATGCTGAATTCGCGCTGTGGCTACGGCGATGATGCCTTTGACGGTTATCCGCAGGCTTTGCAGTCCATGTGCAGTTATGGCATGAACGACTTTGTCGGCCGCAGCCTTGCCAATCCCGCTGACCGCAGCTTCATCTGCCGTTCGCTGGAACGCACCATCGCCATCCATGAGCGGCGCCTGAAGCAGGTGCATGTCACGCTCGAAGTTGATGACAAGACCGTCAACCGTCTGAAATTTGCGATCAACGCCATGCTGGTGGTGCATCCGTCGGCGGAGCCGGTCTATTTCGATGCCTTGCTGCAGCCGTCCACGCTGCAGTATTCGGTCAACAAATCCAGGCGCACAGCGCAGCTCTGATATGGAATCGCTGCTGCCCTACTACGAGCGGGAACTGACCTACCTGCGGCGTCTTTCCAGCGATTTCGCCAAAAAATACCCAAAAGTCGCCGGGCGCCTGCTGTTGTCCGGCGAAACCTGTGACGATCCGCATATCGAGCGGCTGATCGAATCCTTCGCCTTCCTGGCCGGGCGGATCCACAAAAAGCTCGACGACGATTATCCCGAAATCACCAATTCGCTGCTGGAAGTGATTTACCCGCAGTATTTGCGGCCGTTTCCATCTGCATCGATCGCCTGCTTCAATTGCGGCAATGCAGCTGCCCAATTGACCCAGTCGGCCCGTATTGCGCGCCATACGATGTTGAAGACTCGGCCCGTCAAAGGCGTGGCATGCCGTTTCCAGACTGCCTATGACGTCGATATCTGGCCTTTGCGGCTCGATAATGCCGTCTTTGAAAATGCCATCGAAGTGCCCGGCCTGCGCGCCGGTGTCGCGCAGGCGGCCAGCACGGCGATTCGACTGGATATTGCCGCATTGTCGGAGCAGGCAGGGCTGGACGCCCTGGCGCTTGGCAAGATTCGCTTTTTCCTGAACGGCGAGCCATCGGTGGTATCCATGGTGCGTGAAGCCCTGTTTTCCAAGGCGGTCGGCATCTGGGTCAGCCACGCGGGCAGTGCTGAAAAAATCGAATTGCCGTTGTCGGCAATCCGCCCGGTGGGCTTCGCCGACGAAGAGGCGCTGGTGAGCCAGGATGCCCGTTCGCACCGCGCCTACCAGCTGTTGCTGGAGTATTTTGCCTTCCCTGAAAAATTCAATTTCGTCGATCTTGACCTCAGTTCCCTGAATGCTCGTCTGCCAGCGGGCACGCGCAAGATTGAACTGCAGATTGGCTTGGCGCGAACAGGCCAGGCGTACGCTGGCAACGGTTTGCTGGACCGCATCAGCACAGACAATTTCGTGCTTGGATGCACACCCGTCGTCAACCTGTTCAGCAACAAGGCCGAACCGATCCGCATTACCGGCACGTCGAGCGCTTATCCGGTGATTGTTGATAATCGCTTCCCGAAGGCCTACGATATTTATGCGATCAGCCGCGTAGCGCGCGTGCAGCAAAGCAGCGATTCCGAGGAAATCTGCGAATTCAAGCCGTTTTATTCCTTGCGCCATGGCGAAGACCACAATGGCCCGGCACGCTACTGGCATGCCAGTTATGTCGACGAAGGCGAGGAATCGAGCTATCCGATGGAAATTTCGCTGGTCGATTCCGCCCTGGATCCGCAGCGGCCGCAAATCAATACCCTTAGCCTGGACCTGTTGTGCACCAACCGCGACTTGCCGTCGCAGCTGCCATTCGGACTTGCCGATGGCGACCTGTTCATCGAGGGCGGCTCGATCGCCAGGACTATCCAGCTTTTGCGCAAGCCTACCCGGACCTACCGCTTTCCGCGCGGCCGTGGCGCCCAATGGCGCCTGATTTCCCATTTGTCGCTGAATCATTTGTCGCTGTCGGGGCAGGGCGTTGAGGCAGTCCGCGAAATCCTGAATTTGTACGATATTAACCGGGCGCCCGAGAACAGCCGGCAGGTCACCGGCATCGTCGCAATCGAGCAGGGTACTGCAATGGCGCGCATGGCTGGCAACCCGTTCCCGACTTTCGCGCGCGGCATGCAAATCCGCGTGGTGGTGGATGAAACGCACTACGCAGGCATTGGCCTGTTCATGTTCGCGCAGATACTGGACCATTTTTTCGGACTGTATGTACACGCCAACAGCTTCACTCAACTAAGTATCGTATCCCGGCAAACCGGACAGGAATTGATCAAATGCGCGGCGCGAAACGGCGAATCGATCCTGGCCTGATTGACCAGCTCAGAGACGAGCCCTACCGCTTCGAGTTCTTCCAGGCGGTAAGGCT
Source organism: Janthinobacterium sp. 17J80-10 (assembly GCF_004114795.1). NCBI lineage: Bacteria > Pseudomonadati > Pseudomonadota > Betaproteobacteria > Burkholderiales > Oxalobacteraceae > Janthinobacterium > Janthinobacterium sp. 17J80-10. The sequence goes on along the minus strand of NZ_CP035311.1, from coordinate 2,360,190 downwards.
GCTGCTCGCCCATTACCGTGAGGAAGATGGTGAGCAGAATGATCTGGACCTCCTTGGGCAGGTAATCCGCTTTCGCAATTCGGTATCCCTTAGCTTTCCTCCAAGCGAGATCGAGGCCCTGGAATTCGAAGCACCGGCCGTTGCCGAAGCCAGTGCCATTGACGCGGACAAGGGCCCGCGTTGGCGCCGTCTTGGCAAAGTGACGCTGACGCCGTCGTTTTTCGGCCTGACCGGGCCCATGGGCGTCATGCCCAGGCACTACACCCATTACGTCGCCGAGCGCGAGTTGTATCACCGCGATACGGCGACGCGCGCCTTCCTCGATATTTTTTCAAGCCGTGCGGTCGCGCTGTTTTACCAGACCTGGCTGAAATATCGGCTGCACCTGCAATATGAGGCCGACCGTCGCAACCATTTCCTGCCGCTGGTACTGAGCCTGGCAGGCTTTGGCTTGCCGGGCATGGGACAGCGCCTGGCGGGCGGGCAGCAAGGCATCGCCGATGAGTCGCTTGCCTATTATGCAGGTGCACTGCGGCAGCGCCCGCAATCGGCGCAGGGATTTTCACGCGTGGTGGCGGACTATTTTCGCGTCCCGTGCAAGGTCGAGCAATTCGTCGGCCAATGGCTGCAGTTGCCGCGCCACGAACTGACGACACTGGGTGGCGCGAACGCCGCGCTGGGCGTGTCGACATTTTGTGGCGAGCGGGTCTGGGACCGCAATACCCGCGTCCGCCTCATCGTCGGGCCGCTTCGCAAAGCGCAATTCGAAGAGTTTTTACCCGGGAAGAGCGCAGCGGCCAACCTGGAACGATTCTTCCAGTTGATGATGGGCGCAAGCCATGACTGCGAACTGCGCCTGATTCTCGACAAGCGCGATCTGGTGCAGGCCACGCTCGGATCTCCTGGCAGCAACACCCGGCTAGGTTGGAACGGCTGGCTCGGCAAGCGCCAGGCAGCCACCGATTCCCGGGAAGTCGCGTATCTCATTGGCGCAGGCAGCAGGCAAGATTAACCCTTTTACCCGGCAACCGTTATGACAACCAACCTCAAAGTACTGATCGGAAAACTCAATGGCACCTGCCGCAAGGCGGCGGAACAGGCGATCAATTTTTGCGTCGCCAGGGGTCATTATGAAGTCGAACTCGAACATTTTTTTCTCGCGCTGCTGGATAGTCAGCAGAGCGATTTTTCCTTGTTATGCCGCCGTTTCGGCATCAGCGCAGCGGCGCTTGAAAAGGACTTGCAGGAGGAAATGGCGCGCTTCAAGTCGGGCAACGGCCGCACGCCGGTATTCTCGGTGCATTTGCCCAGGCTGTTCGAGCATGCCTGGCTACTGGCGTCGCTGGAAAGCCAGGCGTCGAGGATTCGCAGCGGTCACCTGCTGCTGGCGTTGCTGACGGAACCGGAGCTGTCGCAACTGGCTTACCGTGGCTCGAAGCTGTTTGCCCGCTTCTCCGTCGATGAGCTCAAGCACAAGCTGGCGGAATTTACGGCGGATTTTCCGGAAGCAGGAGAATCGGTCAGCTTGCGCCAGGCGAACGATGCCGACGCGCTGGAGTCCGGCACCACGGGCGACAGCCAGGACGGCCTGCAACAGCCAGGGATAAGGACTCCGGCGCTTGACCAGTTCACCACAAACCTGACCGAGCGTGCCCGAGAGGGAAAGATCGACCCGGTGATCGGCCGCGATGCCGAAATCCGCCAGATGATCGATATCCTGATGCGGCGACGCCAGAACAACCCGATCCTGACGGGTGAAGCGGGAGTGGGAAAAACTGCGGTGGTCGAAGGCCTTGCCCAGCGCATTGCGGCGGATGACGTGCCGGCAGTGTTGCAGGGCGTTGCGCTGCATGTGCTCGACCTCGGCTTGCTGCAGGCCGGCGCAAGCGTCAAGGGAGAGTTCGAAAACCGTCTGCGCAACGTCATTGATGAAGTCAAGCGCAGCGCCCATCCGATCATTCTGTTTATCGACGAGGCGCACACCATGATTGGCGCGGGTGGCCAGGCGGGCCAGAACGATGCGGCCAACCTGCTCAAGCCGGCGCTGGCACGGGGCGAGCTGCGGACCATCGCGGCCACGACGTGGAGCGAATACAAGAAATATTTCGAAAAAGATGCAGCCCTGGCGCGGCGTTTCCAGGTAGTGAAGGTCGAGGAGCCTTCCGAGCAGGTGGCGTGCGCGATGCTGCGCGGCATGGCTGACCACATGGAGCGCCATTTCAAGGTGCGCGTGATGGAGGAGGCGATCGTCGAGGCGGTACGCTTGTCGGCCCGTTATATCAGCGGGCGCCAGTTGCCGGACAAGGCCATCGGCATTCTTGATACCGCGTGCGCACGCGTGGCATTGGGACAATCGGCAACACCCGCAGCCGTCGAGGACGCGCGCAAGCGGGACGAGGCGTTGTCGCTGGAAATTGTTGCGCTGGAAAAGGAGTTGGCAACCGGTGCGGCGCACGCCGGCCGCCTGGGCGAACTGACGGCCGCACGCCTGGCACTGCGCGAGCGCCTTGCCGAAGATGAATCTCGCTGGGAAAAGGAGAGAATCCTGGTTGCGCAAATCCAGGCATTGCGTGCCCGGCTTGAAGACGTGCAGCGCATGGCGCCGGTCGCACTGGCAACAGGCACCGACGGCCCGGCGCCGCATTCAAGGCGCGATGCCGGAAAGCTGGCAAGCCTGCAGGAGCTTGCACGCCTGCAAAAGGAGCTCGACGCGTTGCAGGGCGAATCGCCCCTGGTGCCGGTGTGCGTGGATGGACAGACGATTGGGGAAATCGTTTCTGCCTGGACCGGGATCCCGCTGGGGAAAATGGTGAAGGACGAAATCAAGACAGTGCTGAATCTGCAATCCCTGCTGGAGCAGCGGGTGATCGGCCAGTCGCATGCCCTGGCGCAGGTCGCGCAACGGGTGCGCACGGCACGGGCCGGCATCGAGGACCCGAACAAGCCCAAGGGGGTATTTCTGTTTGTCGGGCCGTCGGGCGTCGGCAAGACCGAGACGGCCCTGGCGCTGGCTGACGTGCTGTATGGCGGCGACCGCAACCTGATCACGATTAACATGTCCGAGTACCAGGAAGCGCATTCCGTCTCGGGCCTGAAAGGCTCGCCCCCCGGTTATATCGGTTACGGCGAGGGTGGCGTGCTGACGGAAGCTGTGCGCCGCAAGCCTTACAGCGTGGTGCTGCTCGATGAAGTGGAAAAGGCCCATCCGGATGTGCTGGAGCTGTTTTTCCAGGTATTCGACAAGGGCGTGCTGGACGACGCCGAAGGCCGCGAAGTCGATTTTCGCAATACCATCATCATCCTGACATCCAATGTCGCCACCCAGGCGATCATGCAGGCTTGCCTGAACAAGGCAGCTGACGAGTTGCCGGACCCGGACGCGCTGGCGGAAGCTATCCGGCCGCAATTGTTCAAGGCATTCAAGCCCGCATTCCTTGGGCGGATGAAGGTGGTACCGTTCTATCCGCTGCCGGACGATATCCTGGCGCAGATCATCCGCCTGAAAATCGGCCGCATCCAGAAGCGTGTCGAGGAAAATCACAAGGCGTCCTTCAGTTATACCGAAGACGTTGTCGACGCTGTCCTCGCAAGGTGCACCGAGGTGGATTCCGGGGCGCGGAACGTCGACCACATTCTCTCCGGCAGCATGCTGCCGGAAATTGCCGAGACGGTGCTGGCGCGCATGGCTGAAGGAAAGCCCATCCGCAAGCTGAAGGTTGGCGTGAATAAAAATAACGACTTCAGCTACCGCGTCAGCTAAGCCGCCCACGCGAACGTCTCTGGTAAGGAAACCCAAAATGAACATGCAAGTCGAAGCCATACTCGAACCCATCTCGGCAACATCGCTGTGCGGTGAAGATCTCGCCTATTCGCCTGAATTCGACCGTATCAAGGAGGCCAGGCGCGAAGACGATGCCAGCATCGAATACGGTGAATGGCAGACTGAACTGAAACAGGCGGACTGGCCAGCCGTCGTCAGGGATTGCCTGCAGTTGCTGGGCAGCCGCAGCAAGGACCTGCGCCTGGCCGCATGGCTCACCGAAGGAATGGTCAAGACTTCCGGCCTGGCTGGACTGGCACAGGGCATGGAGCTGGCGGGACGCCTGATCGAACGGTTCGGCGGGCAGATTCATCCGCAACCGGAAGGCGGCGACCAGGAACAGCGTATCGGCAATATCTCCTGGCTGGTGATGCGCATGGCGCAACTGGTCAAGCAGATTCCGATCACGCAGTCAAAAGCCGGCCAATACAACCTGAATGACCATGAATCGGCGCGCATGCTTGAAACCCAGCTGCAACGCGATCCGGAATCGGTCACCGCAGACCGGGTCACACTGGAAAAATTCGCAGCGGCTGCCGCCAAGACCGATAAAACGCTATACGTGCAGTGGCTGGCCGATAGCACGCGCTGCCAGGCTGCTCTGGGCGAACTCAAGCGTGTCGCCGATGCCCTGTTTGGCCAGGATGGGCCGACATTCACGCCCTTGTCTGAAAGCCTGGACTCGGTGCATGACCGCCTGCAGCGAATTGCCCGCGAACTCGGCATCATTTCTGCCGACGCGTCTTCGCTGGACGGCGAAAATGGCGATGTATTACCGGAAAGCGTGGACGGCATGCCGGCGGCAGGCAGTCGCGGCCCCATCAGGAGCCGGGCCCAGGCACTAGAACAATTGCGCCAGGTCGCGGAGTTTTTCCGGCGTACCGAGCCGCATAGTCCGGTGGCTTATCTCGCCGACAAGGCGGCGCAGTGGGGCAACATGCCGTTGCATGTCTGGTTGCGCAGTGTGCTGAAGGACCAGGGCAGCCTGTCGCATCTGGAGGAACTGCTGGGGATGGAAGGGCAGGCAGGGCGCGATTGAGGCAGCGCCGGCTGCCCGGAGTTATTCCCTCGTTTACTGGCTGACGCGGAATTCGATGCGGCGATTGCGTCGGCGACCATCGTCGGAGGCATTTGACAGCAGCGGCTGGTCAGGACCCATGCCGCTGGTGGCGATCGATTGCGGCACCAGTCCCTTGGCAACCAGGTAGGTCTTGACCGACTCGGCACGGGACAGCGACAGGGCGACATTGCGCACACGCGTGCCGGTGTCGTCGGTATGGCCGATGATATCGATCTTTTTCGACTCCAGGTTTTGCAGCGCTTGCGCCATTTCGTCGAGGATGCGCTTGCCCGATTCCGTCAATAAAGCGCTGCCGTTCTCGAACTCGATGACGCGATTGGCAAGCGTCTGGTCCAGGACGGCCTGGCTGGAGGCCGTTACGCGCAGCCCATTGCGCACGGTATAGGTCGGATTGAGCGAGCCGGCGATACCGCTGGCAAGGGATTGCCGCGTCGCTTCACTGGAAACCTCCCCCCGTACTGCCACCATGCTGCCATCGACGGCGAGCTGCCCTTTGTGTATGGATTTGAGGTTGGGGTTGATGAGCTTCTGGACATGCTCGGTCCAATTGGCCGGCGCCACGACGTTGCCGACACTGATCTGGTCGACAACCTGTCCAGTCCCGTACACTTCCCGCAGGCGTGCCAGCAGTGCTGCCTTGGTCGCTTCGTCGGGCACCGCGCCTGAAATGACAACGCGCCCAACTGGCGTCGCCGGCTGCGATGCCGCTGTGGCCTGGTTTGTCGATGCCGTTTGCGCACTCGCGTGAGCTGCGTAAAAAAGGCACGCCAGAACTGCTGTGGTGCGTAAAGCAATATGCTTCATCTTGCGGGTCCTGTCTGGAGCTAACGATATGGGAGAGTTCATGGTCGTGATCTATAGTCCGGCGAAGCACTGGCGAAAGGTTTGCACTACTTGTTGCAAGGCCAGGTCGCCATGGCTGAGGTAGCTCGACAGCTTGATAGTGCTGAGGTCCTGCATCGCATATTCGTCAACCCAGGCCGACTGGCCGATATCGATCAGGCATTCTTGCGCGGCTTGTTCGTCAAACAGCGCCCGGTAAATATTGGGTGGTACGCCGTTGAAGGTGACGATCAATTTTGGATTGCCGAAGTGGTTGCAAGAAAAAATACTGATTTCAAACTCGGCACGCGACAGGAATGTGGCAACCAGGTCGAGCCAGAACGATTTGGCCAGCGCCAGGCATGAAGCGTCTCGCGGCAGCGGCAGGGACAGGCCTTTTTGCGGCGGCACGCTGTAGGCGGTGAGTACCGGTTGCAGCAGGTACCCCAGCGCCAGGATCATTTGCTGCAGCGTGCTGTTGCCTTCGCCAACGCCCAGGATGGAAGTCATTCCATCCAGACTGGTGGACAAAAGATGGCGCTCGTACGCTACCGTGATTTTGGGCCAGTCGACGTCCGGATCGAGTGCGACGTCATTCAGGCTGGCAAGCACGTCGCCCGCATCCTGTGTTCGTACGGCATGTTGCACGAGGCCGCGCAAGTGGCTGGCATGCCGTTCGAGCGCAAGCGGGCTCAAAGGCATGAATGCCAGCGCATCGTCGAGCTCGAACAGGGTGGCGGCAATGAAGGGGAAACGCCGCGACGAAGCGTCGCTGCTGGAGATCAGCTGGCCGCAGATGGCGTGTTTCTTCCGTGTCCCGATGAAGAGGAATTCAATGGCGCCGGCACTATCGTAATAGTTTTTCCAGGCCGGCTCGGCCAGCAGCATTTCCATGCCTTGGGCGACCCAGTTGTCGATCAGCGAAATGACCTTGATACCGTTCGCACTCTTGACGAAATCGCCCCGGGCCGGAATTTTCCCGAAGTAGAGGGAAGAGGGGTTCTTGAGTTGCATGCCGGTATGCGAATTCATGAGCGCACCTTGGCGGCGGCTTGGGTTTCAGCGTCCGCAGTCGCCGGGTCCTTGCCCACCACGCTAGATGGCAGGGCCAGTCCGCGCAAGCCGGTATCGGATGCGCCATTCGCGCCCGAGGTATTGCCTGGCCGGGCGTCGCTGATCAGCCTGAAGCGCAGCGCCACGTGCTGGCCCGCGCCTTCCCACTGCATCTGGAATACGCCCTGATCAAGTTTCTTGCGCTGGGCGGCATTGATCAGCTTTTCCAGGCCGAATTGCCCGGGGAAATTGGCGATATCAAGCATGCGGCCATCGGCAGTCAGTGCGGTGATTTTCGCTCCCGGCTGGCCTTGGGCGTTCGGCCAGGTGAAGGTATTCCATTCCTGCTGGCCATTTCGGTAGCGCATGGTTTGGCCGTCAATTTCCACAGTGTATTCGACCAGGCCTGGCGTCGGGATCGGCTGCAGCTGGAAATTGGTCTGCGCCGGGCCTGCCGCGGCGTTGACTCCGGCGCTTCCCGCAGCGCCACCTTGGGCCGCGACATAGCGAGAGAGATTTGCCGAAAACAGCGGGTTCAGGCGCACCCCCATGTCCGCCCATGTGCGGGTCGCCAGCGTGTCGCCGCGGCGGATCACCAGCGGTCCCATTGCAGTTTGCACGTATTTGGCAATTGCGCCATCCGGCCCGAACATCTGGGCAATTTCGCCGGGCGTTGCTTCTATGCGCGAATCGGCGGCAAAGGGGTACTTGGTGGCCAGGGACTTGCTGAATGGTTCATAGACCTGCGCCAGCCAGGTGCGGTTGAGTTCCTGTTCTGCCGGCGTAACAATTACGGCGAAAGCCTGCATCAGCGGCCGCACCAGCAGCGGACGGATGGTGGCGCGCTCGGCGGGCGGCATGCCGGTCAACATGTTCTCATCGATGTATTTCAAGGCATCGGCCAGTTCGGAACCATTGCCATCCATGGTGGATTGCATCAGTTGCCGGCTGGCCGGGCCGAAGTCGCCGGAATTCTTGATCTGGTTGAAGCGCGTGCGTACCTTGGATAACTGTTCCAGATAGCCCTTCATCAGCGACAAGTCCTTGTTCTCGCCGCGCGCCGCCACCAGGTTGGCGATGGCGGCGAATTCCTTGCCGATGACGCCCGTTTGCCTGGCACCCTTGGCGGCGCCGGGCAATTCCAGTTTTACCTGGCTCGGGGTCTGGCGCAGAATGGCTTCGCGGAACCAGTCCATCAGGCCGCGCCGTGCGCCTTGCAAGCCCTGGTCAACCAGCGAGGGATTATCCCAGGAGGTTTCGCGGTACAGGGATTGCAGCAGGCTGTTGATAGGCGAGGTCTGGGGATCTCCCAGTGCATTCATGTGTTGGACTGCATTTTCGAAGGAGGTGAAATCCCTGATCAGAATGCCTTGCATGAATTTTTTCCATTCATTGGCGTAATCGGCCTTGTACAGGCGCACCAGTTCCTTCTGAATTTGCTCGGGGCTGCCTTCCAGCGAGAGATCGTCATTGGTCGAGGTTTTCAGCACCCAGTCGCTGCTTTGTAATTCCCTGGTGCTGGCATCCTTGATCGCACTTTCTACATACTGTTCCCAGGCATCGCGGGTAAATGCGCCCGAAACCGCGTGGCTGCCGGCAACGATTTCCTTGTTTTGCTCGCCGACGATATCGACCACGGTCACAATCGGGAAACGGGTGGCGGCGCGCATGCGGATTTCGCTATAGACCCTTTCCCGGGCAGGCGTACCCTTGACGACCGTACGCAGGTTCTCGCGCGCCTGATCGACTAGTGCCAACTTGTTGTCGATAAGGGGGAAGTCAGGCTGGCCGGCTTGCGCGAGATAGAATGAAATCAGCTTTTCGGCGTCGCGAATGATCTGCTCGCGCGAGGCGTTGCCACGGTTGTTCTCCAGCCAGTTGCGCCAGAAGCGCGTCAACTGGTCGTTCAGGTGGCCCGGCTCGACGCGCTCTCGATTGCCCAGCATCAGGTAGGTTTTCAATGCGTTGTAGGCATCTTCGGCATTGGTGGGAACCGCATCCTTGTAGAGCGTGGCGCTGCCGGCATTGCCTGCGCTGGCGGCGGTCGATGCCATGACGACGCCTCCTCCATTCCGGGCGGGCGTGTGCAGTTTGCCGGCATTGGCATTGACTTCGGCGAGGAATGATTCGAGGTTGCTTGCCACCGGCGCCAGCATGACCTGTTCCAGGCCCTTGAAGTATTCGGCGCGCAGCTTGTGTTCGATGCGCTCGCCCTGGTACAGGCCAAAAGCCATCGACAGCGGGTGATCGCTGCGGTATTGCTGTAACTGTTGCAGGCGGTCCTGGAGTATGCCGAGCGCTTCCAGGCGCGAGGCGAGGTCGAGGCGGTTTGCCTGAATCTTTTGTGCCTGTTCCAGGTCGGCCTGGATATTGGCAACATACTGGCGGTTGCTCATGTACGACCAGCTCCAGCCGCCCAGCGCCAGTCCGAGCACCAGCACGGCGCCATAGAAGGCGGCATAGCGCATGCGGATCTTGCTGCGACTGGCGTATTGGCGCACCAGGTTGCGGTCTGCGAAAATGACAGACGAGAAGAGATTGCGAAGGAAGAATCCGGTATTAGAACTGATGCTGGCAGTCAGGCGCCGCCCGGCCGACAAACCGAATTGCTGGACGATGCGCTCGCCGGTGGCATGGGTAGCAACACCTTCCTGGATCGCGCTGGTAAAGTAAAAGCCGCGGAAGATCGGCTTGAACTGGTAGGGATTGTCTTCAAATAGGGTGGCGATGAAGGTCCGCAGGTGATGCTTGATGCCGATAAATTCGAGCGGGAATGTCAGGACGCCGGGGCTCATGCCGTCGCTGCGATTGAGCGACATGCGGGTGGTGCCAAGTTCCTTGACGCCGTCGGCCAGCGTATCGAAATGCTGGTCGAACAGGCTGACTGCGTTGGCACGGCCATCGGTATCGTAGGGCAATGTGGCACCCCAGACGCGGCTGCGTTCGTCCGCATCGGAGTCCTCGAAAAAGTCGACAAAGCCGGCAATCAGGTCGACCTTGGTGAACATGACATAGACTGGCGCAAATAGCTCCAGCTTTTCCGTCAGTTCCTGGACGCGCTGACGCAGTTCGCGGGCCAGCGTGATCGTGAGGTCAGGGCGGTTGCCGGTCAGTTCGGCGATGCTGGCGACGATGACGATGCCGTTGATGGGCGCCTTCGGGCGGTATTTTTTCAACAGCTTGAGGAAGCCGAACCATTCGTTGCGGTCCTCTTCCTGCACCGCGTAGCGGCCGGCAGTATCGAGCAGGATGCCCTCGGTGGTAAAAAACCAGTCGCAGTTGCGCGTGCCGCCGATACCCTGTATCGCCTGGCCGCCCTTGTCCGAAAACGGGAAATTCAGGCCGGAATTGAGCACGGCGGTGCTCTTGCCCGCCGCCGGGTTGCCGATCACGATGTACCATGGCATTTCGTATAAGGCCGCGCTGCCAGTGGCCTGGCCCAGCTTGGAATTCTTGATCGTATGTACCGCTTCCAGCAGGCGCTTGCGCAGCATGTCGATTTCCTGCTTTTTTTCCTTGGGCGCCGCCTTGACGGCATCTTCTGTCTGGCTGGAAAACATGCTGGCCATGGCGTTGCTCTCACGGCGGGCGATCGTCCACCTGATCACCAGGTAGGCAATCCAGATCAGCACCGCGATGGACCAGCCCGCGAACACCCATGCCATTTCGACGTCGAATGTAAAGCCCAGTACGTAAATGGCGGCCAGGACAAACAACAGCCCTGCTGCAGAGACGAAGCGCGCGTCACGGAAAACAGAAAAGAGTCGATTCATTTAATGCGATCCCATCAGCAAAAATAGTGAGTGTGGAAGCACTGCTGAGCGCTGCCGTTATGCTGGCAGCGCATCGTCGTTTGCCGGCAGCAGGACGGCGGCTGCGCGTTCGAATGCGTGGCTGACATTGAAAACCAGAACCGGTTGCCCGGCAGATTGGGCTTGCGCTATGCCGGCGACCCAGCCACCGGCGCTGGACGCTGCGCCGATATGGCCGCAGGTTTCGTTGACGGCGAGGCGGTTGGCGATGGCGTCAAGCTGGGGCGTATGCTGCAACATGGCGCCGATACATTCGAGTACGCGGCTGCTGCGGTGGTCGGCATCACAGGCAATGGCGCTGATGGCTTCACCAGTCAGGTTTGCGGCGTCGAGCGCGGCACCGGTGGCGGCTCCCAGGCTGACGTGTGAAGGCCTGGCGCCGTCATCGGCCGATGCGGCGCGCCTGCAGGAGGCGACACGCTGGAGAATGCATGCGGGCTGCTGCAGGGCAAACCGCAATGCTTTCTGGTTTATGCACAGTATGGCGAAGGCGGCTTCGCCCGGCATCAGCCCATGTGGGCGGTGACTGCGAAATAACCTTTTTTCGCCTTCCAGACGTTCGGTGGTGGCAGGGCACAGGCCGGAATCCGCGGCAAGGATCAGCAATGCGCCGGCGGCGCCGGCTTCACTGCGGAAACGCTCGGCCAGCAGAAGCGGGGTCGCATCGTCTTGTGCGGAAATGGCTTCGACATGGCGATCTTCTGGGGCGACAGGCAGCGTAGTGACTGTCCGATTCAGCCAGTCGAGTGCCTGCCGTTGCTCGTCAGGCGTAAACTCTGCAGGTGTCACCAGTTTGATTTGCAGTCGCAGCCGTGGCTCCGGCGACATTGTGGCGGGATCGCTCCCCCGCAGTGTCGCCATGCCAGTTCCGGCCGCGGTACCTTCGAGTGCGGGTGCCGCGATCGGCCAGTCCACTTCTACTTGTTCCATCAGGCGCGACAGCAGGCTGAGGGTACGCGAAAAGGCCGCACTGTACAGGGTGTCGTCCTGTGGTTCCTGCAAACCGGCATCGAGATCCCGGATGCGGGCGGCGAACAGGGGATAGCCATCCTCGTCCAACAGGTCATGGTCCGGGAGGGGCCGCAGCGTTTTGTCGATCAGCGCCTGGCGGAAATCGTCCAGGTTGCTGCCTGCGCTGGTGAGGCACCAGGCAGCCAGTATCGGCAATCCCGGGTGCCTGTTATCTTCGCTAAGCGTTGCGCTGTCACTGGTTCCGTTGGCGGGTGTGCTGGCTGGCGCCGGGAGACTGGCCGAATGTCGGCAGCGATACCATTGAAATGCGCCGATTCCCGCCAATAGTGTGATCGGCAGGACGATCAGATGGAGTACAACTTCCTGTTGGCTGACCTGGTGTTGGGTCGATTGCCACCACAGAATTACGCCGGCCCAGATTGCGCCGACGACGATCAGGACGAGCAGAGTCCACCTGAATATTCGGCGCAGTCGGGATTGAGAGGAGGGCAACTGTGGCATCGGATTCGCTTGATACGGCCGTACTATTCGGTATTCGTGGGGACCTGCGTGGCCACCAGTGATGCGCCACATGCGGTCAGGTCGCCATGGCGCGCTGCCGGCATGCCATCGATGATGACACTGGCATCGCCTGTCGCAATGACAGTGGTCCCGCCGTGGCCCCTGAGCGGGCAGGTGACCTTGTCGCCAACCCGTGCTATCCGTCTTCCGTTCGTATCGGTGGCAGCGGCGCCGCCAATCACGGTGCCGCCATGGCTGGTGCTATCGCCAATGACGATGAGAGGTCTGGTCATGTAAACCCTGTAAATTATCAAATAATTAATTAAATGATAATTTAAACATATCAAATTGGCAATTAATTTCCATGCTTACGATTAATTGTTCCAGCTTTTCGCAATTCGACGTGCCCGAAATCCATCATTTTCCAGCGTCCGCCCCAGACCAGTCCCACAGACTCGGCGTATTCGCCGTAAAGCCGGTAGCCTTCCATTGCCCAGGGGTCTTTTTCGGAAATCACGAGCTTGCCGCCACGGATGAAGGCACTATCCGCGGCCAGTCCGTACTGATGGAAGCTTTGATAGGCGCCCGCGTTGGTCACACTGCTGCCGAGACTTGCAAGGTAACTCTGGCGTTCCGGACTGCGGTAACCTTCCAGCAACGCCATGGCGTAGCCTTTTTGCGCCATCAAGTGAAACACTGTGAGCAGTCGTTGGCGGAAGTCCGCATCGAGAAGCATCCATTCGCGGCTTGCCCCGGCCAGGTTTTGACGGACGGCCTCGACTTCGCGTGTGACGAAGGCTTCCGGAGGCAAGGGCGGCGGCGGTGAAAGCTGTTCACCGCGCAGTAATGCAAGAATGACCGGGTCGCCGTTTTGAGGGAAATCGTCATAAGCGCGCAACGCCCGTGATGGCTGCAACAACAAGCTTGCGGCAACTGGCACGACCAGGATTAATACGGCAAGCAGAAGCTGCCATTTGTGCGACTCCAGCGTTCTGGAAACGGTGCCGAAAGCCTTGTAAAAGCGCCCGCGAGTGCGCTGGGCACCTTGCCCGAAGCTGTTGCCGGCTCCGGCGAACGTCTGGGCGAGATTTACGCCAAATCGTTCCAGCTGTTGTTGGAATGATTGACGGCGCCGGGAGTCGAGCACCAGCCATCCGCCGATGGCAATGATCAGCGCGTAAGCGGTTACCAATGTGAACAGTAGGCCATTTGATTCCTGCATGACTGGGCGTCGGATTTTCGAAAATAGTGAAAGTATTGCAATTTATATCACATTAATGTTATAAGGATGATAATTAATCAAATTGAATGTTTTCAGGATTGATGATGCAATCACCATTGACCGGGAACGCCACCCCCGTAACACCAGGCAGGCCATCCCTCTATATCGAGCCGACGATGCAGCTAAGCGCGACAGAGAGCGGCAGTATCCTGGGCGGACTGGAGTCGGCGCATCCGCGCATGAATGCACGTGGAACTTTCATTGCCACATCGGCGCTGATCATTGTCGGACTGGCCGGATGGATAATGACGCAGCCTGGCCTGGATACTGACGCAACCAGGAATACGGCGCCGTTGGGCGTTGCTGCAGCAAATGCGCCAGCAGCCATTGCGGTTGCACCGGTCGTGGTATCCGGGGGGAAGGCGCCTGCCCCGATCATTGCGGATGCCGGCGCGCCAGCCATGCCATCCCCGCCCGAAATGGCTTTTGCGGCACCAACCCAGGCAGAGCCGCTCGCCGCGCCTGCAAGCCGGGTGGCGCATGAACAGAGCCTGAGCGCCAGAGAAGAACTGGTACCCGCGGCCGCAACCTCGGCACCAGTGCAGCCGCCCCCGGTTGCCCCGGCTGTTTCGGTTGCTGGCGGACCTGCCATCGCCGATCAGCCGCAGCGGGCGCCTGCCGCAGCATCGCCTTCAGAGAAATCGCAATTGGCAGTCACGGCGCGTCCGGCAACAAAAGTCGCCGCGACGGAAAGCGCCCAGTCCAGTGTTGCAACCAGGCCTGCGGCCATGGTTGCAACGGTCAAATCCGGAGAAAAGGATGGCGATGTCGAATTGATCGCCGCCTTGCTCAATCGCGTGTCCGGCAAGCCCGATGCGCTTGCCGGCGAGGTGCCGCGCAAATCCAGGCCGGATGAGGTGCGCAAATCGACGCCATCCACGACCCAGAAAAATCCCAGGAAAGGTGCCGGTCGCCGCGAGTCCATTGGCGCCAGGCCGGTGGATACGGCTCAGGCGCAGCTGGAACGTTGTAACACCTTGGGATTTTTTGAGGCTGAAATGTGCCGACTTCGTGCGTGCACAGGACGCTGGGGCAGCGACCCCGGCTGCCCGGAATATGCGCAAAACAGCACTGTGGCGCCCTGAAAAGGCAGCCGCGAATTGCCGTCTGGTTCAGCCCGGCTGCAGCGCCATCGTGGTGCCTGCCATGCTTGTGGCGACTGCTTCCGCAACCCGGATGCCGTCGATGGCCGCCGACATGATTCCCCCCGCATAGCCTGCGCCTTCGCCAGCGGGGTAGAGTCCGACGGTATTAATGCTTTGCAGGTCATCATCCTTGCGCTTGATGCGCACCGGCGATGAGGTGCGCGTCTCCACCCCGGTCAGGACGGCGTCGCGCATGGAAAACCCCTTGATCTGTTTCTCGAAGGCTGGCAAGGCTTCGCGGATCGCGGTGATGGCATAGTCCGGCAAGGCGGTGTCCAGATTGCACAGGTGCACCCCGGGTTTATAGGACGGTTGCACCTCGCCGAATTCGGTGGAAGGACGGTTGGCCAGGAAGTCGCCAACCAGCTGGCCCGGCGCATCATAAGTGCCGCCGCCAAGTTCAAACGCGCGCGATTCCCATTGGCGCTGGAATTCGATGCCGGCCAGCGGGTGATTGCCGGAAAAATCCGCCGGAGTGATGCCCACCACGATGCCGCTATTGGCATTGCGCTCGTTTCGCGAATACTGGCTCATGCCGTTGGTGACAACACGGTTGGGTTCCGAGGTTGCGGCAACCACGGTCCCGCCTGGGCACATGCAAAAGCTGTAGACGGCACGCCCGTTTGCGCAGTGGTGAACCAGCTTGTAATCGGCGGCCCCCAGCAGCGGGTGGCCGGCGGAGGGGCCGAAACGGGCGCGGTCGATGATCGATTGCGGATGCTCGATGCGGAAACCGATCGAGAATGGCTTGGCTTCCATGTAGACGCCGCATTCATACAGCATCTGGAATGTGTCGCGCGCGCTATGGCCAATCGCCAGCACGACATGGTCGGACGCAATGTATTCTCCATTGGCCAATACTACGCCGCGCACCTTGCCATCGTTCAGGTCGAGTCGGTCGACCTTGCTTTCAAAGCGGAATTCCCCGCCAAGCGCTTCAATGTTGGCTCGCATCAATTCCACCATCTTTACCAGGCGGAATGTCCCGATATGTGGTTTATTAATGTAGAGAATTTCCGGCGGTGCATCGGCTTTGACGAATTCATTCAAAACCTTGCGGCTATAGTGTTTGGGGTCCTTGACCTGGCTGTAGAGCTTGCCGTCGGAAAAAGTCCCGGCGCCACCTTCACCAAACTGGACATTCGATTCGGGATGCAATTCACGCTTGCGCCACAGGCCCCAGGTGTCCTTGGTGCGCTCGCGCACGACCTTGCCGCGCTCCAGAATAATCGGCCGAAATCCCATTTGGGCAAGGACCAAGGCCGCGAAAATACCGCAGGGGCCAAAACCGATGATGACCGGCCGCGTGGCCAGTCCGGGGGGCGCCTGGGTGACGAAGCGATAGGACGTATCGGGCGTAAGGCCGATATGCCGGTCGTTCTTCATGCGTTTCAATACCGCGGCCTCGTCCACCAGGTCGATATCCAAAGTGTAAATGAAACTGATGGCGGATTTTTTGCGAGCATCACTGCTGCGCTTGAAAGGGGTAAAGCCGATCAAATCCTTTTCCGCAATACCCAGGCGTTGCAGTATTGCCGCTTTAAGGTCGGCATCGGAATGATCAAGAGGAAGTTGCAGATCGGTAAGTCGCAGCATGAATAGTGTTCTGAAACGCGTGCAGCCAACTTAAGCAGCGTTCATCGAAAGCAAAAGAGAAAGAGGCGCTATTTTACTTGATCAACTTTACGCAGGGGGTTCTGCCAAAATGCGGCCAATTCCTTTGTAGAACGGGAATCAGCAAATTTTGTTGCGAATTTCATCATTCGGCACGCGATAGCGCTTCCAACGAGTGCCCAAACGGGCAAAGTCCAAAGCATGGTATGTTGCCTTTACCAGTCCCGCTGTTGTGGAAGATCAGTTGCAGGAGGTACAGCAACAGGGACAATGTTGTGCAGTGAAGGTGCACCATTGCGCCGCAACGGGTGGCGCAATGGGTTTCCTGGGGGCTGATGGTGATGCATCGGCCGGCGCGATTTCTTCTGGAGAGAGTCAATATGCCAATCAGCGAATGTTGCAACATCGGCGTGGTTTGCTGCGAAGCGAATGCATCCATTCCCCAGATTGCACAGTTGATGCGCAAGCATCATGTCGGCGATGTCGTGGTGATCCGGCACGAAGGCAGTGCCCGCATCCCGGTGGGCATAGTGACTGACCGGGACATCGTCATAGAAACGGTCGCCGAACAAATCGACATGGACTTGCTGACCGCCGGCGATATCATGAGCAGTCCGTTAATTACGGTGCATGAAAACGAAAGCTTTGCCGAATCATTGCGCCTGATGCGCCATCATAGAATCCGTCGCTTGCCGATCGTTGACGAGAAAGGCGTGTTGTATGGCATTGTCACTGCCGACGACATAAGCCATTTGCTGACCCTCGAACTCTCCATGCTCACGACCACCATGACGGAACAACCCGCGGCTGAGAGACAGGCGCGCCGCTAGGTGACACGCCTTGCGAAACCATGCAGTGCCCAATGAAAGATGGACTTTGCGCTGGATCATGCCCAACGGGTTGTGCTGCAATAGTATGAATCATGCTTTTTACCCAGATGGAGGTTAGCATGGCTGGAAACCTGTCACGTTTTGATCCATTCAGGGCCATGGCCCGTTTCGATCCTATGCAGGAAATCGAAGATCTTTTCAAGGAAAACCGCTGGATGCCAAGTGCCCGTCGGTTCGGCGGCGAATCCATGCTGAAGATGGATGTCAGCGAAACCGAACAAGCCTATACCGTCAGGGCCGAAATTCCCGGCGTATCCAAGGAAGACATCAAGGTGGCAATCGAAGGCAGCAATGTATCGATCAGCGCCGAGGTCAAGAAGGAGCATGAAGAGAAACAGGGTGAAAATCTGATTTGCAGCGAGCGCTATTACGGCCAGCAATCGCGCCATTTTTCACTGCCGCAGGATGTCGATGAAACCAAGGCTGAAGCCAAGTATCACGATGGTGTGCTTGAACTGGTCTTGCCTAAAAAGACTGGTACAGGCCGCAAGCAAATTTCTATTCAATAAATTGCTTTGCCGCAGCGCAGCCTGCGCTGTCATGCATGGCCCGGCGCGATGCCGGGCCATTGTTATTTATGCCTGGGACAAATGATTAAGACACAAAATAGTTGCCTCAAGGATAAAATTCACTGCATTTCGTCTTATTCTCGCGCCTATGTACCGCGCTTGTTTGTTTAAACAGCAAACAATGTTCCCCTTGTATTGCCTGTGCGCTATTATTTAACTATTCAGTCGCAATTTATCCTATTACCTGATGCAGCTTATTAAACGAGTAACCCAACTGGCGAAAGACCGGGCGCTGATCAAGTTTACAGCCATGGTGCGCGCAATGGTTGCAGATGCCGAGTCCGTCATGCAGCAGGAACTGGCTGATGGTCGTCTCGGTGCGGATCAGCGCGTATTGCGTTCTGCCCTCGACGCTCTTCAATATGAAGGCAATCGGATTGTTGTCAGCATGGATGCGCGGTTTCGGGACAGCGTGGATCGGGGCGTACGCACCATGTATACCGACTTGCGCCAGGGATTGCTCGGTATGTCGGCGAATTCCCTTTCCCTGATCGATGATGAGACTGTCAACCGACAGCTGGAAGTAGGTCACCTGGTGCAACGGCTGCGTGATGCCTGCGACGAGAATCTTGGCCGCCTGAACATCATGATTGCACAAATGCATGGAGATGCCGATGTGCATGAACGCGAAAATCCCTTCCGGCCTTACCTGATCGCCCGTGCCTTGCATGAGACCTTGAAAGAAAGGATGGCTGACGAGGAACTGAGCAAAATATTGTTTTCACGGCTGTCCGATTCACTGGCGGCGCGCCTGTCGGAATACTATGCATCGATTTGCGAAGTATTCGATGCGAACGGTATCCAGGCCCGACTGCTGGCGCGGCCCACGAAGCTCAAGAAGCATCAGCGCGACCAATTGGCGCAGCAGCTTGCAGCACTCAATTCGCCCGTGGGTGCAGGCAATGCGGTGGCCGTAACGGGATTTCCTGCAGAACCGGGAATCAATCCACGCATCTTGCCCGCCCTGCAGCGCCTGTTCGAAACGCTCGGTACCGGTAACGAGCGCAATGTCGGCACGACAGCGGACGGCCAGGCAAGCGCACCGGCAAGAACGGCGACAACACAAACACGACAGCTGCAGGCCGAGGATTTCCAGGATTATATCTGGAAGATGTTCAATCAGCCTGCGCCGACTGCCGAGAGCGCCGGCGGTGATAACAAACAGGGATTGCTTGCGCCGGCAACAGCTGAAGTGCTACAGGCGATCGCCCGCTTTCAACAACAAGCTGTTGAAGCCAGCGGGGCTGCGGAGTCTTCATCGGACGAGAGCAACCAATTGTTTGGCCTTGGCGAACGATTGGCGCTGCCCGAGCAGGCGCATGGTGAACGCATGGCCATCGATGTGGTGGCCGTCTTGTTTGCCTTTTTACTGGAAGACGAACAAATCCCGGCAATTGTGCGCGCCAGAATTGCACGATTGCAAATTCCATTTCTGAAAGCGGCATTGCTGGAGCCGCAGATGCTGCAGGAGACTGACCATCCGGCGCGTCAATTCTTAAACAAGATTGCCTCGGCCGCAGTAGGGCTGGATCCGGAATCGGCAGTCGCGAAGCGCCTCGATGAAGAAATCGCTCGCCTGGTAAAACGGATATTGCAGGACTTTGGCCAGGATATGGCAATCTTTAGTGATTGTCTTGGGGACTTGGAGCATTTTCTTGCTGAGCAGCTGGCCCAAGTCGATGCCGAGACTTCGCGCAGCATCGCTGCAGCCGAGGACGCCGAAAGTTTTAGCGCCAACCTGCGTCATACCGTGGATTCACTGCAAGAAATCACGGCTCCGATGGAAGTCGACCAGCGCGTCAAGGACTTCATCGAACAAATCTGGGCGCGCGTACTTGTGCGTGCTGCAGCCCAGGGTGCCGCAGGCAGCGGCGCAGGACTTGCCGGGCAATACCAGGAGGTACTGCCGGAACTGGTCTGGAGCGCACAGGAAAAAGCGACACCGGAGGATCGGACTGCCTTGATGCGCTTGTTGCCCGGCCTGATCAAGCGGCTGCGTATCGGCATGCTGATGATCCACATGCCGGAAGATGAATGCAAGGCTGCCCTGGATCGCCTGGTGCCGGTGCATACCCAGGTTTTGCGCCTTGGTAGCGGCAGTACCTATGCAGGCGCTGCTGCCGGGGCCCTGCCAAGCCTGGATGCGCTGCGCCGGGAATTTTCCCGCCTCGTGACAAGCGACGACAGCTCGACCTGGATTTTGGGCGATCCGCTGCAGATCGAGACGGAAGTGCTAGAAAACGCACTGGCCAATCGTGGGGCTGACGCGGAACTGTCGCTGGCGCGTCCTTCTGCCTATGGCTCGGCACCTTCGGCCGAATTGCTGTCGCAGTTGCAGGTCGGCACTTGCGTCGAATGCCGTGCCGGCGACATGTCGGTGCCTGCGCGCCTGGTATGGGTAAGCAAGTCGCATTCGCTCTTCATCTTCAAGCTGGACCAGCAATCCAAGCCGCTGGTCTACTCGGCTTCTGCATTATTGCAGGCATTGCAGAGTGGCAAAGTCGGCCTGATCGAGTACGCGCCAGCGTTCGACCGCGCGGTCGATGCGCTGATGATGGGCGCCGACGCGGTGCAATCGGCGCGTTCCTAGCCAAAGCCGCTTTAAAATCGCCCGCCGCGGAAATCTTCCACAGCCTGGAAAATTTCTTCATTGGTATTCATCACGAACGGACCATACTGCGCGATCGGCTCGCCCAGGGGCTGCCCGGCAATCAGCAATGCGCGGGCATCGCCTTCAGACTGCAGCACCACACCATCGGCATCATCCTGGTTGCGCAGTATTGCCATGCGTTGTGCGGGCACGCTCGTGTCGCCGATCTTCAGGCTGCCGCGATACACGTACACAAAGGCATTGTGCTGCGCTGGAAGTTCCTGGGCAAAGCCGGCTGGTCCATTGAAATGCAGGTCCAGGTACAGCGGCTGGGTCGCATCGCGCTGCATTGCGCCGGCAATGCCATGGCTCGTACCTGCAATTACGCGCGCCATGACGTTGTCTTGCGTGGTGAATTCGGGGATGTCTTCATGCTGGAAATCGCGATACCACGGCGCCGTCATCTTGTCGCGCGCAGGCAGGTTCAGCCAGAGCTGAAAGCCTTCCATGACGCCGTCTTCCTGCTCCGGCAGTTCGGAGTGGATGACACCGCGCCCGGCTGTCATCCACTGCACGCCGCCGTTGGAAAGCAGGCCTTCGTGGCCGGCACTGTCGCGGTGGCGCATGCGTCCGGCGATCATGTACGTGACTGTCTCGAATCCGCGATGCGGGTGGTCGGGGAATCCGCCGATATAATCCTCCGGCCGGTCAGTGCCGAAGGCATCGAGCATCAAGTAAGGATCCAGGCGCCGTTGCAGGTTTTGCGTCAGGACCCGGGTAAGCTTGACGCCTGCGCCATCGGATGTCGCCATGCCGGCGACCAGGCGCTCAACCGCGCGCGGGTGCAGGACCGCTTCTGCTTGCAGCTTCGGGATACTCGTGACTGTCATGGCTCTCTCCTAAAGTATATCGGCGGCACCTGGCGCGTAGTTCAGGCCGCGACGATCTGCCCGATTTCCGTGCGGGCCGCCGCCAGTGCTTTCTGTTCGCCTTCCGGACCCATTGCGAAACCTTCCGCATATACGAACTGGATATCGGTCATGCCGAGAAAACCCAGCACTGTCTTCAGATAAGGGACTTGCGAATCGCTCGGGGTGTTGCGGTACTGGCCGCCACGGGTCAATGCGATATACACTTTTTTACCCTTCAACAATCCTTCCGGGCCGTTTTCAGTGTACTGGAAAGTCACGCGTGCCCGGGCAATGGCATCGATCCAGTTTTTCAGCTGGGCGGTCACGCCGAAGTTGTACATCGGGACGCCAAGCACGACGGCGTCGGCTGCCTGGATCTCGGCAATCAGCGCATCGTCCAGGGCCACGCGCGCGGCCTGTTCTGCCGTGCGCTGTTCTGCTGCAGTGAACAAGGCTTGCAAGGCATTTTCATCCAGGGCGGGATGTGGAGTGCGGGCAAGGTCGCGCACCGTGTGCGTGGCGCCAGGCGCCAATGACTTGAGACGTTCGACAATTTCCGTTGCCAGACGGGTAGATTGGGAATTATCGGCACGGGCGCTGGAATTGATTTGCAGAATGTTCATGAGTGACTCCATATAAGGGTAAACAATGACTACATTCTATTTATCCCAAATGAATAGCGGAAGACTGTAAAATGGATAAGATTGTTTCACTGATGGGATAATATAAGTCATGCAACTTCATGCCAACGATCTTTTGCTGTTTGCCCAGGTGGTGGAAGAGGGGAGTTTCAGCCGCGCTGCCAGCCGCCTCGGATTGCCCAAGTCGACGCTATCCCGGCGGATTGTTGCGCTCGAAACGGATCTCGGTGAACGCCTGTTGTTGCGTACCACCCGCAAGCTGACGCTGACGGACTTCGGTCACGCCGTCCTTGAACATGCCCGCCAGATCACGGCGGAAGTAGCCGCCGCGGGGGCGCTGGCGCAACAGCGCCAGGTAGAGCCAAGCGGGCGCTTGCGCGTTTCGATGCCTGGCGATCTTGCCAATGTCGCGCTGGTGCCGCTACTGGCCGCCTTTGCCGCAAAATATCCGGCAATCGATCTTGAGATAGACCTGTCGCCGCGGCGGGTCGACCTTATCGGGGAAAATTTTGACCTGGCCATCCGCATGGGTGAGCTGCAGGACGATGTATCCCTGGCGGCCCGGCGCATCGCGGTATTTTCAGCCGGCCTTTATGCTTCGCCTGCGTATATGGCGCGCAATGGCACGCCGCCGGAACCCGAGGCGCTCATGGAGCATGACACCTTGCGATTACTTGGCCGCAACGGCGAACCGCTGGCCTGGGTATTGAGCCGGGGCGAACAGCGCTGGCAAGGCATTCCGCCTGGCCGCGCCACGGCGAATTCACCGGATCTGCTGATCCGCCTGGCATGTGCCGGCGCCGGCATCGCGGTGGTGCCCGACCATTACGCGCAAGCGTATGTGGAACGAGGCGAGCTGATGCGCGTACTGGCCGACTGGAAGACCCCCAGTACCAGCGCCTGGGCGGTATTCCCGGGGCGGCGCCTGATGCCGGCACGAACCCGGGTTTTGATCGACATGCTGGTGGCAGAATTTTCCAGCCCGGAGTGCCAGGACAAGGCGTTGCGGGCAGCGGCAATCTCCTTCAACCCATGATGTGATAGCCGCCGTCGATGTATTCGATGTTGCCCGTCAGCGCACGTGCGCCATCGCTGACCAGGAAAGCGGCGACATTGCCGCAATCCTCGATTGACGCGAGCTGGTGTTGCGGCGCCATTTCTCGGGCCCGGTCCAGCAACTCGTCGAAACGGTCCAGGCCCGACGCCGCACGGGTTTTCAGCGGTCCGGGTGAGAGCGCATGGACGCGGATCTGCTTGTTGCCGAGTTCCGCTGCCATGTAGCGCACGCTGCTCTCCAGCGCTGCCTTGACAGGCCCCATCAGGTTGTAGTGTTCCACCACTTTTTCCGAACCATAGAAGGAAACTGTCAGCAGGCAGCCGCCGTCTTTCATCAGTGGCTCGGCCATGCGCGCCATGCGGATGAAGGAGTGGCAGGAAACGTCCATCGCCATGGCGAATCCCGCCTGCGAGCTGTCTACCAGGCGGCTGTGCAAGTCTTCACGTGGCGCATAGGCGATCGAGTGCAGCAGAAAATCCAGGCGGCCCCAGCGCTGCTCGATTTCGGCGAAGACGGCTTCGAGCTGGCCTGGTTCGCGCACGTCGCAGGGCAGGATCAGCGGACTGTCGAGCGCTTCGGCGAGAGGGCGCACATGCGGCTCGGCCTTGGCGTTGACATAGGTTACGGCCAATTCGGCGCCGGCTTCATGGAAAGCCTGGGCGCAGCCATAGGCAATGCTCTGGTTGTTGGCAATCCCGACGACCAGGCCCTTTTTTCCTGCGAGAGATTTCATTGACGTCCTAAAGGTTGTGGTGAATACGCATTATGACAATTGAATTGCCAATATATAATACCGGCCATAGCGGCTTGCGCACGCATGCCTCCCAAAAATTCTGGAACCCACCATGCTGGATGCCGATGCCAGGAAGTTGCTCGATTTAATCAACAGCAAGCATGTACCTCCCTATGAGGCGATGCCGCCCGTGGCCGCGCGTGCATTTTTCAAGGCAGGCGCCTTTACTTCGCAACCGCCGGCGCCGCAGCTGGCGCGGGTCGAAAACCTGCTGGCCGAAGGGCCGGCGGGCACGATCCCGGTGCGGCATTACCGGCCCTTGCCTGCGCTGGCAGGCACGTCGCTGCCGGTTCTGGTGTTTTTTCATGGCGGAGGCTTTACCCTGGGCGATATCGACACCCACGATGTGCTGTGTCGCCAGCTATGCGACCAGGCTGGAATCGCCGTCGTGTCCGTGGACTACCGGCTGGGCCCGGAACACAAATTTCCGGCGGCGCATGTCGACTGTTTCGCCGCCTTGCAATGGGTCGTTGCACAAGCGGACAGGCTCGGTATCAATCCTGCGCGCATCGCGGTTGGCGGAGACAGTGCCGGCGGCAATATTGCGGCTGCCTGTGCACTCATGGCGCGCGACAGTGGCGGGCCAAGTCTGGCGTTCCAGTTGCTGATTTACCCGGCAACGGATTTCCGGTGTATCGCGCCTTCCCACAAGCGCAATGGCGAAGACTATCTGTTGACCAGTACCCTGATCGAGTATTTTTGTGCCTGTTATCTTAACAGTCCGGCAGACAGGCTGGACTGGCGGCTGTCGCCGGTGCTCGCTGCCAGCCATGCCAAGTTGCCGCCGGCACTGATACTCACTGCCGGTTACGACCCGCTGGTCGATGAGGGCAGGGAATACGCGGAGCGCTTGCAGCTGGCGGGCGTGCAGTCGGAACATGTCTGTTATGAAGGCCAATTGCACGGTTTTATCACGATGGGGCGCTTCATTGCGCAGGCCAATGAAGCTGTGGCGCTATGCGCGGATCGCCTGCGCACGCTGCATGATGATACGGATCGCATGCCGGCAAGCCATGCCGCGTAAGCTGGATGAGCCGGGCGCGCGAATAATTTCAAAGGCAACACATAATGTCGGAACAATCCAAGTCTCGCTTAAGTGCACTGACGATCGCGGCTATCGGCATCGTCTACGGCGATATCGGCACCAGTCCGCTGTATACAATGAAAGAGGTCTTTTCCAGCGAGCATGGTATTCCGCTAACTCAGGATAACTTGTTCGGGGTAGTTTCCCTGATCGTTTGGGGACTGGTGTTTATCGTCTCGCTAAAATATGTTTCTCTGGTTCTGCGTGCGAATAACCGGGGCGAAGGTGGCATCATGGCCTTGTTGGCGCTGGCACTTTCATCGGTGACGCAGCACTCGCGCTGGTACTTTCCCGTGATGCTTGCCGGCCTGATCGGTGCATCGCTGTTCTATGGCGACAGTGTGATTACGCCTGCGATTTCAGTGCTCTCGGCGATTGAAGGACTGGAAGTGGCCACTCCCACTTTCAAGACTTATGTGGTGCCCATTACGGTAACGATCCTGGTGGCTTTATACATGGTCCAAAGCAAGGGGACGGCGGGTATCGGTAAATGGTTCGGACCCATCATGCTGGTCTGGTTCCTTGCTTTGGGCGGGATGGGGTTGGCCAATATTATAGAGACGCCGGCGATTCTCGCAGCCCTTAATCCCTTGCATGCGATGAGTTTTTTGCTCAGCAAGGGCTGGCTTGCCTTCGTCGCGCTCGGGGCGATCGTGCTGGCCTTTACCGGTGCGGAAGCGCTGTATGCCGACATGGGGCACTTCGGAAAGAAACCGGTGCGTCTGGCCTGGTTCGCTTTCGTATTTCCCGCGCTTGCATTGAATTACCTCGGTCAGGGCGCGCTGTTACTCGCGCATCCTGACGCCGTGAGTAATCCGTTTTACCAGCAACTCGGCCCCTGGAGCATCTATCCCCTGGTGATTCTGGCGACCGTAGCCACTGTGATTGCTTCGCAAGCGACGATTTCGGGGACATTTTCGGTCACCCACCAGGCAATTTCCCTCGGTTTTTTGCCGCGCATGCGCGTCCTTTACACCTCCGAACGTGAAATGGGCCAGATTTACATCCCATTGGCCAATTGGCTGCAATTGGTTGTGGTCGTTTTGGCCGTGATCGGTTTCGGCTCGTCCTCGAAGCTTGCAGCGGCCTATGGGATCGCAGTCACCGGCACCATGCTCATGACGACCATCCTGACCTTCTTTGTCATTCGCCATAAATGGCAATACAACCTGTTGTTGTGCTGGGCCGCGACCGGTTTCTTTTTCATTATCGATATTACGCTGCTGTCTGCGAATGTCCTGAAGATCGTGCATGGCGGCTGGTTCCCCATCCTGCTTGGCCTGGTCATGGTCACCATCATGCTGACCTGGAAAGACGGCCGCGACCTGGTGTATGAAAATCTCAAGAAGCACCTGATTCCGATCGAGGATTTCCTGCAATCGCTATTTGTCAGTCCGCCGGTGCGAGTAGAAGGCACGGCAGTGTTTTTCCGGGCTGAAGGTGACGGTGTGCCGCATGCGATGTTGCATAACCTGTTGCATAACAAGGTACTGCACGAACGGACTATTTTTCTGACCGTGCGCAACGAGGATATTCCGTACGTGGCTGAATCTGATCGTGTGAAGGTGCAGCCGCTGGACCATGAGTGCTATCAGGTCGACGTTCATTACGGCTTCAAGGATGACCGTGATATCCCGCACGCCTTGCAACTGTGTGCCGGACAAGGACTGGAGATCGAGATGATGGGCACTTCCTTCTTCATTGCGCGCCAGAACGTCATCCCCCGGGTAGGTAGCACAATCGGCCGCAACATGGCGAATTGGCGCGAAGCCTTGTATGCAACCATGTCCCGCAACGCCCGCGATGCAGCCGATTACTACCGGGTGCCAAGCAATCGCGTGATCGAACTGGGTACGCAGGTTGAAATCTGACGAATGTTGTTTTTCTTTCTGTGAGTGCACAAATTTAACGTTTTCAATTGTGCCTGACTAGTATTGCCAGAAAAGCTGAGTATAATTTTCTGCATGGACAGACTTGAAGCTTTCAGAAGCATTGCCGAGCAAGCGAGCCGGGGAGACATGGTTTTCCCGACCAATGTCAATGCATCGCTCAAAATTCAGCAGGCCTTGAACGATCCGGATTGCCACATGGAGCTGGCGGCCAAGCTGGTCATGGCCGAGCCGCTGCTGGCCGCGCGTACGGTGGCAATTGCCAATTCCGTGGCCTACAACCGTTCCGGCAGTGACATCACCAATGTGCGTACGGCAGTCATGCGGCTTGGTTTTCGCACGCTGCAGTCGCTCGTGGCGGCAGTCGTGGTGCGCCAGATCGGCAGCAAGATTGCCGATCCTGTGCTGCGTGCCAAGGTGGCCGTGCTCTGGGAACATACCGCGCATGTGGCGGCGCTGGCGCATGTAATTGCACGCAAGGTGACGCGTGTTGACCCCGATACCGCCATGTTTGCCGGCATCGTCCACGAAGTCGGCGGCTTTTACCTGCTTTCCCGTGCCGAGGATTTCCCCGGCCTGCTCGACGGCGATCCCGAATCCTGGGCGGAATACGGTGAAAAGATCATTGGCCGCGGCGTCCTGAAAAAACTGGCGGTCCCGGACCCCGTTGCGCAGGCCGTCGAATCGCTCTGGTATGGCTACCGCGCCATGCCGCCCGAAACACTGGGCGACACCCTCATGCTTGCCAACGACCTGGCACCGGTGGCTTCGCCACTTTTCCAGGCGGCGGGCGCCACCACGGAAACCGTGGCGTCGACCATTGATTTCGTCGTGGGCGAAGGCACATTGTCGAGCATCCTTGAGGAATCCGATGAAGAGGTCAAGGCGCTCACTGCGGCACTGATGTTCTAGACTGTCCGTTTCCCGCCTTTCCGGTTTCTTGCGGCTTGCAGGTTGTACAATAGCGCGATGACCAATACCCGAGCACGCGTGGGTGCTCACCGCAATGGAAATAGCCTTACTTTTTGGATTGATCATCCTGAATGGCGTTTTTGCCATGTCAGAGATCGCTCTCGTGACTGCCCGCAAGATCCGGCTGCAAAAACTTGCTGACGCAGGTGACGGCGCTGCGCAAGCGGCCTTGGAGCTGGGCGAGGATCCAAACAAGTTCCTGTCGACCGTACAGATTGGCATTACCTCCATCGGTGTCTTGAACGGTATTGTCGGTGAGGCAACGCTCGCCAAGCCCTTCAGCGTGTGGCTGGAAACGCTGGGCATGCCAATCGCCGCATCCGAATATTTCGCCACCGCCCTGGTGGTGGTAACCATTACCTATTTTTCCATTGTCCTGGGCGAGCTGGTCCCCAAGCGGCTCGGGCAAATTGCCCCAGAGGCCATCGCGCGCCTGGTAGCGCGCCCCATGGTTTTGCTGGCTGCCATTGCCAAGCCTTTCGTCAAGCTGCTGTCGGGCTCGACCCAGCTCGTGTTGCGCACGTTCGGCATCAAGGATTCAGGCCGCCAGGCAATGACCGAAGAGGAGTTGCACCTGATGCTGGAAGAAGGCTCGGACGCGGGCATCATTGAACACCACGAGCACCAGATGGTGCGCAATGTATTCCGCCTGGACGACCGCCAGATCGCGTCGCTGATGGTGCCGCGCAGCGAAGTCGTGTATTTCGATGCGGACGACAGCCTCGAAGAAAACCTGATGCGCTTCGAGAATTCGCAGCATTCCCGGTTTCCGGTGGTGCGTGGCGGCTGGAACACTATTCTCGGCGTGGCCAATGCCCGCCAGATGCTGGCAGCGACGCTGCGCGGCGAAAAACCCAATCTGGTCGACAACCTGAAACCGGCAGTCTTCGTGCCGGAATCGCTGACCGGCATGGGCTTGCTGGAAGAATTCCGCAATTCCGGCGTGCAGCTGGCGTTTATCGTCGATGAATACGGCGAAGTGCAGGGCATCGTCACGCTGCAGGATGTGATGGAAGCGATCACGGGTGAATTCAAGACGCACCATGCGGAAGACGCCTGGGCGGTGCAGCGTGAAGATGGTTCCCTGCTGCTGGATGGCCTGATCCCGATTCCCGAATTGAAGGACCGCCTGGACCTGTCAGCCGTGCCGGAGGAGGACCGCGGTCGTTACAATACCCTGAGCGGCATGCTGACGCTCCTGCTGGGCAAGCTGCCGCAGACGACCGATACTTGCGAATGGGAGAACTGGACTTTCGAAGTGGTTGATATCGATGGCATGCGGATCGACAAGGTATTGGCGACGAAAAAGCCATCTCTGGAAGAAGAGGGCGCAACCTCCGACGAATAAGCGGATTGCGCATGTCATCCCGGCCGGGAGAATTCGGCCGATAATGACTTCAATCAATAAGTCATATTCCTGACTCCTTATCATGTAGGCGGGTGCCGGTCTGTCCGGCACCCGCGGCCAGTAGTGGCTGCGCTGGTTAAATCCCTGGCTGAATGCCAGCTCGCGCCGACATGCTCATCATTTTCTGTTCCTGCGGTTTATTCTTGAGGCGCTGGCGCCTGAGACGCTCTGTTTGCCGAGTGGCGAATGTCTTACTGATTGCATTGTTGCCGCCAATTTCCGCGCTGGCGCAGCCAGGACTGCAAGCTGCAGCGCCGGACCAAGGCTGGGCCATGTACAACAAGAACTATGACGGACAGCGCTTTTCCGGCCTGGGAGAAATCACGAGCCGCAATGTCCACGGCATGAAAGAAATTTGCCGCATCAAGATTGCCCGGGGCGGCTCGTTTCATACCGGTCCGCTGGTCGTCGATGGGGTCATGTACGTCACCACGCCGCGCTCGACCATCGCACTTGATGCGCGCACCTGCGCCTTGCGCTGGCGTTCACTGTACCAGCCCGAACAGGACGAGGTATGGGCAGCCAACCGCGGCGTCGCCTATCTCGACGGCAGGCTGTACCGTGGCACTGCCGATGGCCGCATCCTGGCGCTGGATGCCAAAACCGGCCAGGTGCTTTGGAAAACTGTGGGCGGCGATCCCGCCAGGGGCGAGTTCTTTTCATCCGCGCCGATCGCCTGGGGCAAGCTGCTCTACATCGGCATCGCCGGCGGCGACTGGGGAATTCGCGGACGCATGATGGCGTTTGACCTCGCCAGCGGACGCGAGGCCTGGCGCTTCAACACGGTGCCGCTGCCGCACGAGCCCGGGGCAGACACCTGGCAAGTGCCGGCCACGGCGGAGTCTGGCGGCGGCGGCACCTGGGGTTCCTATGCGCTCGACCCTGCACGTGGCGAAGTTTTCGTGCCCGTGGCGAACCCGGCGCCGGACTTCGCCCCGCATGTGCGTCCCGGCGCCAACCTCTACACCAATTCCGTCGTAGTGCTCGATGCCGCCAGCGGCAAGCTCAAATGGTGGTACCAGCTCGCCCCCAATGACGGCCACGATTACGGCATCGGCGCCGGCCCGACGCTCTACCGGCGCAACGACGGCAAGGAAGCCGTGGCGCTGGCAGCCAAGGACGGCTTTGTCTATGTGGTCGACCGCGCGACACAACGGCTGCTGTTCAGGACAGCGACTACCACGATCGAGAATGCGGGATTGGCGCCGACGCCCGAAGGCCGGCGCTTCTGCCCCGGCGTCTATGGCGGCAGCGAATGGAATGGCGCGGCATTCGACCAGAAACGCAATGCGCTTTACGTCGGTGCCGTCGACTGGTGCTCTGTCATCAAATCGGGCACGCCGCAGTACAAGGCTGGCCGCCTGTTCATGGGTGGCAGTTATACCCAGGTGACGGAGCCGCGAGGCTGGGTAACGTCCATCGATGCCGGAAGCGGCAAGGTGAACTGGCGGTATCAGGCAGTGGCGCCGGTCGTGGCAGGCATTACGCCGACTGCCGGTGGCGTGCTGCTGACGGGCGACCTCGCCGGTAATTTCCTGGCGCTCGACAGCACGAACGGCAAACTGTTGTACCAGATGCAGACGGGCGGCGCGATCGCCGGCGGGGTGGTGACCTATGCGGTTGCCGGAAAGCAGTATGTGGCGACCACTTCCGGCAATGTGTCCCGGCTAACCTTCGGTGGGCTAGGGTCGCCGAGCATCATTGTGCTCGGCTTGCCCGAGACGCCCGAAAGGCCGCCGCTGCAAATCGATATCAGCCGCGATGAACCAGAAGTCCGCCTGAAAATCGAAGACAAGGGCGGGGCTCCAGGCGGCATGCGCGCCAAGCTCGCGGCATGGAAAGATGCCCTGTTTGCCCGGGTTGAACAGTGGAGCGGCGGCAGCAACCGGCAAGCCGGCGCCGTTGCACACGGCAAGCAATTGTTTGCGCAGAATTGCGCAGGCTGTCATGGCGCGCAGGGCGGTGGACTGGGGGGGCCAAGCCTGCTGAACTGGAATGCGCGGATGACGCCGGAAAAAACCATGGCACTGATCAAGAATCCAAAATCGCCCATGCCGCGCCTGTATCCCTCGATACTTTCGGAAAGCGATGTAGCTGATATCACCACTTATCTGCACACGCTATAGCACCGGGTTCAGCAAGGCCAGGAAACCCTGTCAAGAAGTCATTGCAAGGCGTTGCCGGCATCCCGGCGGCGCAACTGTTGCCGCTGGCCCGTTACGAGATCCAGTTCCTGATATACGACGGCGTTTGTGAAACTCGCGCCTGTGTTTTGGCATGCGACAGCCAGGGCATGTTCAGGGTCGGGATGCCAATAGTCGAATAGCCAGGCCACACGCAATTGCGCCGGGAGGCTGTGGTCTTCCACGCGGAGGGTCGCCGGATCCAGCGTGATTTTTTGCAGCGGCGCCGACATTCCCAACCCGGTCGCCTTGATATAGGCTTCCTTCAGAGTCCATAGCGTAAAGAAGGCTTGCGACCTTGTTGCGTCCTCCTGGCTTTCAAGCCAGGCAATTTCCGCCGCCGAAAAAACCGTGCGCGCCATCCCTGCCATCTCCGGAAGTGGACGGATGCGCTCGACATCGATTCCGCACGTCCGGCTGTGCGTCACGATGCATGCCACCATGCCTCCTGTGTGGCTGAGGTTAAAGTGCAGCGGCGATGCGGAAAATTGTCCGGCCAGGTGGGGCTTGCCGTTGCGGTCCGTTGCCATTTGCACCTGTTGCGGGGGGCAGGCAAGGTGATGCCCCAGGCACAGGCGCAGTAGCGCGTGTGCCGCAAGATAATGTGTGCGGTCATGCTCGAAATGAAATCGCTGACTGCGTTGTTGCTCTTCCGCGCTCAGTAGAGGAAAGCAGATTTGCCTCAATTCTTCCGGCGGCAAGGATTCCGGCCATAGCAGCCAAACCTCGACTTCCTGCTGCAGGCAGTGGTTCATCGAAATCAATCCGGTGTCAGCGCTCGAACGATGATATTCAGCATGGCCGGGTAATGCTGTTGTAAAAAGAAGTGATCCCCGGGGAACATGTGACGCTTGAAGCGCCCGGTGGTACAACTCGCCCATGCATCGAGGTTTTCAATCGGCACACCCGGGTCGGCTATGCCGCCAAACACGGACACCGGTATATCGATGGGGTCTCTCTCTGCATACGGCCAGGTTTCCAGGACCTGGAAATCAGCTCGTATGATTGGCAACATCATGTCCATCAATTCGCGATGGTCGAGAATTTCTGCCGGTGTGCCATTGAAGTCGCGCATGGCGGCAATGAATTCGGCTTCCGGAAGTGCGTGTATGTCCGCCCTGCGCGATGGCAGTTGAGGCGCGCTGCGCCCGGAAAGGAATAGCTGCCGTGGCGCCGGCCGATGCGCTGCAATCAGGCGGCGGGACAATTCATGCGCCACCGTGGCACCCATGCTGTGGCCGAACATGGCGTAGGGTCGGTCAAGCTGGCCAATGATGCCTGATTCAATATCGTCGAGCAATGTCGCCATGCTGGTGCAGGGTGCTTCGCGCATGCGCGTGGCACGGCCCGGATACTGCACCGCGACCAGTTCGATATCGGCTGGCAGTGCGGTCGGCCACTGGTGGTAGACGGTAGCGGAACCGCCTGCATACGGAAAACAGAAAAGACGCATGCGGGGCGCGGCAACCGCGCGCGGACGCAGAAATCGGCCAGCGGTCTGATTATCCACAGGAAGGGCAGGGCTCATAGGTGCTTGGCATTCCGGTCGGGCACATGGGGCAAACAGCGTCCGGCACGGTGAAGGCTATTGGTATTGCGGCATTTTAACTCATGGTATCCCGGGTATTTTTGCTCAATGGAATTGTCGTATTCCGGCGACATTCGCGCTTTCACTATTGGGTACGCCATTATTGCGTCTTAGAAACATGGTAGTTTTACTTGGATTTATTGTCTTTTGGTAATTTTCAGTAAAAACTTGCTAAAATCTTATTAATGGTGCGTTGCCGCAATTTAATATCGCTGCAAATGTGTTATGCCGCACCGCAGCATAAAAATAATGTTTTGCCAAGAGTAGTGCCTGTAATGATCACGAGAGGAATACTATGCCCGCGGTAGCCCAAGATACGATCCAGACGTTTGTCGAGTTGTTGTCCTGCCGGGCAAGCGTAGACCGTGACGCCGTGGCATTCCGTTTTCTTTCGTATCCGGCATCCGGGGTTCAGGCGACCACGATTACTTATGGCAAGCTGGACGCCAGTGCACGCCGAATCGCCTCGCGGCTGCTGCGCTTGTGCCAGCCCGGCGACCGGGCGCTCATGCTCTACCCCTCGGGAATCGAATTCATCGAGGCCTATTTTGGCTGCCTTTATGCCGGGGTCATTGCCGTCCCTGGTTATCCGCCCAAGCGCAATCAGAAGCTTGGGCGCCTGAAATCCCTGGTACAGAATTGCGCAGCGCAGGTAGTGCTGGCCGATGCGCAGACGCGCTCGATTGCCGAACCCCTGTTCGCCGAAGTGGATGAGCTGGGTTCGCTTGCCTGGCTGATCACGGACGCCGCCTGTGGCGACATTGCCGACGCCGGTGCAGACGCCGGGGCAGAGACCATGACGCTGCCCCACGTCGGGCCGGACGACATCGCGTTTCTGCAATACACCTCCGGCTCGACCGGCGACCCCAAAGGGGTCATGGTCAGCCATGGCAACCTGATCGCCAACTCGCGCAGCATCCATACCGCGATGGTCCACAGTCCCGATACCGTGGTGGTCGGCTGGCTGCCGCTGTTTCACGACATGGGCCTGATCGGCAACGTGCTGCAGCCGATCTATGGCGGCATACCAGCCACCCTGATGGCGCCGGCGTCCTTCCTGCAGCGGCCGCTGCGCTGGCTGGAAGCGATCTCGACCTATCGCGCCACGACCAGCGGCGGGCCCAATTTCGCCTATGACCTGTGCGTTTCAAGCGTCAGCGACGAGGAACTGGCGCAGCTGGACTTGAGCGCATGGACCCTGGCGTTTACCGGCGCCGAACCGATCCGCCCCGAATCGCAGCGCGCATTCAGCGCCAGATTTGCCGCATGCGGCTTCGATCCCGCGGCGCATTACGCCTGCTATGGCATGGCCGAAACCACGCTTCTGGTGACAGGCGGCGATGCCGGCAAGGGAACGAAAACCGTCTTGTTCGACGAGACCGGACTGCAGCAAAGCCGCGTCGTGCCGATCGTCCCTGCAGCCTCCGGGGCGCCTGCGGCTGATAAAGTGCATGAACTTGTCAGCTGCGGCTATGCGCGCTGCGAACAAGGCATCCTGATTGTCAATCCGCAAACACTGCAGCGCTGCGCCGATGGCGAGGTCGGGGAAATCTGGGCTTATGGCGACAGCAATGCCAAGGGGTATTGGCAAAAGCCGGAAGCGACCATCGCCACATTCGGCGCTCGCCTTGCCGATACCGGCGAAGGGCCCTACCTGCGTACCGGTGACCTCGGCTTCGTCCATGGCGGCGAACTTTTCATCGCCGGGCGCTTGAAGGATGTCGTGATCATCCGCGGCATGAACCATTATCCGCAGGATATCGAACTGACGGCATTCGAGTCGCATGAAGCTTTCATGCCGAACGGCGCAGCGGTATTTACGATCGAGGAAGACGGCGAGGAGCAGCTGGTGGTGGTGCTCGAAGTGCGCCGCACCCATTTGCGCCGCATGGACCCGGATGCGCTGGCACGCGCCATCCAGCAGGCAGTGGTGCTTCAGCACGAACTCCAGGTGCGCAGCATCGTCTTTATCAAGCCGGGTCAGCTGCCCAAAACCTCCAGCGGCAAGGTGCAGCGCCAGACCACCAAAAAGCTGTTCCTGGCCGGCGAAATTGAGGCGCTGGCCCGCGTTGACAAGCTGTCGTCGACGGCTGGCGACGACTTGCCAGGCTTTGATCGCGCATCCTGGGAAGCGCTGCCGGACCGCGGCCGGCAGGCGATGCTGGAACACTATGTCGCCGCGCTGTTCGAGGCATTTGGCGGCCTGCAGGCAGGGTCGATCAGGCGCGATGTGCCGGTCATCGGCTATGGCTTCGATTCGCTGGCGCTGACCAGGATTGCGGCGCGCGTGGCTGACGATACCGATGTGGCGCTGCAGGTGCAGCACCTGTTCGAGCATGAAACCGTGCAAGCCCTGGCAGGATTCCTGAATGGCGCACTGGCCGATCCGGCCGGCGCGCGCGCGCGCATCCTGCCGCTGAACGGCAGCAGGACCGCGCTGCCCATGTCCTATGCGCAGCAGCGCATGTGGTTCCTCATGCAGTACGAGGCAAGCTCCCTCTATAACATCGCCGGCGTGCTGGGCATGCGCGGCACGCTGGATATCCGCGCGCTGGACCGCGCTTTCCAGGAAATATTCCGCCGCCATGAGGCATTGCGTACGCGCTTTGTCCTGCAGGATGGCGAACCGCACCAGATGATCGCCGAGGCGGTGGACTGGAAGCTGTCCGTGGTCGATCTGAGCGACCGCAGCCAGGCCGAGTTCGATGACGCGCTGTGCCGGGAACTGGACTACGTGTTCGACCTGTCGCAGGATATCCTGTTCCGCGCCACGGTCTACCGGCAGCGTGACGGATCCCATGCATTGGCGGTCTGCATGCACCATATCGTCTCCGACGGCTGGTCGGTGGCGGTGCTCATGCGGGAGCTTTCCGCGCTGTACGATGCTTATCTGCTTGGCAAAGCTTCGCCGCTGCCGCCATTGCCGGTGCAGTATGCCGATTACGCAGTCTGGCAACGGGATTATCTGGCGGGGGACGAACTGGTGCGCCAGGAAAAGTACTGGCAGCAGCAGTTGCAGGGCGTAGCGCCCCTGAGCCTGCCCACCGACCGCGCGCGTCCGGCGCGCCCGGGTCATGCAGGCAATACCGTCAGCCTGCAACTGAATGGCGAGCTGACCGCGCAATTGAAGGCGGTCGCCAGGGAGCATGGCGTCACGCTCTACATGACCCTGCTGGCGGCGTTCGGCGTGCTGTTGCACAAGCATGGCGGCCAGGACGATTTTTGCATCGGCAGCCCAATCGCCAACCGGGGTTTGCCTGAAACCCGCGACCTGATCGGTTTTTTCGTCAATACCCTGGCATTGCGCACCAACTTTGCCGGCAATCCGGGCTTTGACACGCTGTTGCGCCAGGTGCGCAAGACTACGGTCGACGCTTACGCACACCAGGATTTGCCGTTCGAGAAAGTGGTCGATGTGGTGCAGCCTGAACGCGATCTCGCCACCTCGCCGCTGTTTCAGGTCATGTTCGTGCTGCAGGACGGCGCGCACGGCGGCCTGACGCTGCCGGGCCTGGACGTGCAAAAGCTGCCGGTGCCGACGAACACTGCCAAGTTCGACCTGACGCTTGAGCTGCAGGAAGGCCCCGAGGGCCTGGCCGGCCATTTCGAATACCGCAGCGAGCTGTTTGATGCCGCCACGGTCTTGCGCCTGTCGGCGCATTTCAGGCGGCTTCTCGATGCAATCGTCAAATCACCGGCCGCGCGCCTGGGGGAACTGTCGCTGCTGGACGCAGATGAGCGGCACACCTTGCTGGAGCTGTGGAATGACACGGCCAAGACTTTCCGCCAGCCGGAACGCCTGCATCACCTGTTTGCGCGTCAGCTGGCGCTGACGCCGGATGCGCCAGCCGTGCGCGCGGACGCCGTCAGCCTGAGCTATGCGGAACTGGACAGCCGCGCCAACCGCCTCGCCCACTGCCTGGCGGCAGGCGGTGTCGGCGCCGGCACGCTCGTCGGCCTGTGCGTGGAACGCTCGCTGGACATGGTGGTCGGCATGCTGGCCATTCTCAAGGCTGGCGGTGCTTATGTTCCGCTCGATCCCGGCTATCCGCGCGAGCGCCTGCAATACATGCTTCAGCAGTCGCAAGCCCGGGTCTTGTTGACACGGCCGCAACTGGTGGA
The DNA here is from genome assembly GCF_004114795.1 of Janthinobacterium sp. 17J80-10. Lineage (NCBI taxonomy): Bacteria > Pseudomonadati > Pseudomonadota > Betaproteobacteria > Burkholderiales > Oxalobacteraceae > Janthinobacterium > Janthinobacterium sp. 17J80-10. Next base: position 2,323,391 of record NZ_CP035311.1, on the reverse strand, counting down.
CATCTTTGCCGGCCACGACGTAGCCACGGTTTTACTGGATCCTGCAGATCCACAATCGCTCGACGCCTGGCCAACTGACGACCCGCAGGTGGACGTCGATTGCGACGACCTGGCGTACGTCATTTATACCTCGGGCTCTACAGGGCGGCCGAAGGGCGTGCCCATTACCCATGCCGCAATCTGCAACCAGATGGGCTGGGTATTGAACCAGTTCCCGCTGCAGGCAGACGACCGCATGCTGCAAAAGACGCCGTTCAGTTTCGACGCCTCGGTATGGGAAATCTGGGCGCCCCTGGTGAGCGGTGCGCAACTGGTGCTGGCGGCGCCCGATGCTCATCAGGATGTGGATTACCTGGTGGAGACCATCATCGCCGAGCGCATCACCCAGCTGCAGCTGGTGCCGGCGCTGCTGCGCGCCATGCTGGCGTCGCCGGCGATCGGCAAGGTGGCATCCTTGCGGCGCATATTCCTTGGCGGCGAGGCGCTGCCGGTCGAGCTTGCCCGGCAAGCGCTGCACCTGGCCGGCAAGGTCGTCAACCTGTACGGCCCCACCGAATGCAGCATCAATGCCAGCTGGTTCGACATGGATAACCTGCCTGCGCAGGCCCAAGGGTACGTGCCGATCGGCCGGCCGGTCAGCAACCTGCAATTCTACGTAGTGGACGCGCATCTCCAGCCGGTCCCCGTGGGTGTGGCGGGCGAGCTATACATTTCCGGCACGGGCCTGAGCCCGGGCTACCTGCATCAGCCGCAACTGAGCGCCGAGCGCTTCATCCACAATCCATTCAATACCTACGACAGTCCGACGCTGTACAAGACAGGCGACCTGGTGCGCTATCTGCCGGGTGGCCAGCTGGAATTCATCGCCCGGATCGACGAACAGATCAAGATCCGCGGCTTCCGCATCGAACTCGGCGAAGTCGAGGAAATTCTTGCCCGCCAGGCCGGGGTGGTCGATAGCGCGGTAGCGGTCAAAGGCAGCGACGGCCTGCAGCGCCTGGTGGCGTATGTAGTCGCAGATGATGCGCAGCTGTCGCACGACGATTTGCGCGCACGGCTGGCGCAGGCCTTGCCGGAATATATGGTGCCGTCGGTCTTTGTCAGCTTGCCAGAATTGCCCAAGAATAGCAGCGGCAAGGTCGACCGCAAGGCGCTGCCGGAGCCGCTCAAGCCGAACTATACGGAGTACCGGGCCCTCGCCACGTCCACCGAAAAGGCGCTGGCGCAGATCTGGAGCGCACTGCTGGATGGCGCGGAAATCCACGGCAAGTCGAATTTCTTCCATATTGGCGGCCATTCCCTCCTGGCCGCCCGCATGGTGGCGCAGATCCGCGAACGCTGGAAAATCGCCTTTGCGATCAGGAATGTGTTCGAGGCGCAGGAATTGCACGCGCTTGCCGCCCTGATCGAATTTTCTGCAGGTTTCGAGCAGCCTGGCATTGCCCGCGTTTCGCGCGATGGCGTCCTGGCCCTGTCTCATGCCCAGCAGCGCATGTGGGTGGTCAACCAGCTTGACGGCAATTCGGCGCAATACAACATGCCTGCCGCAATCGACCTGGATGGCAGGCCCGATATACAAGCGCTGGAGCGTGCCTTCGATGCCTTCATTGCCCGCCATGAAATTCTGCGTACCGTGTATCGCAGCGAGGATGGCCTGCCGGTCCAGGGAATTCGCGATGCGGTAGATTTCGCACTGGGCCGTCTCGACTTGTCGTCCTTGCACAGCGCCGACCAGGCGCTTGCGCTGCAAGCCTGCAGCCGCGAAGAAGCCATGCGCCCATTCGACCTGTCGCAGGACTTGATGCTGCGGGGGACGCTGGTAGGTCTTGCCGAAGACCGGCATACGCTGCTGGTGACCATGCATCACATCGCCAGCGACGGCTGGTCGACTGGCGTCCTGGTGCGCGAATTGTCCGAGCTGTACGGCGCCTTTGTCGAAGGGCGCAAGGCGGCTTTGCCGGAACTCGCATGCCAGTATGCCGATTACGCCGCCTGGCAGCGGCAAACCCTGTCCGGCACGCGCCTGGCCTCGCTGCTTTCCTACTGGCGTGGCCAGTTGGCCCAGTTGCCGGTCGTGCACAACCTGCCGCTGGACCATGCACGCCCGGCAACCCCGAGCTACCGCGGCGCGGCGCTGGCCCAGGTGATTCCGGCCGGCGTCGTCGCAGGACTGCAGCGCCTGGCCAATGAGCAGGGCGCGACCCTGTTCATGGTCCTGCATGCGGCATTTGCAAGCCTGCTGCATCGCTACAGCGGCGAGTCCGATATCGTCATCGGCACGCCGGTTGCCAACCGCGAGCTGGTGGAGCTCGAACCTCTGGTGGGCTTGTTCGTCAATACCCTGGTGCTGCGAACCGATTTTTCCGAGAACCCGGATTTCGCCGGCTTGCTGCAGCAGGGCAGGGCCACACTGGCGGACGGCTACGAACATCAGGACCTGCCATTCGAGATGCTGGTCAATGAATTGCAAGTCGAGCGCAGCCAGAGCTTCAACCCGCTGTTCCAGGTCATGCTGGTATTCCAGAGCGGCGGCGAAAGCCGCCTGCAATTGTCGGGGCTGCAGACTTCCGCCATCCGCGAAACCGCCGGTGCGACCAAGTTTGACCTGACACTGAATGCAGTCGAGTCCCCGAAAGGCTTGAAACTTTCCTGGGAATATGCGACCGATCTGTTCGAGCCGGCGACCGTGCAGCGCCTGGCGGAAAGCTTTTCGACACTGCTGGATGCCATCGTCGCCGCACCGCAGCAGCGCATCAAGCGCCTGCCGCTGGTTCCGGATGACGCCGCGCGTAACCTTCTCGAACTCGCCAACGCTTATGCGGACGATGCCTTCCCAGCCGTCTGCAGCCACCTGCTGTTCGAGGCGCAAACCGCGCGCACACCGGATGCGATTGCGCTGCGCTACGAGGACCAGGCGCTCAGCTATGCCGAGCTGAACCAGCGCGCCAACCGCCTGGCGCACAGGCTCGTCAGGCAGGGCGTCACACCCGATACGCTGATTGGACTGTGCGCCGAGCGCTCGCCTGACATGGTGATTGCGCTCCTGGCGATCCTGAAGGCGGGCGGCGCCTACGTGCCTTTTGATCCTGCCTATCCGGCCGAGCGCCTGCGCTACATGCTGGAAGACTCCGGCGTCGACCTGGTGGTGACGCAAAGAGCGCTATGCGACACCTTGCCGCTGTCGTCCCAGCGCATCGTGCTGGCAGATGACCCTACCCAAAATGCCGCCTCGGAAGATGGCAACATCGATGCCGTCGCAATGGGCCTCACGCCGCTGTCGCTGGCCTATGTGATCTACACGTCCGGCTCAACCGGCAACCCGAAAGCCTCGCTGCTGATGCACCAGGGCTTGTCGAACCTGGCCCAGGCGCAGATCGAGTACTTCCACGTTGACGCGTCCAGCCGGCTGATCCAGTTCGCTTCGATTGCCTTCGATGCCGCCACCTCGGAAATCTTCATGGCGCTTGGCGCGGGCGCATGCCTGCATATCATTCCGCGCGAAATGACGCAGTCCGGCCAGGACCTGTCGGATTATGTCGCGCGCCATGGCATCACGCACGCGACGCTGCCACCGGCGTTGCTGCCGGTGCTGGAACGCGAGAAATGGGCGTCTGTGGCGCATCTCACGGTCGCCGGCGAGCATTGCCCGCTTGGACTGGTGCGGGAATGGGCGCAGGAACGCAATTTCTACAATGCCTATGGTCCGTCGGAAGCATCCGTCTGCTCGAGCATGGCGAAACTGTCGCCACAGTCCGAGGTCGTGCACATGGGCCGCCCCATGCGCGGAGTGCAGTTGCATGTGCTGGATGACTTGCTGCAGCCGGTGCCCCTGGGCGTAGCAGGGCAATTGCATGTCGGCGGCCGCGGCGTCGGTCGTGGCTATCTCGGCAGGGAAGAACTGAATCGCGAAAAGTTCCTTGCAAATCCATTTGGCCAGGGCAAGCTGTACGCGACGGGTGACCTGGTGCGGCGACTTGCCGATGGCAACCTGGAATTCATCGGTCGCCTGGATAACCAGGTGAAAATTCGGGGTTTCCGCATCGAACTCGGCGAAGTCGAAGCCGCCTTGCAGCGGCAGCCGGGCATCGCCGATTGCGCCGTGCTGGCACTGAAGGACCATGAAGGGCAGGCGCGCCTGGTAGCCTATATTGTCGCCAGCGATGCGGCGGTCAGCACGGAATCGCTGCGCGCCAGCCTCGGCGCATCGATGCCGGGATACCTGATTCCTTCGGCCTTCGTGCAGCTGGAATGCTTCCCCATGACGCCCAACGGCAAGGTCGACCGCAAGCGTTTGCCTGCGCCAGACGCGGCAAGCCTGGTCAAGGTCGAGTATGTCGCGCCGCGCAACCCGACGGAAGAGGGGATTGCCGCGATCTGGTGCGCACTGCTGGGCCTGGAAGAGGTCGGCGTGCATCACAATTTCTTCGACCTTGGCGGCAATTCGCTGCTGGCAATCCAGGCGATATCGCGCATCAAGGAAACCTTCGGGGTGCAGATGAAGGTGGCCGACCTGTTTGTCTATACCAACATTGCGTCGCTGGCCCGCCGTGTGCAGGCATCGGCCGCCAATCCCGACAGTGTGCAGGGCTTACCGCTGGTGGCGCCACGCAGCGGCGGCGAGGTATTGCCATTGTCGCTGGAGCAGCAGTCGTACTGGTTCCTGTATGAACTGGAAGGCGGCAGCGCGACCTACAACATCCCGGCGGCCATCCGCTTGAACGGCCGCCTCGATATCGCGGCGCTGGAACGCAGCTTCGGCCTTTTGATCGAGCGCCACGAAAGCCTGCGCACCGTGCTCGTCGTCGAGAATGGCCAGCCCTCGCAAAAGGTATTGCCACAGGTGGACTTCCACCTCATACAAGACGAGCGCAAGGAAAGCCGCTACAGGGAAGTGCTCGACAAGCAAATCGAGCTGGATGCACGCCATGTGCTGGACCTGCGCCGGGAAATCCCGTTGCGCGCCGTCCTGCACAAGCTCCATGACGATGACCATGTCCTGACCATCCTGCTGCATCATACGATGGCCGATGGCTGGTCGCTGGATATCCTGATCCGCGATCTGGCGCAGATCTATAATGCGCTGGTGGCTGGCCGCGAGAATCCGCTGGCGCCCCTGCCGGTACAGTTCGGCGATTATGCGCTGTGGCAGAAGGAACAGCTCGCAGGCGCCCATTACGACCGCCAGGTCGCCTACTGGCGCGACACGCTCAAGGGCGTGCCGCCGATGCTCGACTTGCCGACCGATTATCCACGCCCGCCGGTGCAAAGCTACCGCGGCCGCGAACTGGGCTTTGCGCTGCCGTTCGAACTGACCCGCGCGCTCAACGAGTTCGCGCGCAAGAACAAGACGACGCTGTTCAACACGCTGATGGCCGGCTTGAATGTACTGCTGTCGCGCTACAGCCGCAGCGAGGACATCGCCGTCGGCACAGCCATTGCCAACCGCTCGCAGACCGACCTCGAATCCCTGATCGGCTGCTTCGCCAATACGCTGGTGATCCGCAACCGCGTCGAACAGCAGCTGAGCTTCACTGACCTCGTCAAGCGCGTCAATACGGTCGTCTTCGATGCTTACGAACATGCCGGCGTGCCGTTTGACGTCGTCGTCGATGCCGTCCAGCCGGAGCGCAGCCTTGGGGTGCCGCCGATTTTCCAGGTGATGTTCCGCCTGCATAACCAGCGCGCCGGCCATGGCATTGAATTTGCCGGCATGGGCCTCGAACGCATCCGCATCGGCAGCGACAGCGCCAAGCTCGACCTCAATTTCTCGCTGGTCGAAACCGAAACCGGTCTGGAAGGCGTCATCGAGTATGCTACCGACCTGTTTTCCGAAAAAACAGTCCGGCGGATTGCCCGTCATTACCAGTTGCTGCTGGAATCCGCCATGGTGGATGCCAACGCCGCCATCGAGAGCCTGAACCTGCTCTCGCGCGAAGAATTCGCCCAGGTCGAGCAGTGGAACGACACGCAAGCGGATTATCCGCAAAACGAGTGCATGTACCAGCTGTTCGAGGCTAGTGCAGCGCGCGTACCTGAACAACTGGCGTATGTCTGCGGCGATGTCCGGTTGTCCTATGCGCAACTGAATGCGCAAGCCAACCGCCTGGCACACTATCTGCAAAGCCGCGGTGTCGGCCCCGAGGTCAAGGTCGGCGTCAGCGTCGGTCGCAGCGCCTGGGCAGGCATCTGCATGCTGGCGGTATTCAAGTCTGGCGGCACCTATGTGCCGCTGGACCCGAAGTATCCGAAAGAACGCATCGACATCATGCTCGATGTCGTCAAGCCGGGCTTCATCCTCAGCGTTCCCGAAATTGCCGGGCTGTTTGAAGGCAATGCGGCGCAACTCATCCTGGTCGACCGGATCGGTGACGAACTGGCGACCCAGCCGGCACATAATCCGCCGGCGATCAGCGCAGACCATTCCGCCTATATCCTGTTTACTTCCGGAACGACCGGCCGGCCGAAGGCGATCCTCGTCGGGCACAGGGCCTTCCGCAACATGGCGGAGTCGCACCGCTGGGCCAGGCTGCATGGCGCCACAAGCCGCGTCCTCCAGTTTGCCTCCCTGAGCTTCTCGATCTCGATGTGGGACAGCTTCATGGCCTGGGTGCCGGGCGCGACCCTGGTTGCCGCCGCGGGTGACGAAGATCTGCCGGGCGAGGCGCTGTACGAATTGCTCCAGCGGGAGCAGGTAACGCATGCCACCTGGCCCGTGTCGCTGCTGTCGACCCTGCCGGTCGAACGCATGCCGGCCAGCCTGCAGACCATCATCTCGTCGGCCGAGCCTTGCCATGATGCCGTGGTGGCGCGCTGGACTGCGCGCGGCGTGCGCTTTTTGAACATGTACGGCAATTCCGAAGTATCGCTGGGTTCGACCCTGTACGAATACCACCGGGTCGGCCAGAAGCTGACGATCGGTGTGGCATTCCCGAATACGCGCATGTACCTGCTGGACCGGCATCTGCGCCAGGTGCCGGTCGGCGTCATCGCCGAAATCCATACCGCCGGCGCGGGACTGGCAACCTGTTACTGGGATAACCCGGAGGCGACGGACAAGAGCTTCATTGCCGACCCGTTTACTCGGGAAGGCGGGCGCCTGTACAAGACCGGCGACCTCGGACGCTACCTGCCTAATGGCGAGATCGAATTCATCGGCCGTGAAGACTTCCAGGTCAGCATCCGTGGTTTCCGTGTCGAACTGACCGAGATCGAAAGCGTTCTGCGCGAGTCCGAAGGGATTGCAGAGGTTGTCGTCGTCAGCCAGCCTGACGCCAACCAGGTCGCGCGCCTGGTGTGTTTTTACGTTGAAAAAGGCGATGGCCAGGTGATACAGGCAGCGGACCCGGCGGCATTGCGCGCGCTGGTAGCCCGCAAGCTTCCCAGCTACATGGTGCCGTCGCTGTTCGTGCGTCTCGACGCCATGCCGCTCACGCCCAACCGCAAGATCGACCGGCTGGGACTGCCGCGCCCGACCACGGATGGTAGCCAGGGCGACCATTACGTCGCGCCGCGCAACGCGCTGGAACGTACGCTAGCGACCATCTGGGGCGAGGTGCTCGGGCTGACCGACGTCGGCGTCGGAAGCAATTTCTTCGAGGTGGGCGGACATTCCCTGCTGGCGGTGCAAGTCGTGGCGCGTGTACGGGACAGCCTTGGCCTGCCGCTGACCATCAAGGACTTGTTCAGCCATAACACCATTGAATCTCTGGCAGCATTCCTTGCAGGCCTGGAAGGCGATGCCGGAAGCGCCTTGCCGCCGATCGGCCGGCGCGAGGCCAGCGGGCCGATCCCGCTGTCCCTGGACCAAAAGCCGTACTGGTTCCTGCATCAGCTGGAAGGGGGAAGCCATACCTACAATATCCCGTTCGCCATGCGCTTACATGGGAAAGTGGATGTCAAGGCACTGGAGCAAAGCCTGCAGGCGCTGGTGCAGCGCCATGAATCGCTGCGCACGCTGTTCCCGGTTACCGATGGCGAACCGGCCCAGGCAATCGTTGCCAATCCGGCCTTCAGCCTGCCTATGCTGGCACTCGCGGCCGGCGAAGTGGAACAGGCGGTACGCACGGACCTGACCCATGTCTTCGACCTGACGCGGGAACTGCCGCTGCGCGCGCGCCTGCTGCAGGTGGACGATGGCACCTGTGTCGTGACCCTGGTACTGCACCACGTGGTGGCGGACGGATGGTCCCTCAACATCCTGGTGAGCGAACTGCTTGCCCTGTACAGCGCATTCAGCAGCGGCGCCGCTTCTCCGCTGCCGCCGCTGGCCCTGCAATATGGCGATTATTCCCAATGGCAGCACCAGAACGTGGTCGGCGCGGTCTATGAGCGCCAGACGGCATTCTGGAAAGCCAAGCTGGCTGGCCTGTCGCCCTTGCTCAATCTGCCGCTGGATTACCCGAGGCCGCCGGTGCAGAGCTATCGCGGCCGCGAATTGCCGATTTCCCTGCCATTCGCCCTGACGGCACGCCTGAACCAGTATGCGCGCCAGCACAATACCACTCTGTACAATCTGCTGCTGTCTGGCCTGGCGATCCTTTTGTCGCGCTATGGCCGCACCGATGACGTACCGGTGGGAACCGCAGTGGCCAACCGGCCGCAAAAGGAACTGGAAGGACTGATCGGCTGCTTCGCCAATACGCTGGTGATCCGCTGCCGGATCGACCCGAAACGCAACTTTGAACAGCTGGTCGACAGTGTCGGCGCGGAAGCGCTGGATGCTTTCAGCAATGGCAGCGTGCCCTTCGACGGCATCGTGGAAGCGGTGCAGCCCGAGCGCAGCCTGGGCGTGCCGCCGGTGTTCCAGGTCATGTTCCGCCTGCATAACCAGCAAATGGCGCAGACGGGATCGTTTGCCGGATTGCGCAGCGAATTGCTGAACATGCCCACCGAAAGCGCCAAGCTCGACCTCAATTTCTCGCTGGTCGAGGATGCCGGCGGCATCCGCGGCGTGATCGAGTATGCCACCGACATCTTCAACGAACAGACGATTGCCCGCATTGCGCGCCATTACCAGAATGTGCTGGAAGCTGCACTGGCAGACACGACCGCGCCCATCGAGCAGCTCGCGGTGGTCACTGCCGAGGAAATGGAACAGGTCCGGCGCTGGAATGACAATGCCATCGCCTATCCGCAGGATGAATGCGTGCACCACCTGTTCGAGCGCGCAGTCGAGCGCACGCCGAACAAGCTGGCGTATGTCTGCGGCGAAGAACGTTTCAGCTACGCCGAACTGAATGCCAGGGCCAACCGCCTGGCGCACTTCCTGCAAAGCCGGGGTGTCGGGCCGGAAGTGCGGGTCGGCGTCAGCGTTGAGCGCTCCACCTGGGCCGGCATCGGCTGCCTGGCCGTGTTCAAGTCGCACGGTACTTATGTGCCGCTGGACGTCAATTACCCGAAAGACCGCATCGAGCGCATGCTGGATGTGGCGAAGCCGAAGATCATCCTGACACTGTCGTCGGTGGCGCCGCTGTTTGCCGGCACCGATGCCGAGGTGATTTGCCTCGATACCGACTGGGAGGCGATCCAGTCGCAGCCAATTGTCAACCCGCCGCGCATTGGCGCCAGTCATTCGGCTTATATCCTATTCACCTCCGGCACCACCGGCAAGCCTAAGGGTATCCTGGTCGGCCACCGGGCGTTCCGCAATATGGCGGTGTCGCATGCCTGGGCCGGCTTGCATACCGCGGATAGCCGGGTGCTGCAATTCGCCTCGCTGAGTTTCTCGATTGCGCTGTGGGGGGCTTTCATGGCGTGGGTCCCAGGCGGCACGCTCTACAGCGTCACGGCGCAACAGGCGCTGCCGGACGAGCCTCTCTACGAATTCCTTGAAGAAAGCCAGATTACCCACGTCACCTGGCCGGTATCGATGCTGTCGACCCTGCCGGTCGAACGCATGCCCGCCAGCCTGAAGACAGTGATTTCTTCCGCCGAGCCCTGCAACGACGCGGTGGTCGAAAAATGGACCCGTGCCGGCGTGCGCTTTTTGAACATGTACGGCAATTCCGAGGTATCGATCGGTTCCACCCTGTACGAGTATCGCCAGGTTGGCGAAAAACTCACGATCGGCAAGGCATTTCCGAATACCCGCATGTACCTGCTCGACGACAATCTCAAGCAGGTGCCGATCGGCGTCATCGCGGAAATCCATACCGCCGGCGTCGGCCTCGCCACCGGCTATGTGGATGATCCCGTGGCGACTGCCAGGAGCTTCATTCCCGACCCGTTCCGCGACGAGGTCGGTGCGCGCATGTACAAGACCGGTGATCTCGGGCGCTACCTGCCCAATGGCGAGATCGAATTCATCGGCCGCGAGGATTTCCAGGTCAGCATCCGTGGCTTCCGCGTCGAACTGACTGAAATCGAGGACGTCCTGCGCGCCATTCCTGGCATGCTGGAAGCCGTGGTCAACAGCCGCGATGACCAGCAAGGGCTTGCGCGCCTGGTGTGCTTTTATACGCTGGCCGACAAGGAGCAGGGTCGCGCTGCAAGCGACATGCGCAAGGCCGTCGGCGACCGTTTGCCGAACTACATGGTGCCGTCGCTGTTCGTGCGCCTGGACGCCATGCCGCTGACGCCCAACCGCAAGATCGACCGCCTGGCGTTGCAGACTTTCGCGGTCGATGAGGGCGCTGACGAGCGCCTGGTTGCGCCGCGCAATGCCGTCGAACAGCGACTGGCACTGCTCTGGGCCGATATTCTGGGCGTGCGCGATATAGGCATCCATCAGAATTTCTTCGAACTTGGCGGCCATTCGCTCCTGGCGACCAAGGTGGTTTCGCGCATCCGCGCGGAGTTCGGCATCGAGCTTTCGCTGCAGCAGTTTTTTGAGCACGCCACCATCGAAGGCCTGGCCGGCATTGTCGCTGCCGCAGGCACAGCGCGTATCGACAGCCCGATCCGCATCCTCGAGCGGCGCGATTTCGTGCCGCTGTCGTATGCGCAGCAGCGCCTGTGGTTCCTCGACCGCTACGAGGAAAACAGCAACTTCTACCACATGCCCAGCGTGCTGAAAGTGGTCGGCAACGTCGACGCGGCCGCACTGGAAAAGGCGTTTGTAGCCCTGATCGCGCGCCACGAAGTGCTGCGCACCAATTTCATTGCCCAGGATGGCCGCGGACTGCAGAAAATCCATCCGACCCTCGAGTGGTCGATGGCTACGGTGCAGCTGCAAGGTGACAACTTGGAGGAGATGGAAGCCGATCTGGCCACGCATGTCGAACAGCAGCTGAACACCAGTTTCAGGCTGGAGTCCGATGCGCTGTTGCGTGCCGTGCTGTACCGGCTTTCCGGTGATGAATACCGCCTGTTTATCAACATGCATCATATCGTCTCCGACGGCTGGTCGATCACGGTGCTGATCCGCGAGGTCAGCGCGCTGTACGCGGCATTCGTCAGTGGGCAGGCGCCGCAGCTGCCGCCTTTGCCGGTGCAGTATGCGGATTTCTCGGCCTGGCAGATCGAGCACCTGCAAGGGGCGGTACTGGCCCAGCAGGGCGGGTACTGGAGCGAAAAGCTGCGCGACCAGGCAACGCTCATGCTGCCGCTGGATTTCGAGCGGCCGAAAAACCAGACTTACAATGGCGACAGAATCGCGTTTGCCATCGAGCCCGGCCTGCTTGCGGCGCTGGAAGACATGAGCGGTCGCCACGGTGCCACGCTGTTCATGACCATGCTGGCGGCATTCAATGTCATGCTGTCGCGCTATTCCGGCGACACCGACATCAGCATTGGCACGCCGATCGCAAACCGTGTACGGGCCGAAATCGAGCCACTCATCGGCTTCTTCGCCAATACGCTGGTGTTGCGTTCAGATCTCGACGGCAATCCCCAATTTGCCGATTTGCTGCAGCAGGTGCGCCAAACGACGCTGGAAGCTTACTCGCACCAGGACATTCCTTTTGAAAAGGTGGTCGACCTGGTGTTGCCGGAGCGCGACCCATCGCGTTCGCCGCTGTTCCAGGTCTCGTTTGCGCTGCAAAACCTGCCCGAGGGCAAATTCAACATGTCCGGTGTCGAGATCAGCACGCTCGCGCTGGAAAACAAGACGGCCAAGTTCGACCTGCTGCTGGAATTGCTGAATACCGAGGCTGGCATGAGCGCCAGCTTCGAATTCAATACCGACCTGTTCAAGCCGCAGACGATCCGCAGCTACATCGACAGCTACCTGAACCTGCTGCGTGCGGTCATTGCCGATCCGCAGTGCCGTCTGGCTGCGCTGCCGCTGTCGTCGAAAGCGCCGGAGGCGATCGACATCACCTGGGCGTCGTATCCGTTGCTGCAGGCGCTGTATGGCGAAAATGCTCCCGGCAGCGAACGCGTGTCATGCATTTTGGTGGATGCTGCCGGCCACGCGGTACCAGGCGGCGCGATTGGCGGATTGCATTTGCAATTGATGCAAGACGGACCGTTTGAGGCCTCAGGCTTTACCGCGCGTCTGACGGTAAACGGACTGGAGTTGTTGAGCGCGCCGGATGACATTGCCCTGGTCGATGGCAAAACGGTTTATCCGCGCGACATCGAAGCCGCATTGCGCCAAATGTCCGGCATTCACGATTGCCATGTATTGCCGAGAAACCATCCTGGACGCGGTGTGCAACTTGTTGCGTATCTAGACTGTGACCAGGCGGAAGTGGCCGCTGAAGACTGCACGGCGCACCTGGCGGCAAGCGGATTGAATGGTGTTGAGGTGTTTGCCTGCGTGAAGGTTCCCGGCATTCCGCTTACGCGTCACGGCGCCGCCGACCTGCGCCAGTTGCGCAAGCTGGCAGTGCATAACCGCGACACGCGCGCGGCCTGGGTGCGTGAAATTTCGCACAATGTCAAAGTTCGCCAAGCCATCTTGCTCGAACAGGCTATCGAGGAAGCGCAAAGCGTTTCCCACCTGGCCGATCTGCTTCCTCGGGAAGCGCGCAGTGTGGCGACAGCAGGTGCTCAGCAGGTCAGCAAGGCCAAGCGCAGCGACAATCGCCCGGTGTCACAGGTGCCGGCGGTGATCATCAGCGAAGCCATTGCCGACACGCCGCACTGCCCGACGCTGTTGGCGGACATGCTGATCCATACGGCCATGGCGCATCCGGGCCACGGCATCGATTTTTACTATGCCGACAGCAGTACTTCGGTCATGACCTATCCGGAATTGCTGCACCGTGCGCAATGCGTCCTGAGCGGATTGCGCACGACCGGCATTTGCCCGGGCGACAAGGTGATTTTCCAGTTCGACAGGAACGAGGATTTCATCGCTGCATTCTGGGCGTGCGCGCTGGGCGGATTCATTCCCGTGCCGATCGCCGCAGCCAAGAACTACCGCGCCAGCAATGCCCAGACCATCAAGATCGGCCATGCCTGGAAAATGATGGACAGGGCGATCGTCCTGGCGGGCGAGGCAATCGTCGATGGCGTGCGCAATATCGGCACGCTGGAAGCGCTGGACGGCTTTGCGGTGCATGGCATTGGCGCCATGTATGCGCAAGACCCTGCGCGCGAATTTTATCGCGGCAGCAGCGACGATGTCGCCCTGATCATGCTGACGTCCGGCAGTACCGGCTTGCCCAAGGGCGTGCAGTTGTCGCATGCCAACCTGATCGGCCGCAGCATGGGCTCCGTGCAGATGAACGGGTTCAATGCCGGCATGCCGTCGATGAACTGGATGGCGCTCGACCACGTCGGCGGCATCATTTATTTCCACATCCGCGATATCCATACCGGTGCCAGCCAGGTGCAGGCGGACACCGACTATATCCTCGCTGACCCCTTGCGCTGGCTGCAACTGATCGATCGCCACAGGATCAGCATCACCTGGGCGCCCAACTTTGCCTTCTCGCTGATCGTCGAGCGCCAGGAACAGGTCAGGCAGCAATCGCTGGATCTGAGCTGCCTGAAATTCATGCTCAATGGCGCCGAAGCCGTCGTCCCCAAGACCACGCAAGCCTTCATTGAACTGCTGCAGGGTTGCGGCCTGGGCGACGACTGCGTCAAACCGGTGTACGGCATGTCGGAAATTTCCTCGGGTGTCACCTATTCGACGCGCCTGCGGCTGACCTATGGCAGTGACGACACGGTCTTTGTTTCCGTCGGGCGCCCCATCCCGGGCGTGCACATGCGCATCGTCGATGCCGATGACCAGCCGATGATGGAAGGCCAGTCCGGACGCCTGCAGGTATCGGGCGTGACGGTCACCCGCGGTTACCTCGGCGGCGCCGAAATCAACCGTGATGCATTCACTGCGGATGGCTGGTTCAAGACCGGTGACCTGGCATTCATCCAGGATGGCGAACTGACCATCACCGGCCGCGAAAAAGACATCATCATCATCAATGGCGTCAATTTCTACAGCCATGAAATTGCCGAGGCAGTGGAAACCGTCGCCGGCGTCACGATTTCTTATACCGGCGCCTGCGCGGTGCGGCGCAATGGCGGCAACAGCGACCAGCTGGCCATTTTCTTCCATTCGGCACTCAAGGGCGAGGCGCGCTCGGCACTGATGCGCCAGATCCGCCAGACGGTAATGGAGAAAATCGGCGTGAATCCATCGTACCTGGTGCCGTTGGACAAAGAGCAAGTACCCAAGACGGAAATTGGCAAGATCCAGTTGTCGCAACTCGCCCAGGCCTTCAACCGGGGCGACCACGACTCCATCCTGCGTGCGCTGGACATTGCCGAACGCAATGAAAATACCTTGCCTGACTGGTTCTTCGGCAAAGTGTGGGTGGAAAGGCAGCTTGGCACTACGGCAGCCAGGAACGTCAGCGGCGCCACCCTGGTGTTTGCCGACCGCAGCGGTTGCGCACATCTGCTGGATCTGCCTGGCCAGGTCATTACGGTGACGTGCGGCCAGGCATTCCAGGATAACGCCGACAGCTTCCGCATCAACCCGAGCATCCAGGAGCACTATGTGCAACTGGTTGCAGCACTGGGCCGTCGTGGCGTGGTTATAGAACGCATCATCAGCCTGTGGGATTACGATCACAGCGGTGGCGGCATGGAAGCCTTGTTGAGCCGGGCGCCACTGGCGGACGCCATTGGCCTTTACTCGGCCTGGTATCTGGCCCAGGCATTTGCCGCACAGGGGACCGTCGCGCCGATGCGCTGGGTCTGGGCCGCCAAAGCGGCGCAGAATGTCCTGCCGTCGGATACGCCGAATCCTGACAAGGCGGCAGTACTGGCCTTGCTCAAGACGCTGGGCAAGGAGTTTGCCTGGCTGAGCTGCCGCCATGTCGATTTCGCCGGAACGACTGGCAATAACGGGCTTGCCGCCGACGCAGCGCAATTGTCGCGCGAAGCCTTGGCGCTGCAGCCGGACGAGGAAGTGGCTTACCGCGACGGCCGCCGCCATGTATTGCGCCTGCGTCGGGAACCGCTGGGCAAGGGTGTCAAAGCTGGCAAGGATAGCCTGGCGGTCACCGCTGGCGGCGCTTACCTGATTTCCGGCGGTCTGGGCGGCATCGGCTACGCCCTGGCGCGCATGCTGCTCAAGCAATTCGGCACGCGCCTGTTGCTGGTCGGGCGTACGCCCCAGGCCGAGCTGCCGGCGGACAAGCAGGACATGCTCGACGAGTTGAGCAAACTGGGCAGCGTGCTCTATGCCGGCGCCGACATCTGCGACTATCCGGCACTTGAAAAAGCCGTGGACCAGGCAGAGGGGCAGTGGCAGCAAAAGCTTGCCGGGGTATTTCACCTGGCTGGCCTGGCGCACGAAGAGGCAATGGCCAGCCAGAGCATCCACAGCCTGCATGCCGCCTTGCGAGCCAAGACGCTGGGCACGCGGGTGCTGTACCGCATCTGCGGCCAGCGCAGCAATGCGCTGTTCGTCAATTTCTCGTCCGTCAACGGCCAGTTCGGCGGCAGCGGGATGGCAGCCTACAGCATTGCCAACCGCTACCAGGAAGCATTTGTCGAGGCAGTGGCGGAAAATGCCGACGTCCGCAGCGTATGCATCGCCTGGAGCCTCTGGCATGACACGGGCATGGGCAGCCAGTACAAGGAAACGGAAAGCCTGTCGCGCGCGCTCGGCTTCACGCCGATCCCGCTTGCCAAGGGCCTCAATTCGCTGCTCGCGGCCCTGTGGCATGGCTGCCGCAACGTCCTGATCGGCCTCGACGATACCCGGCCGAATATCCGCCGGGGTCTGGCTTCGCCCCGGTTGCGCCAGCGTCCCTTGCTGTGTTATTTCAGCGGCAGCGAACCTGACCTGGCGCGGGAAGTGGCCGCGGCCAGCGCGCTGCAAGACGAGTTCGGCCTCGCGCTCGAGTCCAGCTATACCCAGCTGGAGGCGCTTCCGGTGGATGCGAGCGGTGCCGTGGATGTGATTGCACTGCGCCGCAGCATGGCCAGTTTCACGCCGGCCCGCGCAGAAAAGGTCGCGCCGCGCGACGAAATGGAGCAAACCCTGACCCGCATTGCCAGCGAAGTATTCGGCGCAAGCGAGTCCATCGGTATCCGCGACAACTTCTTCGATGTCGGGGCAAACTCGCTCTTGATCGTCAAGCTCCACCATGAAATCCAGTTGCAGCTCAACGTGCAGTTTCCGATGGTGGAGCTGTTCAATTCGACCACTGTCGAAAAGCTCGCTGCCTTCCTGGGCGAGCAGGACGGCGACAAACCTGGCGGAAGCGGCGGCGCAGATGCCGCGCGCAACGCCGGTCAGGAAAGGCGCGCTGCAATGCAGCGACGAAACCGTTCGCGCGAACGCAAGGTCGCACGCTAATATCCATAGATCCGATGACTGATTCGACAACAATGCACAATAACGACGCCTACGACGACAGCACCGATGACGCTTACGATGATGTCAACAACGACATTGCCATCATCGGCATGGCTGGCCGGTTTCCCAAGGCCGACAATATCGACCAGTTCTGGGCCAATCTGGTCAGCTCGACCGATTGCATCACACGCTTTTCACGCGAGGAACTCGAGCGCATGGGGGTATCGCAGGCTGCGCTGGATGACCCGAACTTCGTTCCCGCCGCTGGCTTTATCCCCGACCAGGACAAGTTCGACGCGCATTTTTTCGAAATGAATCCGCGCGAAGCCGCCAACCTGGACCCGCAGCATCGTTTTGCGCTCGAAGTGGCCTGGCAGACGCTGGAACATGCCGGTTACACGCCGGAATCGGTCAATGGCAGCATCGGGGTGTTCGCCGGCGTCAACATGAGCACGTATTTCATCTTCAACCTGCTCAAGGGCGACGAAGCCACGACTGCCGGCGATGCGCTGGATACCCAGATCAGTGTCGACAAGGACATGTTCGCCTCGCGCATATCCTACAAGCTCAACCTTAACGGGCCCAGCATTGCGCTGGGAACGGCCTGCTCGACGTCGCTGGTGTGCATCCATTTGGCTTGCCAGAGCCTGCTGAACGGCGAGTCGAAGATGGCGCTGGCCGGCGGCTCGCATCTTGCCACGCCCAATTGCACCGGCCACATCTATCACCAGGGCGGTTACAGCTCTCCCGACGGCTATTGCCGGGCATTCGACGCGAAAGGGCAGGGCACGGTCGGCGGCGCCGGCACCTGCTTCGTGCTGCTCAAGCGCCTGGACGATGCGCTCGCCGACAATGACACGATTTACGCAGTGATCAAGGGCTCTGCCGTCAACAATGATGGCTCCGAAAAGATCGGCTACACCGCGCCCAGCATCGTGGGGCAGACCAATATCATCGCCGAGGCGCAGGCGGTCGCCGGCGTGGAGCCGGACAGCATCCGCTTTATCGAAGCGCACGGCACGGCTACCGAACTGGGCGACCCCATCGAATTCACGGCGCTCACGCGCGCCTTCCGTCTGCAGACGGAAAAAAAGAATTTTTGCGGCATCGGCTCGGTCAAGTCGAATATCGGGCACCTGGGGATGGCAGCCGGTGCGGCCAGCGTGGTCAAGGCGGCACTGTCGCTCAAGCACAAGGTGATTCCGGAAAGCCTGAATTTCGAAAAGCCGAATCCCAAGCTGGATATCGACAACAGCCCGTTTTACGTCATCGACAAGCTCGAACGCATCGAAGAAGGCGAGTATCCGGCGCGCGCCGGCGTCAGCTCGCTGGGCATTGGCGGCACCAATGCGCACGTGGTGCTGGAAGAACCGCCGGCAACCGAATCGTCCGGCAGCCGCGCCTGGCAATTGCTGCTTCTGGCGGCAAAGACACCGTCAGCGCTCGATCGCATGTCGGAAAACCTGGCCGACTGGATGAAAAACAATGCTGGCGAAAAGCTGGCGGATGCCGCCTATACGCTGCAAGTCGGGCGCAAGGATTTCGCTTTCCGCCGCGCCTTCGTGCTGCAGGACGACAAGCCGCCGCGCCTGGCGGGACAGGTCGGACCTGCCAAGGGTTTCAGTGGCCGCGCTGCGGACAAGAAGCGCAAGGTCGTCTTCATGTTCCCCGGCGGCGGCACCCAGCACGTGGACATGGCGCGCGGCCTGTACGAACAGGAGCCGGCATTCCGCGCCAGCCTGGATGAATGCGCGGCGCTGTTCCGCCGAAAGATGGGGCTGGACCTGGTGGGCCTGATCTACCCGGATGCCGCGCGCGCCGAAGAAAATGCCGCCATCCTGCAAAAACCGAAGAACTTCTTTGCCGCGCTGTTCGCGGTGGAATACAGCCTGGCGAAGCTGTGGATGTCCTGGGGCGTGAAGCCGGATGTGCTTGTCGGCCATAGCCTGGGCGAATATACGGCCGCCTGCATCGCCGGGGTCTTCAGCCTCGAAGACGCGGTCAGCCTGATCTGCTGCCGTGGCGCGCTGTTCGAAAAAATCGAAAAAGGCGCCATGCTGAGCGTGACCCTGCCGGCCGACGAGGTACGGCAGCTCTTGATCGATGGCGTGTCGATTGCCACCATCAACGATCCGGGCCGCTGCGTGGTGGCCGGGCGCCTGGCGCCGATGCAGGCGTTCGAAAAAATCCTGGAAGGCCGCGAGGTCGAATACAAGCGCCTCCTGATCGATACCGCCGGCCATTCACCGATGGTAGATCCGATCCTGCAGGACTTCGGCCAATTCCTCTCCTCCATCAAGTTCGGCAAACCAAGCATTCCGTTCATTTCGAACATGTCCGGCGACTGGGCCGATCCGGCGGAAATCGCCACTGCGGCCTACTGGAAAAACCATCTGCGCCAGACCGTGCGCTTTTCCGACGGCATCGCTACGTTGCTCAAGGATGAAAACACGGTGTTCGTCGAAGTCGGCCCCGGCAATGCCCTGTGCAGCTTCGTGCGCAGCCAGTTGCCGCCGAATTCACCCAGTGTGTTGCTGAACAGCCTGCGCCACGTGAAGGAAGAAAAGGATGACCAGTGCCACTTGCTGGAAACCCTGGGCAAGCTCTGGCTGAGCGGCATTGCCCCGGACTGGAAGGCATTCCACGGCGATGAACAAAGGAAGCGCATCGCCTTGCCGGGCTACCCATTCGAGCGCAAGCGCTACTGGGTGGAAAACCGTAAGGCAGCAACCCAGTCGGGCGCCAAGTTGCCGGTGGCGGACTGGTTCTGGCAACCCGCCTGGCGTTTGCAGGAGATTGCGCCCGCGCCCCCAGTCAGCGCGGCGGGCGGCTTGCAGACGGTGCTGGCATTCGTCGACGGGCGCGGCATTCTTGCCGCGGTGGCAGAGCGCCTGCGCATGCAGGGCGCGCGCGCGATCACGGTCACGCTGGGGGAATCCTTTGCCGAAGCCGGCGAGCACCAGTACCGCATCAATGCCGCTGCTCCGGGCGACTACGTCACCTTGCTGCAGCATTTGCGGAAGCGGCAAGTCGAAGCGGATGCCGTGCTGCATGGCTGGAGTCTTGACCGCCCGGAAGGGGAGGCGCAGGGCTATGTCAATTGCCAGCTGAGCTTTGTCTACCTGGCGCAGGCGCTGGATGCCTGCCTGCCATCCCGGGCCGTATCGATTCTCGCCGTCACGGCAGACCGCGAAGCGGTGCTCTCGGGCGACCAGGTCGACTGCCTGCAGGCGCTGGTTGCCGGGCCTGCCCGGGTGATCCCTTACGAATTCCCGCATGTCCGTTTTGCCACGCTCGATATCCATGCCGGCAGCGGCGAACCGGCCAGTGCCCATCTGACCGATGCCGTCGCTGCCGAGATGCGCCGCCTCGTTGCTCCGCTCGGGCAGCAAGATGGCGATACCGTTGCCTTGCGCCACGGCTTGCGTTTTGTCCGGGATTTCATTCCGATGGAGACCGCCGGGCCGGAACTGGACCAGCTGCCGCTGCGCCAGGATGGCGTCTACGTCATCACCGGCGGCCTGGGCGGCGTGGGTCTCGCCCATGCGCAGGCGCTGGCTGCAGTGCGTCCGCGCCTGGTGCTGCTGCAGCGTGCCGCTTTCCCGGCGGAGCAGGACTGGGATGCCATCCTCGCCGAGGCTACCCAGGATGCCGTCCTCAAGGAACAGATTCGCAGCATCCGCGAATTGCGCGCTGCCGGCGCCCAGATCCTGCTGCTGCAGGCCGATGTGACGGACGCCATCCAGCTTGCCGCAGCGCTTGCCCAGGCAAGGGCCGCCCTTGGCCGTATCCATGGCCTGGTGCATTGCGCCGGTTATGGCGAATTCGTGCCGCTGCGTGAAACCTCGCGTGACATCATCGAAGCGGTGCTGGCGCCCAAAGTACGGGGTACCCGGAACCTGCTGGACGCGCTGGCGGAGGACAAGCTCGACCTGGTGCTCCTGTGTTCCTCGATGTCGGTGGCCACCACCGGCTATGGCCTGGCTGGCTATGTCGCCGCGTGCGCCTATCTCGATGCCGTGGCGCAGTCGCACCGCATTACCGCAGGCGATGGCGGCGCCACCCGTTACCTGTCGATCAACTGGGACGTGTGGAGCACGCCGCTGCAAACTGCGCGCGCCAAAGGCGACCCGGCACTGTTGCAGCGCCTGCAGGAAAACAAGACGGCAATCCTGCCGCGCGAAGGGGTGGAAGTAATCCACCGCGCGCTCGCCAGCGGCAAGCCGCAAACAGTCATCTCGACCGTCGACTTCCAGCAATTGCTGCGAAAGAACCGCAAGCTCGCCGATGCCATGGCGGAGGATGGCGACGCCGCCGAAGCACAAGCCGATGGCGCCACTGCAGACAGCCTCGCGCTGTACGAGCGGCCAAGCCTGTCGACAGAATATGTCGCGCCGTCGAGCCCGGAAGAAAAGCTACTTGCTGCAATCTGGCAAGAGACGCTGGGCATTGCCAAAATCGGCATCCATGACAATTTCTTCGAACTCGGTGGCGAATCCCTTCTGGGCGTAAAAATTGTCGTCAAGGCCAAGAAAATGGGCTTGCTGGTCGACCCCAAGCAGATGTTCGCCACGCCCACCATCGCGCAGATCGCCCAATCCCTGAATAAATCGCCCGCGATCGTGGTCGAGCAGGGCGAGGTCAGCGGCGCAGCGGTGTGCGCGCCGGTGCAGCAGCAATTCCTGGATACAGCCTGGGCCGATGCCGACCGCTGGAACGTCGGTTTGCTGGTCGACGCTGCAAAGCCGGTGGCGCCCGAAGCTTGGAATGCAATCGTAGCCGCGCTGGTCAGTCATCACGATGCCTTGCGCTCGCACTTTGTCCGCAGCCATGAAAGCAGCGCCTGGCAGCAGGTTTATCCGGAGCTGCAGGCGGAGCATCATGCCGACTATGCCGACCTGTCGGGCATCCCGGCGGACGCCCTCGACGCAAGCATACAGTCGCATTGCCAGCGTGTGCAGGAACAGATGCACATCCAGGGCGGTCCGGTGTGCAAACTGGCCTGCTTCAAGCTGCCCGACGGCGGCGCCAGGCTGGCGATCATCGCCCATCACCTGGTGATGGATGCGCTGTCGCTGGGCGTCGTTCTCGAGGATTTAACGACACTGGTCGCTGCCGGCGAGGGTGTCAGCGACCTGGCTGCGCTATTGCCGCCGAAGACGTCGTCGTACAAGGCATTTGCCGAACAGCTGGCCGTTGTGGCCAATACCGATGCATTGGCTCCTGATATCGCCTACTGGCAGCAAGCTGCCGGACAAATCGGCAGCAACGCCGCGCAATCGGCGACGACTTTGCCGGAGGATTTTTCGAACGGATCAAACCGGCAGCGCGATGCGCATACCCTTGCCACCCGGCTCAGCGCCGAGGCAACGCAAGCCTTGCAGGAAGCTGCACGTGCCACAGGCGTCAAGTTCAATGAGCTGTTGATCGCCGGGATGGCCAGGACGGTGGCCGACTGGCAAGGCAGCACAAATGTCGCGCTCGACGTGGTCGGCCATGGCCGGCCTGACCTCGACGGGCTGGATCTTGGCCGCACGGTCGGCTGGTTCGGCAGCGGCGCACCGCTATTCCTGCAGCTGCAGCCGCAAGCCTTGCCGGCACAACTGCTTGGCATTAAGGCGCAAATCGATGCCGTGCCGCGCCAGGGCCTGAGCCTTTCCTGGCTTACCAATCTCCATGACAATGCCGATCTGCGCGCGCGCCTCGCCGGATTGCCGCGACCCCAGGTATCGCTGAATTACCTTGGACAGGTCGACCTTCCCGCCGGCGGTCAGGAGTGCGCCATCGATGCCTTGCGGGGCGCCGACAACCACCGCCTGTACCAGCATGAAATTGCCGCCTTGATCCAGGATGGCTGCCTGGAACTGAACTGGACTTACAGCACCGGGCGCCAAACGGAAGCCACTGTCCGGCGCCTGCTCGACAATCTGGCCGAGCTGCTGCAGCAACTCGCGCATGCCGACTGGACCGGGCTGCATGCGGCGCACCAGCGCAGCCACCTGCCGGATGCCACCCTGGCGCAGCATGGCATCGTGGCTGCGGACGTGGAAGACTGCTATGCCCTGACTGCACTGCAGTCGGAAATTTACCACCGCTATCGCGCTGGCCAGCGCAGCAATGTCTCGCAAGCGCTGTCCGTCATGGAAGGCCCGCTCGACCGGCAGCTCCTGCAGGCAGTCTGGCAAGCGCTGGTGGCGCGCCACAAGGTCTTGCGCACGCGTTTCATCGAAGATGACCATGGCGTGCCGCTGCAAGTCGTTTGCCGCCATGCGGACTTTGCACTGACTGCGCTGGATTACTCGCATCTTGATGAAGCAGCGCAACAAGCAGCCGTGCAGGCACTGATGGCGGAGGATCGCTGCAAGCCTTACGACCTGACCCGGGCACCGGCACTGCGCCTGTATCACATCACGCTGGCGCCGCAATCCGGGCGATTCGCGATTGTGCTGTCGAACCACCAGATCATCCTGGATGGCTGGACTTCCAGCCTGGTGAGCAAGGATTTGCTGGCATGCCTGCTTGCCATGGTCGGTGGCGCCGAGGTGCCGCCACTGGCGGACCATGCCGACTTCGGCCAGTATGTCCGCTGGCTGGCGCAGCGTCCGGCCGCCAGCGACGAAGCGCACTGGCGCAAGGTCTTTTCCGGCTACCGACCCACCGATCCGCTGGCGGCACTGCCGGTTTGCAGCCCGGTGCCATCTACAGGCGAAGACCGCTACGCCAGCCACCAGCTGACGGTCGATGCCGCCTTGCTGGACCGTATCCAGGAATGCGCGCGCGCCAGCCAGACGACTGCCAATGCTGTCTTCCAGGCGGCCTGGGCGCTGTCGCTGGCCCAGGTCAGTGGCAGCCGCGATATCGTCTATGGCGTCACGGTCTCCGGGCGCAGCGCCGACTATGAAGGTATCGCGGAAGTCGTTGGCCAGTGCACCAATTCGCTGCCGGTGCGGCTTGCCGTCGATGCCGCCGCCAGTGTGACGCAACTGCTGCAGGCGGTGCATGGCGCCAATGCCGATGCGCAAGCGCATGCGGGCCTGCCTCTGGCGCGCATCGCCGAATTGCTGGAGGGGGAGGGTGCTGCGCCCCTGTATTCGAGCAACTTCATCTTCGAAAACATCCCGCGCGCAGCGTCCGGGGAGGGCGCCTTGCCGATCCGTTCGATCGCCGCCGACTGGGTCGATGGCTGGCACTTCCCGTTACGGGTATTCGTGGTGCCGGAAGAGCAGACCTGGGTGCGCTTCGCATATGACAACCGCCGCTTCGCCAGTGCTGATGTCCTTGGACTGGCCGGCCGCTACCACCGCAACCTGGCCAGTATCGTCGCTCGCCAGGGCCAGCCAATTGCATCGTTAATGGGGGAATAAACCATGTCTGCCATACTGAAAAACATCCAGGAATCTGCAGGCCGTCCGCAATCCTATGGCTTGCAGGAATACGGCACGCCAGGCGTCGTGCCGGAAAGAATGCAGGCCTGGGTGATCGAGAAAGACCGTTTCGGCGAGCCGCTGCAAGCCCTGGTCGAGCGCACGGTCCCGGTGCCGCAAGTCGGCGACAACGATGTGCTGGTGCGGGTGATGGCCGTGGGCGTCAATTACAACACGGTATGGGCGGGACTGGGGCAGCCGATCAGCGTCTTCAACCTGCACGATCAGGATTATCATGTACCGGGGTCGGATGCCTCCGGCATCGTCTGGCAGGTCGGCAAGAACGTCAGGAATTGCAAGGTCGGCGACGAAGTCATTGTCACGTGTTTCAAGCAATGCCTGGAACACGGCAATGGCGGCCTGAACAACCCCAACTTCACGTCTTTCGACCCGATGAGCAGCCAGAACCACGCCATCATGGGCTATGAAACACCTGACGGCACCTACGCCCAGTTCGTCGCAGTCCAGGCCCAGCAGATCTTGCCGAAGCCGAAGCACCTGGCCTGGGAAGATGCCGCATCCTATATCCTGACCTATTTCACCGCGTACCGCATGCTGATTACCCAGGCGCAGATCAAGCCCGGCGAACTGGTGCTGATCTGGGGCGGCGCCGGCGGCCTGGGTACCTATGCCCTCCAACTGTGCCGCGAAGTCGGCGCTGACGCGATTGCAGTGGTGTCCAGCGAGGAAAAAGGCAAGTTCTGCATGAAACTCGGCGCCATCGGCTATATCAACCGCACCGAATTCAAGGGTTACGAAGTCACCGATACCGAGTTCAACCATTATGAAACGGCCGCCAACAATGCCCGCCGCAACCAGATGATGAAGGCGATGGGCAAGCGCATCTGGGAAATCTGCGGCCAGAAGCGCTCGCCCGACGTCGTCTTCGAGCACTCCGGGCGCGAAACCTTCGCCACGTCCGTATTCCTGGCGGCGCGCTTCGGCCGTATCGTGATCTGCGGCGCCACCACCGGTTACGAACTCAGCTTCGACGTGCGGCACTTGTGGATGCACCAGAAGCGCATCCTTGGCTCGCATTATGCGAACTTTCTCGACTGTCGCCAGGCCAATACCCTGATCACCAAGCGCAAGGTGGACGTCATCAACAGCCGTACTTATGCCTACAATGACCTGCCGCAGGCGCACCATGACCTGTACAACAACAAGATTATCGGCAATGCAAGCGTGCTCATCATGCCGGGCGATATCGCCGGGATGAAGACACGGGAAGAAATCGAGGAGCGGTTTTCCGGTTGAATCCACTGGCGCAACGCACAACAAAAAACCGCCTCTACGGCGGTTTTTTTTATGCCGTGACCAGGCAAGGTACGGCGCATGGTTGCGCTTTCGCGCTGGCCGCGACAAGAGCCAATCGACAAAAAATCCCCCGGTTGCTTCCAACCGGGGGATTTTCTGGACTGTGCGGAACGCCCTGCGCTTAGTTGCAGGTGCCGATCGCGTAGGTGTAGGTGCCGGTCTTCTTCAGCGTGGTGCTGGTGAAGGTATTCACGAATCCCATGTACTCGTTCGAACCGACTACACGTGCAACACCCCAGAAGCTGTAGGCGCGGCCAGCCAACACGTGTGCATAGTTACTTGCCGTGTAGCAGACTGGCGCCGTGCCAGGTGGTGGCGGGGGCGGCGGTTCAACTGGCGGCGGTGGCGGTGGCGGCGGGGTCACCGGACCATCCTTGACAGTGGTCGTGGTGGTGGTCGACGTCGTGGTAGTTGTCGATGTCGTCGAAGTGGTCGATGTCGTCGAAGTGGTGGTTGCGTTCGGATCGCGCTCTACACGCAGGTTGTTCTCGAAGAAGAACTTGGTCACGTAGGCAGGATAGTTGACGTGGGTGTAATCCACCCAGGTACCACCGCCGCTGCCGCCTGCACCTGCCGGCCATGCGTGCGCCATGTCGGTTGCTTCAATATAGGAGACGCGGGGACGGTTCTGGTTATCGTTCCAGACCTTGCCAACGCTCTTAACTTCGGTAAAGCTGCCGCCGTCAAAGGATGCACCATAAGCGACCTTCATCCCGTCACGATTAGCCCAGGAGTGGGTGGGGTCGACTGTCGTGTCCCTGGAGCCGTTCACAACCGAAGTCAGTTGCGTCAGCAGTGCAGTGCTGTTAGGGCCGGCGTACGCCTTGCAGTCATTTGCGATTTGCTGCGGCGTGCGGGCTGCCTTGGAGCCGACGCCGGCATTGGCGGCGGTGTTCAGCGCGGGGCCGGTGTTGATGCCCATGCCGGCAAAAACGTCGGGAGCGACGCAACCCAGCGTGACGACAACGCCGCCGCCAGAGGAAAGGCCAGTCACATAAATTTGTTTCGGATCGATATCCAGGCCAGAGCGTGCCTTCACTGCATCGATCAGTTTGAGGAGAATCGCTTCATCACGGGTGGTACGGCTATGGTTTGCACCGAACCAGTCCCAGCAGCCAGAATAGGTGCGCGTGGCAGTCGTACCGGAGGGCACGGTCGGCGCAACGACGACCATACCGTACTTTTCAGCGGTTTCTTCCCAGTTATATTTTTTATTGATGACGTTGCCCGATGCGGTCATGGCGCAACCATGCAAGGTCAGCATCAGCGCACGGCCCTGGCCAATCGTGGCCGGCGCGGTATTTTTCGGGACATACGTGTATGCGTCCTGCAAGCCAAACAGCGTGGTCTCTTTCACCCATGTGCCAGTGCCTGGGGTCAGCGCAAAGGCGGAAGCCGATGCTCCGGCCACCAGCAGCGCTGCCAGGGTTTTTAATGTCATATTAGAACGCATTGGTCGTTTCCTTGTTTATATTTAAGGGAATTGAAACTTATTGTTATTAAAATAATAAATATCAGTTATGCATGACGGAGTGATAATAAAACAAGTCGTCCATATCTTTTTTTCAACATGGTATTTTTACTATGTTTGCGGGACTGGTATTTCGGCCAGTCAGTGCGATCAAGGTCCACAGTCATCCAGATTATTCAGATTATTCAAGGATTTACACCCCGGGCGCGCGCGAAAGTTAGCTTCCTCCCCTGTCGGAAATCGGAGACAGCCTCGATGTTTGTGGATTGTCAGCGCCCGGCAAGCGATCTTCCCTAAACTGAACGTTTATTGCCCGGCTAGTGCAGGCAGGTATACCCGTCCGCTTTACTTTTTTAATGCGGACGCAAGTCGGTTCGCATCATTTCTAATCATATAAAGTGAACGTGAAACTTACGGGATGAGAGAACATTGCATAATTGTCACCAGATTTTCGCATGACCAGCCTGGATTCCTGGATTTTTCTTACCGGATCAGGGCGCTGGCCAAGCAATATCAGGTTTCCGTAATCAGTCATGCGCCGCTGATTGATCCGGCTTTGCTGATGGACGGCATCGAATACATCGTTCTACCGCACGGCGAGGGCCGTAAAGGCTGGTGCCAGTACATCCTTGCCTGCGCCCGATTGCTACGGGCGCGACAGCCCGCCTGCGTGGTCCTGTTGCATTCCCTCCTGGCGCCAATGGTGTGGCTGCTCGGGCGGATTCCCACGGCACTTTACTGGAATGAACATCCGAGCCGCTTCACCGCATCTCCCCCTTCCCATCCCATGCTAAAGCGCATGGCACGCAAACTCGCCTTGCGCTGGCTGTTCTTCGAGCCAGCACGCCGCGCAACGCTGGTCATGCCAATCGGCGAAGCGCACCGTGACGACTTGCTGGAACAGGGATGCGCTCCGCATCGTGTCAAGCTGATCTACATGGGGGTCGACAAGGCTTTCGCGGAACGGCTGCCCGAGCAGCCGGTAGCGGCGGATTCTCCCCTGCGCCTGGTCTATGTCGGTACGGTCAGCAAGCCGCGTGGCCGTGACCTGATGCTTGAAGCAATCAGGCTGGCCAATCGGGAAGGGGCGGTGGCACACCTCACCTTAATCGGCGCCAGCGATGAGGAAGTCGCCTATTGCCGCCGCTATGCCATCCGGCTTGGCATTGCCAGCGCAGTCACTGTCTGCGGCCGAGTTTCTGGAACAGAAATTCCTGCGATTATGAAGGCAGCGGATGCCGGATTGTGCTTGTGGGAAGACCAGCCCTGGTGGCGCTTCAACCCGCCCACGAAGCTCTTCGAATACCTGGTGTCGGGGCTGCCTGTGCTGGCCAGCGACATTCGCACCCATACCCAATATGTTTCTCATGGCCGCAACGGCCTGATTTTCAAGTACGACAGTTTCAGTCTCGGCAAGGCCATTCGCCACCTGGCCAGGCGACGCCGGGAATTGCATGAAATGAAAACCCGCGCCCGGATGAGCGGAAATCAATACCTCTGGGAAAGAATCGAGCCAACATTTCTGCAGGCAATCCGGGCCTTGCATCTGGATGCCGGCGCCCCTTGCAAGAATGCCCGCTCCCGCTTTGACGACCCCATTACTTTGCAAGACCGGCCATCCAGCGAAATGCATTGAAATATCTGCCGCAGCAACAAGTGGCAGCCAGTTATTCCTCCGCCGCTTGGATTCCACCGCGGCGTCCAAGCGCTTCCTTGACTGCACCGCCAAGGTTTTGCAGCAATTCCGAAAAATCGATCAGGTAAATTTTCCAGATTGGCTGGGTGGCGTAATGCGGCCCATCGCTGACACCAACTTCGATCGGGTGGTCTGCATGGGCATACGTGCCAAACAGCCTGTCCCACAAGGGCAGGGTGCCGGAAAAATTCTTGTTGATATGATCGGGTGATAGAGAATGATGCAGCTTGTGATAAACGGGATCGATCCACAGGAACTGTCCGATCCAGCCATAGCTGATTGACTGATCGGTATGGCTCATGAATCCCTGAAAGAGCACGAGCGCGAGGTACGCAAGCACGAATTCCAGGGGGGCTCCGAGCAGGATCATGGGCAAGGTAAAGAAAAGCGGCGTCATGAGCACCTCGGTAAAATGCTTGCGCGTTTCGATCAGCACGTTGTAATCCGTCGCTGAATGATGGAAGCGATGAATCGGCCACAGGAGGGCACTGTGCCAGAGGCGGTGTTCCCAGTAGTTGCAGAAGGTCGCGATCAGCACGAACGCCAGGATCGCCAGAGGATAACCGGCCAGACGCTCGAATAACACAAACAGGCTGAATTCGGATGGCATGCCGTCCCGGACCAGGTAGTCGAGCAGCAGCGGGATGCCCAGGGTGAAAGCGATCTTCAGCAACGCCATTAACTTGTGCAGATGGCTCAGGATAAAGCCATACAGGTCGATTCGGCGCGACTTTCTCCAGGCTGTCAGGCGCATCAGGAATTCCCGCTTGTTCAGCGCCAGGCCGAATTCCACCAGCAGCGTCAACAGCAAGGGCAGCAGTTTGACGCCGGCCTTGAGCAGGAACAGGAAAACGCCGGCAAGACTGGCTTCTGCGGCGCCGCCAGGAGCATGCGATCTGAAATATGACAGGCCGGCCAGGAGCAGGATGGCGGCAGCGGCGAATACCGAGAAATTGCGCAGATGGGTCGATATCGTGCTTTGGGAATCGCGCATGCCTGTCTCCGCTGACGGGGAAACTCGCTTGCTCCCCTTGTGTCAACAAGCTTGCCTGATTTCAATCGCGGGCATACTGATTGGCCTCAAGAAGCCACGGGCGGTGTCGGCAAATATGACGGCAGTGTTGCAGGTCAGCTACCGGCCGGTTTGATGGGGCGGTATTCCAGCGCCGGCGCTGGCGGCAAGCCGGTGGCCTCAAGGATTTCATGCTCGTCGAGGGTTTCGCGCGCCAGCAGGGCGCCCACCAGGAGGTCGAGTTGCATTCGATGCTGTTCCAGCAGCCGCCTGGCCTGCGCATGGCACTCATCGATGATCCGTAATACTTCTGCATCGATGCGGCGCGCCGTGTCCTCGCTGATGTTGCGCGAGCCGCCAAGCTCGGTGCCGAGAAACGTGTTTTCGCGTGGCGCCAGCTGCACCATGCCGAGTGCGTCGCTCATGCCCCAGCGCGTCACCATGTTGCGGGCGAGTAGGGTGGCTTGTTCGATGTCGCTTTCGGCGCCCGTGGTCTTGTTGCCAAAGACGATCTCCTCTGCGGCACGGCCGCCCAGCATGCCGACAATCCGCGCGCGCAGGTAGGCTTCCGGATAGTTGTAGCGGTCGGTTTGCGGGCGCTGGTAAGTCACGCCCAGCGACTGCCCGCGCGGCACGATGGTCACACGATTGACCGGGTCGGCGCCAGGCACGACCAGGCCGAGAATGGCATGGCCGCTTTCATGATAAGCGATGCGCTCGCGATCGGCATGCGTCAGCAGCAACGGCCGTTCAGGCCCAAGGACAATCTTTTCCAGCGCATCGATGAAATCCTTTTGATGCACTTCGTTTTGCTCGCGCCGTGCCGCCAGCAGCGCAGCCTCGTTGACCAGGTTCCTGAGGTCGGCGCCGGAAAGGCCAGGCGTACTGGCGGCGAGATCCATCAGGCTGGCGTCTGCAGCCAGGGGCACCTTGCGGGTATGCACTGCAAGGATGGCTTCGCGGCCGATTCTGTCCGGCAAGTTGAGCACCACGCGCCGGTCAAAGCGACCGGGCCGCAGCAAGGCCTTGTCGAGCACGTCAGGCTGGTTGGTCGCCGCCAGAACGATGATGCCCTCACGGCTGGAGAAGCCATCCATTTCTGTCAGGATCTGGTTCAGGGTCTGTTCCTGTTCGCTCGATCCGCCCAGTACGACCTGGCCCCTGGCGCGGCCGATACTGTCGATCTCGTCAATAAAAATGATGGCGGGGGCATTTTCGCGCGCCTGCTTGAACAGGTCGCGCACGCGTGCGGCGCCAACGCCAACGATCATTTCAACGAATTCGGCAGCGCTCATCGAAAAAAAAGGCACGCCGGCTTCGCCGGCGACCGCCTTGGCCAGCAATGTCTTGCCGGTGCCGGGCGCGCCAATCAGCAAGACCCCTTTCGGCGCGGCGCCGCCAAGGCGCGTGTACTTGGCGGGATTGCGAAGGAAGTCGACGATTTCGATCAACTCGTTTTCAGCTTCGTCGATGCCGGCGACGTCGTCGAAGGTCACCCGGGCATTGTTTTCCTGGTCGTAGCGGCGCGCCTTGCTTTTGCCGATGCCGAACACGCCACCGCCCAGGCCGCCGCCAGTCTGCGCCATCGTACGCCGGTATAGCCAGACGTAAAAGGCAATCAGCAGGATCGCCGGCCCGAAGCCGAAGAGTAAGGTAGCCCAGCCATTGCCACTCTGGATAGGCACGGCGCTGATCTCGACGTCGTGTTCGATCAGGAATGCTTCCAGTTCAGGCCCGACAAATTGGGGCAGGGTGGTGGTGAAGGTATGCGCCGTGCGCGGCTTTGGCAGGGCGCGGCCACGCGTTGCGCCACTCTGCTCATCGGGGCCTGGCCAGGTTACCGGGGCCGTAAAGCGCCCTTCGATGCCTGCTCCCTGGCTGAAAATCGCGGTGACATTTCCTTTGGCAACTTCGGCCTTAAAAACCGTATAGGGAATGGTGAGCGGCTCGTCCTGCACTGGAAACAGGAAACGCATCAGCAGGTAGTTGGCCAGCAATACCCCGAGAAAGACCAGCCAGGCCTTGCGCGGCAAGCCATTTTGCCAGTTGTTGTCATCAGGCGCGGGGCGATTCCCGGCGGGGGAGCCGCGCATGCCACGCTCATTGCCGGATTGTTTGGGCCATGCCATGTTTTTCCCGCGACCAATGCCTGTACGCACAGTATGCGCCATAGCAGTCCATGGGACACTAGTGTAGCGTCAATTTTTCACGCGATAGCAATATCCTGTCGATCATATTGGAATTGAGGAAGCTCAGTTCATCCCCATATCCTCAACGCTACTCTAGGGCAGGCAAACTTATCTTTCTCCCCGTGCACCTGGTCGACATCACGATGTTCTATGCCACCGAAGGCGGTGGCGTGCGCTCCTACCTGAACGCCAAGGCACGGTGGCTTGCGCGTCGCAGCCGCATCGAGCACACCATTGTCAGCCCAAGCATCCGCGCCGCCGAACACGACCAGGCTGTGCTGGCGATTCCCGGCCTGCCGATACCGGGGATCAGAGGTTATCGCTTGCCGCTGTCGATTGGCTCGGCGTATCGCGCACTCGAACGCCTGCAGCCGGACCTGATCGAGGTCGGCGATGCCTCAACGTGCGCCTGGGCGGCACTGCGCATGAAGCGCCGGCATCATATCCCGCTTGTGGCGTTCTATCACTCGGACATGCAGCATCTGATCGGTTGCCGCTTTGGCTCGCTGGCCCAACAGGCGGCGCAAGCGTATCTGCGGCATGTTTATCAAAAATTCGACATGGTGCTTGCACCAAGCAATTTGATGGTTCAGCAACTCCACGCAATGGGATTGAACAATGTGCGCCACCAGCCACTTGGGGTGGATACCTGGGTTTTTTGCCCGCAGCGGCGCGATGCCACCTTGCGTGCGCAATTGCGCTTGCCGCCAAACACCCGCCTTCTGGTCTATGCCGGCCGTTTTTCGCCGGAAAAAAAGCTGCTGCTGGCGATTGAAGCCGTACGCAAGCTGGGCAAACCCTATCACCTGATACTGATCGGCAGCGGTGAAGAGTTGCCGCGGACGCGACAAACCACCTACATCCCGTTCATGCGGGATCCCCGGTTGCTGGCCCAATTGATTTCCAGTTGCGATGTGTTGCTACACCCCGGTGATTGCGAAACTTTCGGCCTGGTGATTCTGGAAGCCATGGCATGCGGCTTGCCGATCGTGGGGACGAGCGCAGGTGGTGTCGGCGAACTGGTGAGCGAGCAAACCGGCATTCTGGTGCCGCCGAACAGTGCGGCAAGCCTGAGTGAAGGCATCGAGGCAGTTTTCCGCACGGATCTTGTACAGATGGGAAACAACGCGCGCCAAATTGCGACCAGCCAGTACGCATGGGACCGGATCGTGCCACAATTGCTGCGTCTTTACGCCGGCTTGCTGGCAACGAATCAACGCGAGGAACTGGAAGCGGAGGCGGGAATCGCCTATGGTGCCAAGTGACATGAAATCGCTGTGCGTTTCCATTCATGATGTGGCGCCAGCCAACTGGACCGAATGCCAGCGTTTGCTGGAAACGGTACGCTCGGTTGCCGATATTCCGCTCACGCTTCTGGTCATTCCCCGGTATCACGGCCGCCAGGGCAGTCCTGCCGGCTACGAACGCATGCTGGAGAAACTGCTGTCCCAGGGACATGAGCTCGCCTTGCATGGCTATACCCATCTGGACACCCTCCCGGTTCGCGGCAGCCTGTATAGCCGCATGCTTCGGACGATCTATACCCAGCGCGAAGGCGAATTTGCCGCTCTGGATCCTGCCGAAGCGCGTCAACGCATTGCCATGGGATTGGCATGGTTCCGTCAGCGTCAATGGCCCGTGCAGGGATTCATCGCGCCTGCGTGGTTGATCGGAGCGGGGACATGGTCAGTCCTGTCCGAATTCCCGTTTGAATACACAACCACGTTAGGGCGCTTTTATCTTCTGCCACGAACGAATTTTTCCAATGGACGGGATTGGATTGCTTCGCCGAGCCTGGTCTATACAGCTCGCAATGCAGTTGGCCGCCTGCTTTCGCCACAATGGATCAATCTTCTGAGCCTTTTTCTCAGGAATTCACCGCTGGTCCGGCTTAGCCTCCATCCACGCGATGCGCACGATCCGGCCTTGCTGCGGCATACCAGGAAATTACTCAAACAACTTTTGCTGGATCGCGATGCCGTCACAAAGGCAACGTTTGCGCATCAATGGCGCATCGGGCAAGAAGCGAAGGTCATCACCCTCGGCAAGCCGTCGCAAACTTCCCCCTGATCACACAATGTTCCGTTGACAAGCCGAATGCACTCAAGCAATTGAATACAGCAAACCAACTGTCTGGTAAAAGTGTACCTTTTTCATGGGTACAGTAAGTGCTATTGTGACCTCGGCAACAGGGATCGAAGCAACTGGATGATGGAGACAAAACAATGATCGGACCGGAACATTACCGACTGCAAGACAAGGTCGATTACCAATGGCATGTTCCCGAGCGTTTCAATATGGCACGGGAAGTCTGCGACAAATGGGCAGACGGCAGTGGCAGGCCGGCACTGATCTATGAAGACAAGGCCGGCAAGGTCACGACGTATACCTTCGACCAGATCAAGGCACTGTCGAACCAGCTGGCAAACACGCTGACCAGGGCAGGACTGCAGCGCGGCGACCGCATCGGCATATTCCTTTCGCAAGGCGTCGAAACGCTGATATCCCATATCGCTGCCTACAAGATCGGGGCCATCACGGTGCCGCTGTTTTACCTGTTTGGACCCGATGCCATCAGCTATCGCCTGAACAATAGTGCTGCAAAGGTGTTGATCACCGATGCCGCCGGCATGGGCAAGGTCACTGCGGTGCGCGATGAATTGACCACGCTGCAGCACGTCGTGTATGTGGAGGAGGCCGACGAGGAAGTGCCGGATGGCGCACATGGCTTTTGGCGCAGCGTGCGGACAGAGTCTGTGGAATTCACGACACTCGATACACTGGCCGATGACCCAGCCATCATCATCTATACCTCGGGCACCACCGGCAAGGCCAAAGGCGCCTTGCACAGCCATCGCATCCTGCTTGGCCATTTGCCCGGCGTCGAAGTCTCGCACGATGGTTTTCCGCAGGCTGGCGACTTGTTCTGGACGCCCGCCGACTGGGCCTGGATTGGCGGGCTGTTCGATGTGCTCATGCCTTCGCTCTACCACGGCATCCCGGTGCTGGCAAAAAGGCTGGAAAAATTCGAGCCGGAAGCCGTTTTTGATCTGCTGGCGCGCCACCAGGTACGCAATGTATTTTTCCCGCCAACCGCACTGAAGATGTTGCGCGTCGTTGAAACGCCGCATGAGAAATGGCGCTACCGCTTGCGCTCCGTCGCCAGCGGTGGCGAGTCCCTGGGCAGCGACCTGATCGCCTGGGGGCAGCAAGTCTTTGGCGTCACCATCAATGAGTTCTATGGCCAGACAGAATGCAACCTGGTCGTGTCGTCCTGCGCGCCGCTGTATCCGCCCAAGTCCGGCAGCATGGGCCGGGCAGTTCCGGGGCACGACGTGCAGATCGTCGACGACCAGGGAAATATCCTTGCCGCCGGAGCCACCGGCAATATCGCGGTGCGCAGTCCCGACCCGGTCATGTTCCTTGGCTATTGGCAAAACCCCGAAGCGACCAGGGAAAAATTCGCCGGCGAATTCCTCGTGACGGGCGATCTCGGCTCGATGGATACCGAAGGTTACATCACTTACCTCGGCCGCAACGACGATGTCATCACCAGCGCAGGGTACCGCATCGGCCCGGCGCCGATTGAAGAATGCCTCATGCGCCATCCGGCGGTGAAGCTCGCTGCGGTCATCGGCGTAAAAGACGAGGTCCGGACCGAAATCGTCAAGGCATTCATCGTGCTGCGTGACGGATTCTTGCCATCGCAAAGCCTCTTCAAGGAAATCCAGGGGTTCGTGCGGGACCGCCTTGCCGCACACGAATACCCCAGGGACATCGCTTTTGTCGATGCCTTGCCGACCACGCCGACGGGCAAGATCATGCGCCGCGCTTTGAAGCAGCAGGAAGAATCCGGCGCGGGCACCATCGCCCAATAAAAAAAACGATTCAATTCAAGACTTGCAGTAAACCATCCATACAAAGGAGACAAAATGCAATTGAACAAAACCAGAATGACATGCCTCATTGGCGCGGCATTTGCCGGACTTGCCTTTAACACCATCGCCAGCGCCCAGGTGTCAGGCGACGTCGTGAAAATCGGCTTTATTACCGATATTTCGGGCACCTATGCCGATATCGACGGCCCCGGTGGCGTCGAAGCCATCCGCATGGCGATCCAGGAAATGGGCGGCAGCATCAATGGCAAGAAAATCGAGGTGGTATATGCTGACCACCTCAACAAGGCCGACGTTGCTGCCAGCAAGGCGCGCGAATGGTTCGACCAGCAGGGCGTGGATGTCCTGATCGGCGGCACCAATTCCGCCACCAGCCTGGCGATGGCCAAGGTCGCCACTGAAAAGAAGAAGCCATTCTTTGCAGTCGGGGCGGGCAGTTCACGCCTGACCAACGAGGAATGTTCGCCTTACACGGTGCACTATGCCTACGACACCATTGCGCTGGCCCGCGGCACCGGTGGCGCAGTCGTCAAGCAGGGTGGCAAGTCATGGTTCTTCCTGACCGCCGATTACGCCTTTGGCGCTTCGCTGGAAAAAGACACGGCTGACATCGTCAAGGCATCGGGTGGCACCGTGGTCGGCTCGGTCAAGCACCCGATCGCCGCTTCGGATTTCTCGTCATTCCTGCTGCAGGCACAATCCTCCAAAGCGCAGATCCTGGGCCTCGCCAATGCGGGCGGCGACACGATCAACTCGATCAAGGCAGCCAATGAATTTGGCGTCGTCAAGACCATGAAGCTGGCCGGACTGCTCATGTTCATCAACGATATCCATTCGATCGGCCTGAACCAGGCCCAGGACATGTACCTGACCGACAGCTGGTACTGGGACAAGGATGATGCAAGCCGCACTTGGGCGAAAGCATACTTTGCGCGCATGAAAAAAATGCCGTCGAGCCTGCAGGCCGGCGATTATTCTGCGGCCTTGCAATATCTCAAGGCCGTCAAGGATGCAGGCACCGACGATGCCGACAAGGTGCTCGCGCAGATCCGCAAGTCGAAACTGAACGACATGTTCGTCAAGGATGGCGCTGTGCGCCCGGATGGCCGCATGGTGCACGACATGTACCTCATGCAGGTGAAGAAGCCGGGCGAATCGAAGTATCCCTGGGATTACTACAAGTTGCTGCAGACGATACCCGGCGACCAGGCATTCCTTTCCAAGTCCGAGAGCAAATGCGCGCTATGGAAGTAATGAACAGGCTGCGGCATTAAACTGCCGGGGTGACGTCAGGGGGGCGGCTGGATGCCGCCCCGTTTTCTTGGGTCGAGCCATTCCGGAAAAGCGATCTTGTATACTCGAACCAAGGATATTGCCGGACAATGCGAAAGTGAAAACAAAAGGTAAAACGCTCGTTGCCAGCATCAGCGACTCCATCGAGCGGCAAATTGTCGAAGGCGCGATTCGGCCGGGTGACCGGCTGCCTTCAATCCGACAATACGCCGTCATGCATCATCACTCCATTAACACCGTCGTGAGCGCATTTGAAGTCCTGGCTTCAAAAGGCTTGATCAAGCCAAAAAGAGGCTCCGGCTATTATGCCGTCGAGCGCACTATTCCTGACGCCGAGGACGAGTCCAACTCGCTTGAACGCGCGATGGATATTGTCTGGCTGATGCGCGAGCAGGTGCGCCCGATCGCCACGCATTTGCCGTCGGGCGATGGTTTTCCTCCAGTGGAGTGGCTAATCGAGAACAAGCTTTCACGCTACCAGCAAAGGCTTGACCGGGCAGGGCGCAACTACCTGTATCGCTACGGCAGTCGCCATGGTTATCTGCCGTTACGCCAGCATATCGTGCAAAAGCTCGCGCATCTGAGAATTGATGCAAGTCCGGGTCAGATCGTGCTCACCCACGGCGCCAACATGGCGCTCAACGCTGTCATCCATTATTTCCTCAAGGCCGGCGACGCGGCACTGGTCGACGATCCTGGCTACTATCCGCTGTTCGGCAAACTGAAACTGCATGGCGCTCGCGTTGGCGGGGTGCCGCGCCAGGCGGATGGTCCCGACGTCGCAGTCCTTGAGGAAAGGATCAAAGCCACCAATGCACGGTTGTTTTTTACCCAATCGGTCGGCCATAATCCCACCGGATCGGACATTTCGCCGGCCAAGGCGCATCGGATTCTGCAACTCGCCGAGAAATACAACCTGGTCATCGTGGAGAGCGATCCGCTGGCGGATTTCCATAAGCCCAGTGCGACGCGCATCTCGGCACTGGACCAGTTATCCCGCACCATTTATATCGGCACGTTCTCGAAGTCGCTCGCACCGGCACTGCGGGTGGGATTTTTGGCTTGCAGCCCAGACCTCGCAAACGATCTGGCTGATGTCAAAATGCTCATGCATGTCAGCACATCGGAGTACTGTGAGCGCTTGGTGGATGCTGTGCTGGCGGATGGGCAGTTCCTTAGGTACGCGGTGCGGCTGCAGGAACGCGTAAGGCAAGCCAATGGCGCAGCAGGCGAATTTCTGAAGTCAAACCGTGCCGAGATTTTTTGTGAGTCGCCACAAAGCCTGTTTATCTGGGCGAGGTTTCCCGGGATTGATAACGCAAGCGATTTGGCGCGCGCAATGTTGAAACGCAACGTGGCACTGGCGCCAGGCGCCATTTTTTCCGTGGATGGGCAGGCTTCGAGTGCCTGGTGCCGCTTCAACGTCGGCCATGTGCTCAATCCCAGGTTTCAGGAGGCGTTTGTGCCGGAGATACAGCAACTTGCCGGGGCTGGAAAGTGATGCCTAGCGGGCTGGAGGATGTTTTGGGCTCGAAATTGGGCGGTACGAAAATATATAATATTTCGCATAATTTATATTATGTAAAATAGGCTATTCGGTTTCTTTTGCTGCCCACGTGTTCCGAATTACAAATCAAATAATTAAATGGAGACTATTGGGTGAAAAAATCCCTGATTACTTTAGCCGTTCTCGGCGCACTGTCCCCTGCGATCCAGGCGCAAACGAATATCAGGATTGGCGGCGTTATCCAGGCCGACTTGAAGCGCTACAAGATCGGCAATACGACTCGCGCCGCTTCCACTGAGTTGCGGCTTGACGATGACTACACTTCGCGGTTCTGGATAGCCGGATCCGAAGATTTGGGTGGCGGTCTTTCCGCGATTTTTAATATTGAAAATCGTTTCACTACCGACCAACGTCAATCGACTGGTCTTGCAACCGGCGCTGGCCTCGCTGACGGCGATACATGGGTGGGTCTCAAAGGCGGATTCGGACAAATCACGCTTGGCAAGCATGCGTTGTGGAGCAGCCAGGGCTTTATAGCAGAAGCCTTACTGGATAACGGCAATATCACGGCCATGCCGACCAACATGACCGCAACGCTAACCATTCTTTCCTACGTGGGCGGCACAGTCATCTCCAATACACGCGTATCCAACGTCCTCCGCTACGCCACTCCCAGTTATGCCGGCTTTACAGGGGCCGCGGCCTATTCAACGAGTGCTAACGGCACGGAAGGCACGGCCGGTAATG
Source organism: Janthinobacterium sp. 17J80-10 (assembly GCF_004114795.1). NCBI lineage: Bacteria > Pseudomonadati > Pseudomonadota > Betaproteobacteria > Burkholderiales > Oxalobacteraceae > Janthinobacterium > Janthinobacterium sp. 17J80-10. The sequence continues at coordinate 2,284,134 of NZ_CP035311.1, read as the reverse complement.
CCGGTATCGGCGCGCCGGCCAAGGCCTATTCCGATGGCGGTGTATTTGTCCTTACAGGCACATATTCCAATGGGCCGATATATCTGGCTTTGGCCTACTGGGATCATAAAAGAGAGGGCCGCCCGGTCAGTAGCGGTATTACTGTTGCCAACCCTGCTGGCGCATTGTTGCCGAATGCCGCCATACGCGCGCTGCGCGTTTTTCTGGTTTTTATCGTTTCCAGAATGGATGGAAAGCAGGCGTGCAATATGATCGCACCTCATTGCTGCAAGTAGGCCGGGTTGCCGATCGCACTGGCGGTGCTGACCGCACGCGTACGGCATGGGAAGTTCCGGTCAGCTATACATTCGGCAAAAATACTGTTCTGGCCCACTACACCCGCGCAGGGAATATTTCCAATACGCCAGGACGCACCGGTGCCAAGCTTGTTAGCCTTGGGTATGACTATTCTTTATCCAGACGCACGAACGTTGGCGTCTTTTACAGCCAATTGAAGAATGACGCACAGGGTGTGTACAACCCGTTTAATGCAGGCACCAGCATGACAGGGTCAACAGTCGTTGCAGGTGAATCCGTTACGACCATGGCGTTGGGCATCAAGCATGTATTCTGACGGTCTGCCACTTCCAAGGGACGAGTCGCCAACTGGCAGTTATCTCAATGCCAGCATCATGCCAGCAGTTCCGTAGAGCACTACGCAGAATAGCAAGCGCAGGCGTTCAGGCGGAAATTTATGGGCAAGCGCCACGCCCCACGAAACACTGGCAATCCCTCCCAATGCCAAAGGAATACCCACCATCCAGTCCACGTGGCCGCCTTGTGCGTAGGAGAACAAGGCAGCGACTGCCCCTGGCACGACCAAAGCCAACGCCACGCCTTGAGCCTGGGTCTGCGTCAAGCCAAATAGCGTGACCAGCGCAGGGACAACTATCAGGCCGCCACCAACGGTAAATACGCCAGACATGCCACCGCTAGCCACGCCCAAAACTGGCAAGAGCTTTTTTGACAGGATGGGAGCCCTGCCCTCGCCCGAGTGCCCAAAGCGCTGCTGCAATACGAAATAAGTCGCAAGCACGATCAGGAATGTAGCGAAAGCGGACTGGAGGAGTTGGGCATTTAAATGCGATGCAATTCGTCCGCCAATGTAGGAAGAGATGGTGGCGAGCATGCCCATCCACAGCGTGGCGCGCATGTCGATATGGTTACGCTGGCGATAGCGCAGAAATCCGATCAAGACGTTCGGCGCAATCATCACCAGTGCGGTGCCCTGGGCCAGATGTTGATCCATGCCGTATAAGATTCCCAGCACAGGAATGGCGATCAAGCCGCCACCGATGCCGAGCATACCTCCTGCGGTACCTAGACAGACGCCCAAAGCCAAATCGAGCAAAACTGCATGAACAAGTTGGGCGGTCACGGTTTTCCTGAACTTACTTACTTTAGAAAAAATTTGCGGTTGAAAGCTCAACCGCTGCGAGTGCAAGTCATATTATTCGTAATCTAACGGGATATAATTAAATTAATGGAACTTCATTCGGTCGCAAAGGTTATGAATGGACGCACTATCAGATCTTGCCTTTTTCGCCCTGCTTGTTAAACGCGGCACTCTTGCAGCAGCGGCACAGGAATTAGGCATCACGCCACCGGCAGTCAGCAAACGTCTCGCGCAAATTGAAGGGAGACTGAACGTCCGACTGCTGAATAGGACGACACGGCGGATGAGCCTTACTCCGGAAGGAGAGGCATACTTTTCAGAAGGGGAAAGAATTGTTGCAGATCTGGAAGCACTGGAACAAAGAATCTCGGGAGGAGAAAGCGTTCCAAAAGGTTTGCTGAAGATTAATGCAACCTTTGGATTCGGTCGTCAGCACATTGCGCCGCAGCTCTCCCGATTTGCCCGTCAATATCCTGATGTTGAAGCCCAGTTGCATCTCAGTGAGCGTCCTGTCAACCTGGTAGAACAGGCGTTTGACTTGGCGTTTCGTTTTGGCGAACAACCGGATGCCCGGATCACTGCAAGAAAGCTGGCGGATAACCGGCGTTTCTTGTGTGCCTCCCCGGCTTACCTGAAAAAATGGGGCGTGCCTGCCTCACCACGCGATTTGCAAAAGCATCAATGCATTGTGATACGTGAACGCGATGAGACTTATGGCAGCTGGAGCTTTCGTTCTGGCGCCAGGCAAGAGACAGTCAAAGTCCGTGGCGCGCTCAGCTCCAATAACGGTGAAGTCGCCTTGTCCTGGGCCCTGGATGCGCATGGCATCGTGCTTCGTTCAGAATGGGATGTTGCACCCTACTTGCGATCCGGGCGGTTGCGCGCCATCCTCGAGGACTGGGAGCCGCCGTCTGCGGATATTTACCTTCTTTTCCCGACCAGGACGCATCTGCTGGCAAAAACCCGGGTAATGGTGGATTTCATGCTCGAGGCCTTTGCACAATACCGGACCGACGGCAAGCCGGAAAATAAAGACAAGAAAATCATGTGGTAGAGGCCTGCTGATGAGATGGGCCCCCCCCTTCCCTTGGGCCTCCTCCTCGCCGGAGTCTTTCATTCCCAGACGGATGCAGAGGATTGCAGTTGAAAAAACCCGGATAATAGCGGCTAAATCATTTTGAACGCTATTTTGGAATTCTTTCATGGAAATTAAGGTCAACTTTCTCGACAAGCTTCGTCTCGAAGCCAAGTTCGATGATTTTACGGTGGTGGCCGATCAGCCTATCCGCTATAAGGGCGACGGCTCGGCGCCTGGCCCCTTCGATTACTTTCTGGCCTCATCGGCCTTGTGCGCGGCTTACTTTGTAAAGTTGTACTGCAATACACGCAATATTCCGACCGAAAATATCCGCCTGTCGCAGAATAATATTGTTGACCCGGAAAACCGCTACCAGCAGATTTTCAAGATTCAGGTCGAGCTGCCGGCGGATATTTCAGCCAAGGACCGCCAGGGTATTCTGCGCTCCATCGACCGATGCACGGTCAAAAAAGTCGTGCAAGCCGGGCCCGAGTTTGTGATTGAAGAGGTCGAAAACCTGGATGCCGATGCGCAGGCCTTGCTGACCTTGAAGCCCGCATCTGATGCCAGCACCTATATCGTGGGCAAGGACCTGCCATTGGAGCAGACCATCGCCAATATGTCGGGCGTTCTGGCGGCCTTGGGCATCAAGATTGAAATCGCTTCGTGGCGCAATATTGTTCCGAATGTGTGGTCGCTGCATATCCGCGATGCGCACTCGCCGATGTGTTTTACCAATGGCAAGGGAGCGACCAAAGAAAGCGCGTTGGCGTCGGCGTTGGGAGAATATATCGAGCGACTGAATAACAACCATTTCTACGCCGGGTCGTTCTGGGGCGAAGACATCGCCAACGCGGCGTTTGTCCATTACCCGAACGAGCGCTGGTTCAAGCCAGGCCGTAAAGATGCGCTGCCGGCTGAAATTCTCGATGAGTACTGCCTGCAAATTTACAATCCCGATGGCGAGCTGCGTGGCTCGCACCTGGTCGACACCAACTCGGGCAATGTGCAGCGCGGTATCTGTTCCCTCCCCTTTGTACGGCAGTCGGACGGCGCGGCTGTGTATTTCCCGTCCAACCTGGTCGAAAATCTCTACGTCAGCAATGGCATGAGTGCCGGTAATACGCTGGCCGAAGCGCAGGTGCAATGCCTGTCCGAGATTTTCGAACGGGCGGTAAAACGCGAAATCCTCGAAGGCGAAATCGCCTTGCCGGACGTGCCGCACGACTTGCTGGCGAAATACCCTGGCATCCTGGCCGGCATTCAGGGCTTGGAAGAGCAAGGCTTCCCGGTGCTGGTGAAGGATGCGTCGCTGGGCGGGGTGTACCCGGTGATGTGCGTCACCTTGATGAACCCGCGAACCGGCGGCGTGTTTGCTTCGTTCGGCGCGCACCCAAGCTTCGAGGTGGCGCTGGAACGCAGCCTGACGGAATTGCTGCAGGGGCGCAGTTTTGAAGGCCTGAACGATTTACCCCGGCCCACCTTTGCAAGTGAAGCCGTGACTGAACCCAACAACTTTGTCGAACACTTCATTGATTCCAGCGGTATCGTGTCGTGGCGCTTTTTCAGCGCCAAGGCGAATTTCGATTTTGTCGAGTGGGATTTTTCTGGCCAGGGTGAAAACTCCAATGCCGACGAAGCCGCGACCTTGCTCGGCATTCTTGAAGACATGGGTAAAGAAGTGTACACGGCGGTGTATGACCAGCTAGGCGCCGTTGCTTGCCGGATCTTGGTGCCCGGTTATTCGGAAGTCTATCCTATCGATGATTTAATCTGGGATAACACCAACAAGGCGCTGTTGTTCCGCACCGATATTTTGAACTTGCATCGCCTGGACGACGCCGGCCTGGAAGCATTGCTTGAGCGTCTGGAGAACAATGAGCTGGACGATTATGGCGACATCGCCACTCTGATCGGCATCGAATTTGACGAGAATACGGACTGGGGGCAGCTGACCGTTCTGGAGTTGAAATTGCTCATTCATCTCGCCCTGAAGCAGTTTGAAGCGGCGCATGATCTGGTGGGAGCCTTCCTGCAATACAACGACAACACGCTCGAGCGCGGCTTGTTTTATCAGGCCTTGAACGTGGTGCTGGAGGTGCTGCTGGATGAAGACATGGAACTGGACGATTACGAGGTCAATTTCCGCCGGATGTTTGGCAACCCGCGGATGGACGCGGTGATGGGATCTGTGGACGGCAGCGTGCGCTTCTTCGGCTTGACGCCAACGAGCATGAAACTGGAGGGGCTCGACCGGCACCAGCGGCTGATCGACAGCTTCAAAAAACTGCACGTGGCGCGGGCCAATGTGGCGGCCACATCCATGACACTTTAATTATTCATCCGTGCAGTTTGATGCTCTCACTGCGGGCACCGCGCTTATATTGGTGCAATTCTCCGTGAGCCTGGTTATGGCCGGGCTCTTCTTTGCACTGCCGACAGAAAAATGCACCCGGCATTGGGCACTTTCCGGTCTATGTGTCGGCATTGGCCTGACTATGGTGATTGTGAATGCCGGCGCGCCGAGATACCTGATTCTAATTTTGGGGAATAACCTCCTGATTCTCGGCCTGATCTATCAGTGGACGGGCCTGCGGGCGTTTTACAGACGGCCGCCCAGCAAAGCCGGCTGGATAGTCGGCGGATTATTCTTCATGGCGTATGCCCTGTCGTTAATTCAAAACGCCACGATTTCAGTCCGCGGACTGCTCGCGGCGATCGCCATTTTTTTGATGCTGCTCCTGTACATGTATGAGCTATTGTCAGCACAAGTGCAGAAATGGAGTTTCGCAAGACTGCTTGCTACGACTGCCGTTGCAGCCTTGCTGATTTCCTATGGGGGGCGCGTCGCACTTGCAGCATTCCAGGTGGCCGAAATACTCCCGCGCACGAATTCACTGATTTCCGTTACGCTGCTTTACTTCGTCCCGGTCGTCGGTACGCTCTTGTTGTCGAGCGCACTGCTGCTGCTGTATTTCGAGCGGATAGTCGCCGATAAAGATCATCTGGCCACCCATGATGAACTTACCAAGGTATTTAACAGGCGTGCTATCGATACCAGCGGACAAAGAGAGATTTCGGTAGCCAGGCGGCTGCGGAAACCGATGGCGATTGCTTTTGTGGACATTGATCATTTCAAGGAGATTAATGACAGGTTCGGCCATGCGGTAGGCGACCGTGTCTTGTTTCAGGTCGCCCAGGCGCTAAAAGGCGCCTGCCGCGATATCGATTTGATCGGCCGTTACGGCGGCGAGGAATTTTGTATAATTTTTCCCAACATGGACATGGAAAAATGTCACGTCGTCGGCCAGCGTCTCGTGTCCGCGGTCAATCAGTGTCGTTTCGAGATTGCCGAAAATGTGACGATCAGCGTGGGAATCGCCCTATCGCGTCTCGATGACGAAAAACACAATTGGGGAATTCTGATTGAGCGGGCTGACCACGAACTTTACAAGGCAAAGAGCGGCGGCAGAAATCGCTTTGAAGTCCATGCCGACGCATCGACTGCCGGTTCTTGAAGCAATGGCCGGTGCGGCTGCCTCACCCGGTCAGGCAGCCATTAATGCTGAGCGCAAGGCTTCCGCCAGCTTATGCGGATTGAACTTGGCGACGTAGCCATTGGCGCCTGCACTCCTGACATGGCTCTCATTGGTGGCGCCGGACAGCGATGAGTGAATGACGACCGGGATATCTTTGAGGCGGGAATCGTTCTTGATGCACTTGGTCAATGTAAAACCGTCCATTTCCGGCATTTCCAGGTCGGTCAACACCAGCGCCACACTTTGGCGGATACCTTTGCCGGTCTTTTCCGCGACTGCGGCCAACTCCTGCAAGCGCTCCCAGGCTTCCTTGCCGCTCTTGGTCATAACGAATGGCAGGTCCATGGCCCGCAAGCCTTCCTCAATCATCATGCGGGCAACCCCGGAGTCGTCGGCCGCCAGGATGATTGCACCCTCAGGAAGCTGCACGCCGCCGCCAACTTCCGATGCATCCACCTTGATTTTGCCATCCCCGTTCACGGTACGCAGGATCTGCTCGACATCGAGGACCTGGGCAAGCGTGGCCTCGCCGTTTTCCCCTTCAAGGTGCGCAATGCTCGTCACGGTTCCCGAGCCGCCAGAGACGCCTTCGGCGGGCTTGACGCGACTCCAGTCGAGGCGAACGATGTCATCGACGTTTTCCACGGCAAATGCCTGGGTCGTTCCCGCATATTCAGTGAGCATCAGGATTTTCATTTCCGCCGGCACGCAGCCAACTGCGGCGGGCAAATCGATTACCTGGATGATCTGCCCCCGCACGTTAACCACCCCCAGGATCAGGGGTGATGCGCCGGCGATGGGGGTGATCTTCACACTGGAAATGTCGAGCAACTCCCGGATCTTGAAGACATTGATGCCATACAGGGCGCTCTGGTCGGAAGCGCCCGCTTTCCCAAGCCGAAACAGCATCATTTCAAATTTGTTCTGCCCGACCAGCCGCGTGCGCTCGTCGATCTCCTGCTGCACATTTTTCATTACTCTGTCCCCTGCCATTATTATTGTGTTTACTACACCGATCATTTTGGTATGTCGGCTTGGTTTCTTCTGGTCAATACTCTCCTATCTGCAACGGATGCGCAAGCCTTTGATTGTAAGAAGCGTGTCAGTCACACAGCGCGATCCTTTGCATGTGCGCCCCGTCCGGTTTTTTGCATAAATATCCATACATTTCCGCTATCTGGGGACAAAAAACATCGACTTTTCCCTGACCCGCAGCGATTTGTCCGATTGATCGCTCAACACAAAATATATCCTGTTCGTGCCCGGCTTGCCGCTTTCAGCCGGAATACGAACCGTGACGGGTACCAGGCGGGATTCTGTCGCTCTGAACGCCACCTCGCCAGGCGTGACGAGCTGAATCCCATCGATGCCACTGACGTCAATCCGGTAACGGTGCACCTGCTCGTCAGCATTCATGATCTGCAGGCGATACACATTCTCTACCATGCCGTCTTCCACCACCCTGGCCATGACGCCACGGTCTCGAATGACATCCATTTTCAACGGCGTGTGGTTCGCCAGTCCTGCAATTAACGCGCCCACTGCCAGCAGCAGGATTGCACTGTAGATCAGGATGCGCGGTCGGTACATCCGTTGCCTGATCTGCGCGGGACGCCACTTGTTCATCACTGCATTTTCAGTGGTAAAGCGTACCAGGCCGCGTGGCGCGCCAATCTTGTCCATCACGCTGTCGCAGGCATCGATGCAGGCCGCACAGCCAATACAGTCGTACTGCAAGCCGTTGCGGATATCGATCCCTGTCGGACATACCTGCACACACAATGAGCAGTCGATGCACGTTCCGCTTGCGGATTGGGCGGCAGCGGATTTGCTCAAGGCGCCACGCGGCTCGCCTCGTTCCTTGTCGTAGCTGACGATCAGCGTGTCGGCATCAAACATCGCACTCTGAAAACGCGCATACGGGCACATGTAGCGACACACCTGCTCGCGCATCCAGCCCGCATTGCCATAGGTGGCGAAACTGTAGAACAGTACCCAAAAAAGCTGCCAGGGACCGAACGCAAACGTGGCGATTTCGAGCCCAAGCTGTTCAATCGGCGTGAAGTATCCGACAAAGGTAAAGCCGGTCCAAAGAGCGAATACACCCCAGGCGAGATGCTTGGCGCATTTTTTGGCGAGCTTGGCTGCAGCCCAGGCTTGCTTGTCGAGCCGCATGCGCGCACTCCGCTCACCCTCGATTTTCCGCTCGATCCACATGAAGATCTCGGTGTAGACCGTCTGGGGGCAAGCGAAGCCGCACCACACCCGCCCTGCAACGGCCGTGAACAAGAAAAGGGAAAACGCACAGATGATGAGCAATACCGCAAGGTAAATCAGGTCTTGCGGCCAAAGCACCAGACCCAGCAGATAGAATTTGCGCGCTGCCAGGTCAAACAGGATGGCCTGGCGCCCGTTCCACTGTAGCCACGGAAGGCCATAAAAAACGATCTGGGTCAGCCAGACACAGACCCAGCGCCAGTTCGCATACCACCCGCGCGCTTCACGCGCATATATCTGGACGCGCGGTGTGTACATTGGGGTGAAAGAAACGATCTGCTCTTGGTTACTCATGATGCATTAAGTCCCGGTAAATTGAGTGAGACTGGCAGCAGGTAACCCAAGGGTTCAGGTCGGATTACGCACTTCACAGTGCAAAGGATTGTCTTCCCTAAGCCCGGAAGAAAACAGATGCAGTTCCTGTGAAAAAATACGTATCAGATGGGAGTTGCGATCTCCTTAAGATCGAGGACGGGAGGAGGATGAAAAAAACCATTCATCATGTCTGTGCAGCGACCGGAATGTGCGGAGAACCTGCGGGAGAATGCGGCGCCAGGTTGCCGCCAGCCACGCCACGGGCATCGATGGCCTCGCGCAAGGCATCCACGATATGCTGCACATTCTTCCCGGAAAGGATACGGTCCAGCAGCGGATACAGCATTTCCTCTTCCTTCAAGCCATGCTGCTGCGCCAGGATGGTCAGGGTCTCCGCATGCAGGAGAAAGTCGGCAGGATCATGCCGCCGCACGGCATCGTCCAGTCGGGCGACAAGCCCCCTCATGCGCTGGTGCTCCAGGCGCAGCATGGCAAGCGGGGCGCCGGCATTGAACGTGACCTTTTCCATGGCTGGAAACACGATCCTTTCCTCGCTATCGATATGGCCCAGCCAGGCTTGGCAAAACGCCTGGAAGTCACTTTCGGCCTGGTGCCAGTCTTGTTGCGCAATGCTGGCCTCGACTTTCAGAAAGAGATCGTCGCAGCGCTGGTGATCGTATGCCAGATACTCGCAAATGGTTTGCATGACCTGTCCCTCCGAGGAATTGAATGCGTATTGTCATCCCTCGGAGGATGTATATTCCTTAATCCAGATTAAGGATTTTTAAAGTGATATATGCTTCTGGAAACCATTTCATAGGCGCAATCGAACCGCCTTGTTAAATTGGCAATGAAACGAAGATAAGATTGAGGTTGGCGTAAATTCGCCGCTATCCCTATAATTGCACTCCAATAACCATTCAGATCGCTTTTTATTCGTGCATATGCCGATACTAAGCGGCTGCCAAACATGATTGATCCCGCCGACGACGGTATTACCTTGCCACTGCCAGTGACAGCGCCCTGCCCGCACAGCGTGCGCTATGCTGGCGAGGCGGGCATGTTCACTGCGCATCTGATTCAAGATCTGATGGGCGACTGGTTCATCATGCGATCGTGGGGGCAAGCCAGGAAACTGGTCGCCAGCGTCGACGAAGGAATCGTCGAACTCGCCAGGATTTCCAAGTCTCTTGAAAAAAAGGGTTGCAGCCCGGTCCCGCTACTGCAGTCCGGTCTCTTTGCCTAGCCCCTGCAGCAACGCCAATCTCGACGTGCCTATTTGCCGGTATAGGCTGCCCCGGACTTGACCACCGGGACTTCTTTAACTGTTTTCCTGTCTAATGTGTCACTTGGAATGGGCACTCGCTTGGCAATTGCCATTGGGCTGCTTTAATCCCATGTGCATGTATTCCATTGCTTCAACAGACTTCGCCCATGCAAACGGAACCCGCTCTTTCCAGGCCAGTTTTTCAGCCAATTGCCGATGCAACGCTGGCGAAGGCTTTTAAATGTACTGCCAACGCCGTTGTCATTACCGATCAAGCGGGCAAAATCGTTTGGGCGAACGAGGCTTTTAGCCAATTGTCCGGCTATTCTGAAGCGGAACTTATCGGCTGTTCTCCGGCCAAGCTGAACTCCGGAAAGCAAAGCCATATGTTTTACAGTGACATGTGGCATACGATCATGTCCGGCAAGACCTGGCGCGGCATTCTGGTCGACCGGCGCAAGGACGGCATGCTGTACACGGTCGACGAAATCATCACGCCTTTACACGATAACGACGGTAACATTACGCATTTCATCGCCATCCAGCATGACATTACTCCTCGCTCCCAGGAGCAGGAACGGGAATCCTTTCTCGCCTACCATGACGTCCTCACGGGATTGTCGAATCGCGCCTACTTTCTGAGTGAACAGCAGCAAGCGATGTTTCAGGCGAAGCGAAACCAACGCACGCTTGGGCTTCTGTTCATCGATCTTGACCGCTTCAAGGACATTAACGATACGCTCGGGCATTCGATTGGCGATGGATTGCTGGTAGCCGTCGCCGAAAGGTTGCGCTCTGCGGTCAGGAAGGACGATGTGATCGCGCGAATGGGGGGAGATGAATTTGCCATACTGGTCAAGGATATCCAGGGAATCGAGGTTATTTTGGCCATGGCCAATAAGCTTCTGGAGGGGCTTTCCCAACAATTCGTGCTCGATGGACAAATTATCCATACCTATGCGAGCGTGGGTATCGCCATCTATCCGAACGGCTGTGACGACCCGGAAGTGTTGCTGAGCCAGGCAGACAAGGCAATGTACCAGGCAAAAAAAGCGGGCGGCAACAGATACCAGATCCATGCGCCCGGCACGTCGGAATTGCATTAGCCAAACCGGCGCTTTTTCCGCTGGATGCTTGCCTCGTTGCTGGCACCGCGCATTGTAACCAGCTACTTTGCCGCAACTGTCACGTTCTCCCGCACCCGGTCGTCCGGATGGACAATGACTTGTTCATCCGCCCTGATTCCCGCTAGCACTTGCGCGGCCAGGGCATTGCGTTTGCCGATCTCCACGCGCCGCTTGACAGCGTGGTCCTGCATGACGACATACGCTGCCCAGCCATTGCCATCACGAAACAAAGCGCTGGCAGGGATTTGCAAGACATCGTTGCCTTCCCAAATGATAAAGCTGGCTTCGACCCGGTACCCGTCGCCCAGCCGCTGCCATGTCGCGGACGGCGACGTGAAGGCAACAATCACCCACACACGCTGCTCTTCCACGCCCAGGGCGGAAATTTTGGTAAAGGCGCCTGGCTCGACAACCTTGACTACGCCTTCAAGCACGCCATCGCCGCCCCAGCGTTCGAATAAGACGCGTGTTCCCGGATGAATGCGCACGGCGTCCGCCGACAGCAAATCCACTTCCACCTCCAGTGCGCGCGGGTTGCCGATTTCGATCAGCGGCTGGCCGGCTGCAACCGTGCCCTCGCTCTTGTGCGCGATCTTGAGTACCTGCCCGCTCTCGGGAGAGCGAACGGCAATCGGTGTGCCCGTGCCGCCAAGGGCAGCATACTTCAATGCCGTACGCGCCGCTTCAAGTTCATAACGTGCCGTGGAAACGGAAAACCGGGCGGAGCGCAATTCCGCAGCACTGCTTTGGGCCGTTGTGGCGGCGCGGTCTTCGGCTGCTGCACTGACATGGCCGCCCTGGCGCAATGCACGCACGCGCTGGAGCTCCTTTTGAGCAATGTCGGCATTGCTGACTGCCGCACTGACACGCTGCTCGGCAACATTGACGTTCGTTGCCGCGGCGGCGATGCGGGCTTGTGCCTCGGCGCGTCGCCGCGCATCCAGGATTTCAGCGCGTGCCGGCTCCAGCTCAACCAGCATGGCGCCACGTTCGACGGCGTCCCCCACCGCCAATTGAATGCGTCGCGCATAGCCGCTTACCGGTGCGGTAACGGCATACCTGTCAACGACGCGCGTTCGCCCCTCTTGCTGCACGGTGACTTGCAATGGCCCATGGCGCGCTGTACCGACTTCCACTTCGACGGGTTGCCGCCGAAATCCGATATACAAGCCCCAGGCGATGAGGGCCGTGATCAGTACAAGGAAGGTGGCGCGACGCCATTGCACGACAGTGGACATTTTTATTCCGCCGCCTTCAGAACGCCAATCAGGTCAAGCTGGTCGAGGCGGCGCCGCACCGCCAGTCCCGACAACAGCGCTGAGGCCAGCACCACTACCGTGGCAAAGGCATAGGTTTGCGGCACCAGCACCACTGGCACGCGAAACAGGTCGTTTTGCATGGTATGCGCGATGTAATGGCACATCAATCGCCCGAGCCACAGGCCGAAAGGAATCGCAATCAGGGTGAGTATGCCAAGCTCACCGAGCAAGATGTAGGCGATTTCGGCCCGGGTAAATCCCATGACCCGCAGGCTGGCGAGTTCGCGCCCGCGTTCGGCAAGGGCGATGCGGGCGCTGTTGTAGATGACGCCGAAAGCAATGATGATCGAAAAAACGGTGGCGATATAAGTAAAAAACAGCATGGTTTCCTGCATCACGCGGTGAAAGTTGCGAATCTCCTGGATGCGCTCGGTGATGGTTGCCACGCGCGGCATGTTCTTCAGCCTGGCATATAGCGTATCGAAATGGTCCCGATCAACGCTGAGATAGGCCCCGGAAAGCGTCGGCCCCTCCTGCATGAAGCGGTTCAGGGCGGCGAGGTCCAGATACCCGGACACCCCCAGGTACTCCTTTACCACGCCGGCGACAACCGTCTCGCGCACAGGCCGGGCGCCTTCCAGCACCTCCACTACGACGGCGTCGCCGACGCGCACATCGAGCAAAGTGGCAAGAAAATCGGTCAGCAGGAGCCCTTCCGCAGGCAAATCGACGGGATGCAGATTGGTGTCAAGCAGGCGCTGGAGATCGCCGCGCGGCTCCATGCCCTGTATATTCGTGCGATAACTGCGAGATCCATGACGCAGGCGAACCGGTACTGCCCTGAATACCTCCACGTGCTTTATTTCCGGCAAGCCAAGCAAATCGAAACGGGCGCGATAAGCGGTCGGATCTGTAAAAACGATCATGAGATCCTGGCGCTGCGCCCTGCCGAACTGGATGTCGACCATGTAGCTCACCGTATCACGCTGGAACAAGGATGTGAGGATAATCCCGCCGGCCAGGGCAATGCCGAACACGGTGAGCAAGGATTTGATTCGCTGTCGCTGGATGTGGCGAACGATCATGCGCGCAGGCTGCGACAGCCAGCGCTTGACTCCCAGCTTTTCCAGCCAGGTCTCGCGATAGCGTTGCGGCGGCTCGGGACGCATTGCCTCGGCAGGCCGCAAGGTGGCCACACGCCATACGGCAAATACGGTGCCTGAAACCGCCGCCGCCAGGCTGGCTGCAACCGCTTCCAGCAGCGTTACAGGCTGCAAGGCAAACCGCAAATAGGGAAAGTGGTAGAACGCCATATAGATGCCGGCGAGCGCCTTGCCCAGCCAGACCCCAAACAGAATTCCGCCTGCTGCGCCCAGCAGGACGATCACCGACACCATCTTCAGGTAATGCCCCAGCACTTCAATATTGCTGTAGCCAAAAGCCTTGAGTGTGGCGACCTGCTCGCGCTGCAGCGTCACGAGCCGCCCGATCACCACATTCAGTAAAAACGTCGCGATCCCCATGAAAATGACCGGGAACAGGCTTGCCAGAACGCCCAATTGCTGCAACTCCTGGCTGAGGAAACGATGCGAGAGCTGATCCTTGCGGGTGTAGGCGCCCTGCCCGCCAAAGGGTTTCAGTAATTCGTCGATGCGATCGATGACGATTTGGCTGCCCGCGCCCTGGCTCAGGCTCAGCGTCAAGTCATTGAAGGCGCCATGCATGTCGTATGCCTGGCCGAGCGCGCGCCGCCCCATCCACATCACGCCATAACGCTTGTAATCGGGGAACGCCGAGCCCGGCCGCATCTGCTGGATGAATTCCGGCGACAGCGCCGTGCCCACCATCGTCAACTGCTGGCGTCGGCCATTCAGAATGGCATAAAACCGGGCGCCCGGTTGCAAGCCGTGCGCCTGGGCAAACGGCGCGCTCGCCACCACTTCATCCGGCCGCCCGGCGAGCGGCAACCGACCCTCGCGCAAATACAATGCATTCAAGCCGTGGCTGCCGCTGTCCGGCACCGACACCATCAGGGCCGCCACCGGCTGGGGAAAGTCCGGCATGTCCAGGCGCACTTGCGCCACCACCCTGGTTTCCACCTGGCCCACGCCTGGAATATCCTGCAGGCGCTGACGCAGCGATTCCGGCGCGCGCTTGAGCGTGGCAAACACCTCGGCAAAGCGGTATTCGCGGTAAAAGCTTTCCTGCGTTGCGCGCAGCGCCGCAAGTGTGCTCAAGAACATGACGAAGGTGGCGACGCCGCATGTCACCACCAAGGCAATTGCCAGCGCCTGGCTCTTCATTTGCGCCAGGTCGCGCCATAGCTTTCGGTTCAGCGCCTTCACCAGCTCAGCTCCGCGGCAAGCTTTTTTTGCAGGTTGCGCTCGATACGCGTCACCAGCCCGTTGCCGAAATAAAGGACGCGATCGGCCATGGCGGCAATCACGGCATTGTGCGTGATCACCACAGTGGTCGTGCCGAGATCGCGATTGACGCGGGCAATGACGTCAAGCACCATCACGCCGGTCTGGGCGTCGAGCGCACCGGTTGGCTCGTCGCACAACAGCACCTGCGGGCGCTTGGCGACTGCCCGGGCGATGGCGACACGCTGCTGCTCGCCGCCGGACATCTGGGCCGGGAAATGATCGAGGCGTTCGCCCAACCCCACCAGGGAAAGCGCTTCTTCCGGCGACATCGGATTGGTGGCGATCTCGGTTACCAAAGCGACGTTTTCCCGCGCGGTGAGGCTGGGAATGAGGTTGTAAAACTGGAATACAAAGCCGATGTACGTGCGCCGATACTGGGTCATTGCGGCGTCATCCGCCAGATTCAGCTCGCGCCCGGCATACCGCAATGTCCCGCTGGTCGGCGTATCCAGGCCGCCCAGGATATTGAGCAGGGTCGACTTGCCGCTTCCCGACGGGCCCAGCAGCACAACCAGCTCGCCTGCGTACAGATCAAGATCGACGCCGCGTAATGCCTGCACTTGCACATCCCCCATTTGATAGACCTTGGTAAGGCCGCGGGCTTCGAAGACCGGGCGTGGCACGGCCGCTTCCGGCTTGGCCTGGCCAACCATGGCTAGTCCTGCCCACGCCGACGGAATTGCGCCATTGCTGCACTCCTTTCAGTTCATGCCGGCAAGCATATGGCGAGCCCGGTTGATTCCGATTAGATATCGCTATTCAAAAATGGTCTTGGCGTTCGAGCAGAATCTACTTTGATTTTCATCAAAAGCCGAGATGCGCCAACTCTTACCATCGGCGTTCTCCCACTCCCAAAGCGGAGAGAAAATGGCGCATTCCGCGACGTTGCCGCACGGTCCCAACCGCAGCTATTACCACCTGAATCAGGTGCCGCTGACTGGCCATGCCTGCCAGGGCCTTGCGTGCTTTGCCGCGCGCAAGGAAGATTCGCAGCGCTGGGCGCAGGCGCATGCCCGCATGCCGGCCATTTATTGCCTTGGTCGTTGCTACCAGGCGCCCGCAGCATTCGGCGACAACGCCCGCCCCCATGTCGAAGCGCTGGCACGCGAGACTGTTCTTTTAGGCAATCTCCGCAATGGCGGTGTACACAGCCTGGCGTCGTACCTGGCGAACGGCGGCGGCGCGGCGCTGCGACAAGCCCTGGACATGCCCCCTGCCGCCTTGATCGCTTCGATCGCCGAATCAGGCTTGCGCGGACGCGGCGGCGCCGGCTTTCCCACCGGACGGAAGTGGGCTGCGGTGGCGGCGGCAAGCGGCCCCCGCAAATATGTCGTGGCCAATGCCGATGAAGGCGATCCGGGCACCTTCAGCGACCGCATGCTGATGGAAGACGACCCGTTTCTCCTGATCGAAGCCATGCTGATCGCCGCACTGGCGGTGGGCGCCGAACATGGCTATATCTACCTGCGCAAGGAATACCCGGGTGCACAGGCGAGCCTGGCTTCGGCGCTGCAGCAAGCGCATGAAGCAGGATGGCTGGGGCCGCAGGTGCTGGATTCACCGCATCGCTTCGAGATCGAAATGATCATCGGCCAGGGCAGCTATGTCTGTGGCGAGGAAACCGCCATGCTGAACGCGATCGAAGGAAAGCGCCCGGAAGTACGTCTGCGCCCGCCGCAGATTGCCGAATACGGCCTGTTCAATCTGCCGACCCTGGTCAACAATGTCGAAACCCTGTGTGCCGTGCCCTGGATCGTGACGCATGGCGCCCAGGCATACGCCCGTTTGGGCACGTTGGCAAGCCGCGGCACCAAGCTGGTTTCGTTGAATTCCCTGTTCCGTCGCCCGGGCCTGGTTGAAGTGGAATTCGGCATGCCACTGCGGCACATCGTCGACGAGGCCGGCGGCGGCTTGAAGCGCGGCCGCCTGCTGGGCCTCATGGTTGGTGGTCCGCTCGCCGGCCTGGTGCCGCCCGCCCTGCTCGACACGCCCTTCTGCCACGAAGAACTGCAACGCATCGGCTGCGCGGTCGGGCATGGCGGCATGATTGCCTTTGCCGACGACACGACGATTCCAGAAATAATGGCGGAAGTATTCCGCTTCGGCGCGCTGGAATCATGCGGAAAATGCACGCCCTGCCATCTCGGCAGCCCGGAACTGGCGCGCATGTGGCAAGCCGCTGTGGCCGGCGAACGCATTAGCCGGCCACGCTGGGATGCGCTCATCGATGCGCTGTTGGCAACCAGCCTGTGCGGCCACGGACGGGGATTGGCGGAGTTTGCGCGCGCAATCGAGCGGCATTACCCCCTGGAGCTGGAAAAATGCTTCGCCTGACGCTGAATGGCGCGCCAATGGCATGTTCCGCCGACGCAACGCTTCTGCAGGCGCTCCAGGCAAGCGGCTGCAATATTCCGGCGCTTTGCCATGACGCCCGCTTGAAGCCCGCT
Organism: Janthinobacterium sp. 17J80-10; assembly: GCF_004114795.1. NCBI lineage: Bacteria > Pseudomonadati > Pseudomonadota > Betaproteobacteria > Burkholderiales > Oxalobacteraceae > Janthinobacterium > Janthinobacterium sp. 17J80-10. The sequence continues at coordinate 2,266,964 of NZ_CP035311.1, read as the reverse complement.
GGCGCCTGCCGGCTGTGCCTGGTGGAAGTCGCGGGCGAGCCGCGTCCGGTCGCGAGCTGCACGGCACGGCCGGTAGAGGGCATGGCAATCCGTACTGACACGCCCGCGTTACGCGCGCTATGCCGCACCAATCTGTCCCTGCTCGCGGCTCACTACCCCGCCGATGCGGTAATGCAGGATCCGGCCCATCCCTTCCATCGCCTGCTCGACGAATACGGCGTTATTCCGGGCAACCAGGCGCGTCCCGCCCTGTTTCATGACGATAGCCACCCGTATCTTGGCGTCGACATGGACCGTTGCATTAGCTGCTACCGTTGCGTGCGGATCTGCGATGAGGTGCAGGGGCAGTCGGTCTGGTGGACCTGGCAACGCGGCGAACAGACGCACGTCGCGCCCGATGCCGAGACGCTGCTCGAAGGTGGCTGCGTCTCCTGTGGCGCTTGCGTCGACAGTTGTCCCAGCGGCGCGCTGTTCGACAAGCGCAGCTCGGCGCCGGAGCGCTGGACCCGCAGCACTTGCGTCTACTGCGGCGTCGGCTGCCAGATGGAAGTCGGCAGCCAAAACGACCGCGTGGTGCAGGTGCGCCCTGCCGACAGCCCGGTCAACCGCGGGCACCTGTGCGTCAAGGGGCGTTATGCTTTCGAATTCAACCATGCTACGGACCGGGCTTCGACGCCGATGCTGCGCCAGGATGGTGAATGGCAAGCTGTCAGCTGGGAAGAGGCCCTCGATTACACCGCCGCCAGATTGCAGGATATCGTGGAGCGCGACGGCGCCGATGCCATTGGCGTGCTCGGTTCGGCCCGCGCCACCAACGAGGAAAATTACCTGGCGCAGAAATTCGCCCGCGTGGTGCTGGGAACGAACAATGTCGATTGCTGCGCCCGCGTCTGCCACACGCCTTCGGCCAAGGCATTGAAGACCATGCTGGGCACCGGCGCGGCGACCAATTCCTTCGACGATATCGAGCGCACGCAGCTTTTTCTTCTGTGCGGTTGCAATCCGACCGAGAACCATCCCATCGTCGGCGCCCGCGTCAAGCAGGCGGTGCGCAATGGCGCGCAACTGATCGTCATCGACCCGCGCCGCATCGAGCTGGCAGATTACGCCACGCTGCACCTGCCGGTGCGTATCGGCCACAATATCGCGCTGTTCAATGCCATGGCGGCAGCGATTGTCGAGGAAGGCTTGCTGGACCAGGATTTTGCCGCCGGGCGCGTCGACGGGCTGGACAAGTTTTCTGCCTTCATTCGCGACTATGCGCCGGAAAAAGTGGCGCAGGCGTGCGGCATTCCTGCCGCCACGATCCGTGCCGCCGCCCGCCTGTACGCAGGCACCAGGCCTGCCATGTGTTTTCATGGGCTGGGGGTGACCGAGCATACGCAAGGCACGGAAGGTGTGATGGCGCTGATCAATCTTGCGCTCCTGACAGGCAATCTGGGCAAGCCGGGCGCCGGCATCAATCCCCTGCGCGGCCAGAACAATGTGCAAGGCGCCGCGCAGATGGGCTGTGATCCGAATTCGCTGACGGGCGCGCAGTCGATTCCGCAGTCCCGCGCCCGGTTTGAATCAATCTGGCAGGCGCCGATTCCGGAAAGCCATGGACTTGACCTCATGGAGATGATGGACGCCGCGTCTGCGGGCAAGCTCAAGGCATTGTGGGCCTTTGGCTATGACGTGTACCTTACGCTTGCGAACGCCAACCAGACCGGCCATGCGCTGGGAAACCTGTCCCTGGTGATCATTCAGGACCTGTTCATGAATGAAACCGGGCGCGCCTTCGGCCATGTCTTCCTGCCCGCTGCCAGCGTATTTGAAAAAGACGGCACCTTCATGAATTCGGACCGGCGCGTGCAGCGGGTGCGTCAAGCCATCCCGCCCTACGGCGATTCCCGGCCAGATTGGTGGATCATCCAGCAGCTGGCAGCGCGCATGGGGCACGCCAGCCAATTTTCGTTCGCTGGCCCGCAAGCCATCTGGAATGAAATCAGGACTGTCTGGCCAGCCGGCGCCGGATTGTCATATGCCCGCCTGGAGCATGAGAGCATCAACTGGCCCTGCCCTGCCGAAGACCATCCCGGCACGCCATTCCTGCATGGCGGACAGTTTGCGATTGGCCCGCGCGCGACGCTGGCGTGCATTGCGGACATCCCCTCGGCCGAACAGTGCGACGCCGACTACCCGTTCATGCTCACCACGGGTCGCACGCTCGCCCATTTCAACGCCGGCACCATGACTTACCGCACACCCAATGCGGTGTTGCAGGCGTCCGATACGCTTGACATGGCATTGAGTGATGCGCAGAGGCTTGGTTTGCAGAGCGGTGAAATCGTGCAACTCGTCAGCCGTCACGGCAGTGCCGTCTTGCCGCTGCGTATATCCGGCACGGTCAAGCCTGGCGAATTGTTCACGAGCTTTCATCGCGCTGAGCTGCTGATCAACCGTATTACGTCACCGTACCGTGATCGCATGGTGAAATCGCCGGAATACAAAGTGACTGCCGTGCGCGTCAATCGGCTCTAAGCGGCGGCATCCGGCAATCCAGTCAGGCAGACAAATTATGGTACATCTCTTCTTCTTGACAGAAATGCAGACGCAGTATGGCTTCCAGCGCATAGAGCAAGTGTCGTAATTCATGCAACGCCGTCTCGCTCTGGCCATCACTGAGCAAGTTTCTGGCAAGTGTTTCAACCTTGCGGCCAAGGCGAAATATTTCACGATGGGCGGTACTCATCGACGCCAGAGGGTCATCGCCGCCAATCAGGCTTGCCACGCGCGGATAGACATGCCTCTCATCGCTGGATTCATGCGGCAGTAATTCTTCATGAAGCGCATCATTTAGCCACAGGAGTTCTTGCGCAATCGCGGGCGGCGGCAACGCGGAAATCCGGTCTGCCAGCCGGCGAATGCGGTCGATGATCGGCACGAGGCGTGCGTGCTCCGCATTCAGTCGCCTGACTTCATCGTGCGGCAGCCTTGCCGCGGGGCTGGTTTTCTCCAGCCGGAGCACGCGCAAGGCATTGAGAATGACGGCAACGTCAATTGCTTCTTGCAGGATTGCGCCGGCCACTGGCGGCAAATAGCCAAATGCGGCAATCAGCATGGCGCCAACCGACAAGCCCATGCCGGCAATGGCGCTCTGGATGGCAATTGCGCGCGCTTTGCGGCAAATGCGCACGCCTGATGCCAGCCTGTCCAGGCGGTCCACCAGCAGCACCAACTGCGCCGATTCGGCGGCGGCAGCCGCACCGCGCGCGCCCATTGCCACGCCAACATTTGCGGCGGCTAGCGCAGGAGCATCATTGATGCCGTCACCGACCATCATGACGGCGCCGTCAGCACGCGCCAAGGCAATCGTTTCCTGCTTGGACGCCGGGGTCTGCTGCGCCATCACCTTGTCTACGCCGAGCAAGCCGCCAATTGCGTCGGCAACATCGCTCCGGTCCCCCGTCAACATGACAATCCGGCCAATTCCCGCGGCGCGCAGCAGCCGCATCGCACGGGGCGTATCCAGCCGGACTTCGTCCGCCATTTGCAGCAGGCCGCTCATCTTGCCGTCGATGGCAACGCAAACCGCGGCATTGCCTTCTTCGCCGGTTTGCGCCATGAGATCGGCCGGCCACGCCGGCTTTTCACACTGCGCTGACACGTACGCGCGGGTCCCTGCCGCAACACTGACATTGCCAACACGGCCTGCAAGGCCCGCGCCAGGCTCTTCGGTGACACTTGTTGGAATCGTCAGCTCCAGTCCTCGCTCATGGGCCGCCGCGACGATCGCCTGGGCAATCGCATGACTCGACATCTGCTCAAGCGAGGCGGCCAGCCTGAGCACTTCTTCCTGGGTGACCCATGGCGCGGCAAGGATACCGGACAGCCGCGCCTTGCCGCCGGTGAGTGTCCCGGTCTTGTCGAAAAATAAAGTTTTTACCTGGGCCATTTGCTCGATGGCACTGCCATGCTTGATCAGCACACCGTGCTGGGCACAGCGCGACATCGCGCAAAACAGCGCGACCGGCACGGCCAATATCAGGGGGCAAGGCGTGGCGACAACGATCACGGCCAGCGCCCGAACCGCGTCACCGGTTGCCAGCCAGGCGATGCCGGCAATGCCCAGAGACAGGGGAATGAAGAGCACGGCATAGCGGTCCGCCAGGCGCGCGACTGGCGCCTTCGATTGCTGCGCTTTCTCGACCAGGTGAACAATGTGGGAATAGGTGCTGTCTTCCGCCTTGCGCGTTGCCAGCATGTCAAACGCGTCGGCGGCATTGATGATGCCGCTCGCCAGCATGCTGCCCTTTGCATAGGATACGGGCAATGACTCCCCGGTCAAGGCCGATTCGTCTACTGCGGCGACATCGGAAAGCAGTTGCCCGTCAATCGGCACGATATCGCCGGCGCGCACGAGGATGCGGTCGCCCGGCTGGATGGCTTCCAGGCTTACCTGCGCCAGGCCCGTGGCTTCATATCGGTTGGCGGTGCGTGGGGCACGGCCAAGCAATGCAGACATTTCGCGGCGCGCGCGATTTTCAGCGTATTGCTCCAGGGTGCGCCCGCTCGCGTACATCAACGCAATAACGGCGCCGGCAAAGTATTCTTGCAGCGCGATGGCGCCGCCAATCGACAGCAGTGCGATCACGTCCAGGCCGATCTCCCGGCGCAAAATCGCCATGAAAGTATCGATCAGCGCGCCCGTCAGCACCACGGCTGAGGCAAGCAGCCACAGTCGATCGGCAATGTCGGCATGCCCTAGATGACGCAGCACCCCGCCGACCAATAGCAGAGCCGCAGAGATGCCCGTCTGAAGGTATATGGATCTGCACATCATTTCGTAGGCAAAATCGAACTGACCTAGACGACTGAAACTGGCGCCTTAACAGTTCATCTGAATTCGTTCTCTGCCAATGCGCCCTGCTCGCGGCCGGACAGCAAATGTCGAATCTTTTGCGCCAGTTCTTCGCGGCGATAGGGTTTGCTTATCAAGTGTACGCCTGCGTCCAGCCGGCCGCCGTGCACGATGACATCTTGCGTATAACCAGAGGTGAACAAGATGACGATATTCGGGACCAAGGTCTTTGCCTGTCTTGCCAGATCCGGACTGCGCAATTCGCCGGGCATCACGACATCGGTAAACAACACGTCCACTGAAACACCGCTCTTGAGGATAACCAGGGCGCTTGCTGCATTCTGTGCCTTCAATACACGATAGCCCAGGCTGGTCAGCATCTCCACCACCGTCGCCTGCACGGCAATATCGTCCTCGACCACGAGAATTGTTTCGCTCCCGCCGGCAATTGGGCCGGCGTCATGTCCTGGCACATCGGACTCCGATTCCAGGGAGCGGGGAAAATACATCATGATCGTAGTGCCGTAGCCAACCGCGCTGTGGATCTGAAAATGGCCGCCGCTTTGTTTGACAAATCCGTAAACCATGGGCAGTCCCAATCCCGTCCCTTCCCCTTCCGCCTTCGTGGTGAAGAAAGGGTCACACGCTTTTGCAACGATCTCGGAGGGCATGCCGGTTCCTGAATCCGACACGGCAAACATGACATAGGACCCCGGGGAAACGTCAAGGAAAGGGGCAACGTAGTGCTCGTCCAGCACCGAGTTAATCACTTCGATGGTCAGCATGCCGCCATTTGGCATGGCATCCCTGGCATTGAAGGCGAGGTTCAGCAATGCATTTTCAAGCCGGTGCGGGTCGACCGACATATTCCAGATACCGGCAGCGATTACAGTCTTGACCGTAATTTCTTCGCCAAGGGCGCGTTTTAACATGTCATCCATGCCGTGGATGATCTTGTCCGGGTTGACGATCACCGGCTGCAACGGTTGGCGCCGGGCGAAGGCTAGCAGCTGCGATGACAATTTTCCGCCGCGCTCGACAGCGGCATTTGCGGCCTCGAGGCGCTTGGCAGCCATCTCGTTACTGCCGAGCTGGAATTGCAAAAGCTGCAAATTGCCACCAATAACCTGGAGGATGTTATTGAAATCATGCGCGACACCCCCAGTCAGCTTGCCGATGGACTCCAGTTTTTGGGCATTGTGGAGCGCTGTATGCGCGTCTTCCAGAGCCCTGGTGCGTTCCGCGATGATCGTTTCCAGCTCGGCCTGGTAACGCTTGAGTTCATCCTGCGCGAGTTTTCGGTTGGTGACATCGTTGCCTTGAACGAAAATGCCGATCACCTTTCCATCTTCGCCGGTAATTGGCTGGTAAACGAAATCCAGGTAACGGGTTCTTTTGGGCCGTTCCGGGTGCTCCTGGAACGTAATCGGAAGGTCTTCGCCGATATACGGCTTGCCTGTTTCAAACACTTCGTCAAGCAGCGTGAGAAAACCCTGGCCGGCGATATCCGGCAAGGCTTCCTGTGCCGGCCTGCCGATCAGGTTACGATGTCCCACCAACTGGTAATAAGCCTTGTTGGCCAGCTCGATGACATGATTGCGTTGCATTAGAACGCAAATAAAGCCTGGCGCCTGATCGAATAAGGCAAGCAAATGCGTTTTATCCCCCTGAAGCTGACGCGCCCGCTGAAGCGCCAGTTCCGCCTTGTTCAAGGCATCGGTGCGCTCGACAATCAGCTTTTCCAATGCTTCCTGCTTGCGTTCGACCTGTTCTTGCGCGCGTACACGATCGGTTACATCGCTGCCTTGAGAAAAAATGCCGATGACCTTGTTGTCGTTGTCAAAAATTGGCTGGTAAACAAAGTCGATATAGCGGATCTCTCCCGGCTCATCCGGGACTTTGTTGACGGTGATCGGGCTGGAACGGCCGATAAACGGCTCGCCACTGCTGAAAACCCGATCCAGCAACTCGAAGAATCCTTGTCCTTCCAGCTCGGGCAATGCCTGACGGACAGGTTTTCCTATCACGTCCCGATACTGGGCAAGCTGGGCATGGGCTTCATTTGCCAGTTCATAGACATGCTCGGGGCCACGAAAAAAGCAGATGAAGCCGTGCGCCTGATCGAACAGTCGGACCAGGTCTTCGTATTCGGCGGTTTTTGCCTGCAGTGCCGCCTCGCGCGCGCGCTCAACCGTGAGCATCGCCTCGCGCCTCTCCGTAATGTCGCGGGTGACCTTGGCAAAGCCAAGCAGTGCTCCGCTGTCGTCGTAGACCGGATCAATGACGACGCTGGCCCAGAACCGGCTTCTGTCCTTGCGCAGCCGCCAGCCCTCCGCTTCAAAGCGGCCTTCACGGAGCGCAGTTGCAAGCGCGCGCTGCGGCATCCGGGCCGCACGGTCTTCATCTGTATAAAAGCTGGAAAAGTGCATGCCGATGGCTTCTTCATCGGTGTAACCCTTGATGCGATGCGCACCCGGGTTCCAGTTGGTAACTTCCCCCTCCGGGGAAAGCATATAGATTGCGTAGTCGGTGACGCCTTTAACCAGATAGCGAAAGCGGCGCTCACTCGCCAGCAATGCTTCCTGCGCCGCCCTTTTATCCGAAATATCCCGTGTTACCTTGGCAAATCCCAGCAGTTCGCCTGATTCATCCCGAACAGGATCAATGACGACGCTGGCCCAAAATCTTGAGCCGTCCTTGCGAACGCGCCACCCTTCGCTCTCAAATTTACCCTCGCGCTCAGCGATCTCGAGCGCGCGCCGGGGCAACTGCGCCAGGCGGTCTTCTTCCGTATAAAAAAGCGAGAACGGTAGCCCGACGATCTCAGCTGCAGTGTGGCCTTTGAAACGGGCAGCGCCCGGATTCCAGGTGCTGACGATCCCTTCTGGCGTGAGCATGTAGATCGCGTAATCCGTGACGCTTTCAACCAGAAGTTCATAACGGCGGGAGAGACTGAGTCGCTGTGCATCCACAGCTGATTCTTGTGGCATAGAACCTTGAGTAGTATTGCTGCAGGAAAAACAGTCGTTTGAAAGGGCGCCTGACCGTGCCCCGAACTCGCTTGAAAAGTCGCGTAATAATTCTACTGCAAAGCTATCATGGAAGTTGTGTATAGTTCAACCTTGCAACGAACAAATTGAAAGCCCCTGGGGCGCTTTTCCCCGTCGCATGGGAATGTAACAATTCGATTGCAAAGAATTTTTAGAATGCAATCGTTCCTGTAAAATTGACGCCATGAAAGAATTGCGGCCACCAGCGGCGTAATTTGTTTACAGGGCGCATCCGCCCGGATCTGTTACATCCTCACTAACCAAGCGAGTTATTATGGCGAGCCGCAGCCCACGACGCCGCAGCAGTGAATCCTTTTGCGCATTGGGTGCGTCATCCATGCAGCGCCATTTCCGCTCTCCATCCGCCCGGCTTGCGGGTGTTTTATTGGCGATTTCGGCGGCATCGCAAGCTGTCGCAATGGATAAAAAAAGTATTGCGGAGCTCGATCTCGAAGAACTGGGCAATATCAGGGTTTCATCGGTTTCCAAAAGGCCCGAGTCCCTCGCCAATGCGCCAGGATCCATTTTTGTAATTTCCGCCGCAGACATCCGCCGCTCAAGCGCATCAACGCTGCCTGAAGTACTGCGCCTTGCGCCAAATCTCCAGGTTTCGCGGGTCGATGCGCGCAATTACGCAATCACTGCCCGCGGATTCAACAGCCCTTTTGAAAACAAGCTGCTTGTGCTGATCGATGGCCGCACGGTGTATTCCCCACTTTTCTCAGGGGTATTCTGGGATGCTCAGGATGTTGTGCTCGAAGACGTGGAACGTATCGAAGTCATCAGCGGTCCGGGCGCAACGCTCTGGGGCAGTAACGCAGTCAATGGCGTCATCAATGTCATCACCAGGTCTTCCGCTGATACGCAAGGGGCCCTGGTTGCGGCCGTTGGCAGCAGCAGCGAAAGAAATGGCGCCTTCCGGTTTGGCGGCGCACTCGAAAACGGCGGCCATTATCGCGTCTATGGCAAATATGCCGGCAATGACGATACGCGTCTCGCAAGCAACGCGCCCGACTCGACCGGATGGCGGCGCAGGCAAGCCGGTTTTCGCACTGACTGGGACAGCGGCGCACAAACATTTACCTTCCAGGGCGACGCCTATACCGGCTCTTTGCACCAGGCTGGCACACGGGATATCGAAACCACAGGCGCCAACTTGCTTGGGCGTACCAATGCCCGACTGGCGGACGGTTCCAGTCTCAGTGTTCAAGCCTATTGGGATTTTACTGAACGCAATCAACCCAATGCGTTCAACGAGCATTTGAACACCCTCGATTTCCAATTCCAGCATTCGCTCAATATGGCAAGTGCACACGATGTCATCTGGGGTGCGGGTTACCGCAAGGGATTTGATCGTATCAAAAACGATGTATTCTTTGCATTTCTCCCTGCTTCGCTCAACATGCATTGGGGAAATATCTTCATCCAGGACGAGATCAGGCTGAACGACGACCTGCGTCTTACCGCCGGCGCCAAGATCGAAGATAACAACTATACCGGCGCGGAATTCCTCCCTAGCCTGCGCCTTGCCTGGAATCCGGCTAAAAACAATCTTCTCTGGGCTTCGGCGTCGCGAGCGGTACGCACCCCGTCACGCATCGACCGCGACTTCCATAGTCCGAGCAATCCGCCGATCGCTGGCGGCGTTCCTCAATATGTATTTGCCGGCGGGCCGAATTTCGCGTCCGAGATCGCCAATGTCGTCGAACTGGGTTATCGTGTCCAGCCAACCAAGACTACGTCCTATTCTGCCACGGCGTTTTATACCCAATTCAACCGGTTGCGAACACTTGAGCCCAATCCCAGCGGTCCGGGTTTTACCTTTGGGAATATGGCCGAGGGCACGGCACGTGGCATTGAAATGTGGGGAAATTGGCAGGCGACTTCCCGTTGGCGCCTGTCCGCCGGGTTCGTCGCGCAGCATACGGATACCGCGCTCAAGCCGGGCAGCCTGGATATTTCTGGCGCAACGGGCCTGGCCACCCGTGACCCGAGCAATTTCTGGACGTTGCGGTCCCAGTTCGACTTTGCCCGTGGACAGGAAATCGATATCACCATCTGTCATACCGGCAAGCTCGAACGCCCGCTTGTGCCAGCCTACACGGCTGTGGACCTGCGGTACGGCTGGCGGGTGCGGCCGGACCTGGAGCTCTCGGTTATCGGCCAGAATCTGTTCGACCCCAGGCATCCTGAATGGGGCGCGGCGCCAGGGCGAAGCGAATATGAACGCAGCGTATTCATAAAGGCGGTCTGGCGCAGGTAAGGCGACCGGCAGCGACAAGTTCAATCGATGATAAATTCCGGCTACCTGTTAAAGCTTTACGTCCGATTGCGGCTGCTCTTGAAGGGCAGCCTGCTGTTGCACGTTTTGGCACTGGCTTTCTTGTCGAGTGCCATGGCGCCTGCCTGCCTTGCCCAGACCTCGGTCCTGGGCAATCCTTCCGGGCTCAGCGAAGAGCGGATCAAGGCGGCATTTCTGTTCCGATTCATCGGCTACGTGGATTGGCCTGCCACGGCCTTTTCCAGGCCGGATTCCCCTTATATCGTTGGCGTCCTTCGTGCGGATGGCATTGCGGAAGAACTGACGTTGCTGTCGGCAGGCCGGACGATCGGCAGCCGTCCGGTTATTGTCAGGCGCCTGCAGGCGAACGACTCGCTGAATGGATTGCATATCCTGTTTGTCGGCGCCGCTGAACGTGGCCGCATGGTGCAATCGTTCAAATCCTTGCAGCAGCAACCGGTGCTCCTGGTGAGCGATGCCGACGATGCTCTCGCGCAAGGAAGCATGATTAATTTCCGGATCGTTGACGAGCGGGTGCGATTTGAAGTCGCGCTCACACCGGCAGAACAATCCGGACTGAAATTGAGTTCGAGGATGCTGGGCGTCGCGCATTCAGTCATAAAAGGACCGCAGTAATGATTCACGCTATCAAGCGCAAGATTGCAAAAAAGTTCATGTTTGCGGTCATGGCAACGACTTTTTTGGCCTTGCTACTGGCTGGCACTGGCATGCTGGCTTATGACATCCATACCTTTCAAAAGTCCTGGACGAACAATTTGCAGTCGCAAGCGAATATCCTTGCGCGAGTCAATGCACCTGCGCTCGAATTCAACGATATTAAAGTTGCCAAGGAAAACCTGGACCAGCTCAAAGTCCGGCCGATGATCACTGCAGCAGCGATCTATTCGCACGACGGCACGCTGTTTGCGACCTATAAGCCTGATGGCATTGCGGCGTTCAGTTTCCCGCAGCAGCCTGCTTCCGGGGGCTATATCGTCAACAGCGACAGCATCACGCTTTTCCAGCCCATCGAAAAAGATGGCGAACACCTGGGCACGGTATTTCTGCATTCCCAGTACCCGGTCGCCGAGCGCATCAGAAGTTACCTTTCCATCCTCGGCCTGATCATGGGCCTCAGCCTTTTGTTTGCCGCCCTGGTTTCATACTGGCTGCAGTCTGCTGTCACCAGGCCAATCCGTGCATTGACCGAAGCGGTGAACCAGACAATCGGCAAGCGCGATTTTTCCATGCGCGTTGCGAAAACGACCGAAGATGAAACCGGCGTACTGGTCGACGCATTCAATATCATGCTTGCCGAGGTCGGGGAGCGCACCCGGGCGCTTGAGACTTCCAACGCATCGTTGCAGCGTGAGATGCAAGAACGTATTGGCGCAGAAGACGCGCTCAGGCAACTCAATGGCACGCTGGAGGCGAGAATTCTTGCCCGCACTGCTGACCTGGAGCGCGCGCATGAACAGCTGCGCCAGTCGCAAAAACTGGAGGCGATCGGCCAGCTTACCGGCGGCGTGGCGCATGACTTCAATAATGTACTGCAAGTTATCTCCGGTAATTTGCAGCTGCTGCAAATGCATCCTGCGGTAAACCCTGAAACGCAACGGCGCCTGAAAGGCGCTGCATTTGCCGCCGATCGCGGGGCAAAGCTGGCGTCGCAATTACTGTCATTTGCACGCCGCCAGCCATTGCAGCCAGTCTCTACCAATCTCGGGCGCGTCCTGCGTAACATGGATGAATTGCTGCGGCGCGCCCTGGGCGATTCGATTCATATCGAAACAGTGGTCGCCGGCGGATTGTGGAACACGCTGGTCGACCCGAACCAGCTTGAAAACGTCATTCTTAATCTCGCAATCAATGCCCGCGACGCCATGAAAGAAGACGGCAAGCTTACCCTGGAACTGGGCAACGCAATTCTGGACGAGCATTATGTCTTGAACGAACCGGATGTATCTCCCGGCCAGTATGTGATGCTTGCGGTTTCCGACACGGGGGGCGGCATGTCACCGGAGGTGATGGCACGTGCATTCGAACCATTCTATTCGACCAAGCGCGAAGGCGAAGGTACTGGCCTTGGCCTGAGCATGGCATATGGCTTCATCAAGCAGAGTAATGGCCATATCCGGATCTATAGCGAACTTGGCAATGGCACGACGATCAAGATTTATCTGCCGCGCTCGCATCAGGCTGAAGTGGAAATGCCTGATGTACGCTCAGGCCCGGTTGTTGGCGGCGCTGAAACCATCCTCGTGGTGGAGGACGACCCCATCGTACAGGCGACTGCCGTCGACATGTTATCCGGCCTGGGCTATAACGTGCTCAAGGCCGCAGATGGCCAGAGTGCGCTGACCATACTCCAAAGCGGCCTGGCCATCGATTTGCTTTTCACTGACGTTGTCATGCCGGGGCCTCTACGCAGTCCGGAACTGGCGCGCATGGCAAAACAGCTGTTCCCCGATATTGAAGTTCTGTTTACGTCTGGCTACACGCAGAATGCCATCGTCCACGGCGGTCGTCTCGATCCGGGCGTGGACCTGATCAGCAAGCCCTATCGCAGGGAAGATCTTGCGCGCAAGATCCGTCACATGCTCGCAAACAGGCTGCAAGTCATCGCGCCGATGCCAACAATCTTGCAGGAGGATGCAATCTCCTTGGAAAAAGCCGCTTCTCCCCTGCGTATCCTGACCGTGGAAGACAATGCGGAAGTGCGCACGATCTTGTGCGAGGTGTTGATGGCCTTGGGCCACAGGCCGCACGGCGTCGGCGATTCGGATGCGGCGATTCAGGCATTTTCTGCCCAAAAGTATGATGTCCTGTTGACCGACATACACCTGCCCGGCATCTCCGGCATCGAGCTTGCAAAGCAGCTCGTTGAGGAAGATGGCGATTTGAAAATAATCTTCTCCTCGGGCATTGGCGCCATTGGAGAAGACGAATTCAAGCACCAGTTTGCATCGCTCCCAAAGCCCTATGACCTGGAGCTATTGCAAAAAGTCCTGGCAAAGATCGTTGCAAACGACATGAAGGTTTGAATTCATGGGTTCGCGCCGTGCGGCAGGCGCGCTTCAAACCTGATCCCGCCCTGATCGGCGATTGCATTCAGTTCGCCTTCGTGTGCATTGATGATTTCACGCGCCAGATACAAGTGCATGCCGAGCTCGGATATCGGCCCTTTTTTCGTCAGCACGTGAGCAGCATACCGGCGCATTGGGGCAAACATCGCTTCGGTTTCGCCCGCTATCGGGCGTTCGGAAAGATAGCGCACCGAAAACACCAGCGATCCGGGCTCGGCCTGCAGCCTGACCGTCACCGGATTTCCCTTGGCTGAGTAACGCACGGCATAGGCGATCAGATTGGAAAACGCTTGTGTTAATCTTGGCTCATCAAAGGCGCCGGTCAGCGGGCCGGAGGCTTCCAGGACTATCGTCTGATCCGGATTGCGCGCCAGGAATTCCTCCACCAGCTTCCGGCACAATGCGGCCCCGTCGAGTTTGACCGGCTTGACCGATATTCCCTGCCCTTCGCGCACATTACCGACATCATGGATGTCGGCCGCGACTCTCATCACATTGTCGACAGACCGGCTCATGCTGGATGCGATCTTGTGAAGTCCGCCGGCGGGATGGCTTGTGTTTTGCTGCATTATTCGTGCCGCAAGCTCAAGTCCGCCAAGATGATTGCGAAAGTCATGCGCCAGCGTCTTCAGGAAGAGCCCGTGACACCGGTCCTTGATATGGCTGTAATGGTCCACGGCGGCAGACAATGCATTGTCGAAGGCTTGATTCGCACGCATTATCGCTTCGAGCATGTGCAAATCGCTGACGCCAGGACTTTCCATCCAAAGCTGCAGCACGACTTTTCGCAATGACTGAAACGTCAGAACCAGCTGGGCTTCCGTCAGGCCATTGGTCAAATGACTGACCGCACAGCGCTCCGCGGAAATGTTCAGGGAAACTGCCCCGAGTGCGAATTGGTCCTGCCGCATCTCGCTACCCGGCAGGTATCCGGCTACCGCATCCAGTAAAGCCTTCACTTCGGCATGCAAACGTTCCTGGATTGACCGGCTGGCTTGAGTTGGTTCGGCGAATGACTCTACGGCCCATCGCAAGATAATGGCATCAGCGTTTTCCCTGATAAAGGCGCCAAGCGCCAGGCATTGATTTTGCAAAAAATCTGCAGCGCTTTTCGGATGACGCATGATGCGGCTGGTTAAAGTTCAATGCTAAAAGAGTCACTTATTGTATAGGAGAATGGTGCTTCATTACGCGGGTATTTGGCTTTGGCGGGCGCGCCGCTACGCCAGGATCCCGGTTTCCAGGCGGGTTGGGAGTGCCGGCGCCACTGTCCAGGTCTTGCCGGGCATTTTCCCGCGCATGGTCATAATGTGTGAAATGGATCAAGATCTGGCGGGACTGTTCGGGTGGGGTCTTACCGAACGCGCTACGCTATCTGGCTGACTGCATTCACCAGTGGACGTAACCGACAGATCGGAAGATGCTATGGCTAAAGAATTGCAAACCGACGTTGCCATCATTGGCGCGGGCAGCGCCGGCCTTTACGCCCTGCGCGAGGTACGCCGCGCTCACCAGGATTTCGTTCTGATCGATTGCGGCCCGCTGGGCACAACCTGTGCGCGTGTCGGTTGCATGCCATCCAAGGTCGCCTTGCATGCGGGCGCCCAATGGGCTGCACGCAAGGACTTCGCCGCCATCGGCGTATCCGGCATGGAGCAACTGCGTATCGATTTGCGCCTGACCTGGGAGGCATTGCGCAGGCATCGCGACCGATTTACTGCCAGCGCCGCCGACAAGGCACGCAGCACCGCCGGTGAAAAGCTGCTGGACGGTCGCGCGCGCTTTCTGGAACCAACGCTGCTGGAGGTGGCGTGTCCCGGCGGGGCCACCCTGGTCAGGGCGAGATCGGTCGTCATCGCCAGCGGTTCGCGTCCAGTAATGCCGGACTGGCTGGAGCCGGTCAGATCACGCACCATCAGTACCGATGCGCTGTATGAGCTCGACATTCTGCCCGCCTCCATCGGCATTCTCGGGCTCGGCGCTATCGGCCTGGAAATGGGATTGGCACTTGCCCGCCTTGGGGTCAGGGTGGTCGGCGCGGACCTCGCCTCAACGGTTGGCGGCATCATCGATCCCGTGATCGCCGAGCGGGCGTTTGAGCGATTCGGCAAGGAGTTGCCACTTTGGCTGGGCGAAAAGACGAGCGTGGAGCCGCATGGAAATGGCGTAATGCTGCGTGCTGGCGACAGGGAAGCCAAGGTCGAGATGTTGCTGGCGGCTCTCGGGCGACGGCCGAACGTCGATGGACTCAACCTGGCCGCGGCTGGTTTTGCGCTGGATGAGCAAGGCATCCCGGCATTCGATCCTGAGACCATGCAAATAGGCGATCTGCCGGTTTTCATTGCCGGCGACGCCAATAGCGACCGTCCCCTGATGCATGAGGCCGCCGATGAAGGCAGCATTGCTGGCTACAACGCCGCACATGGCATATCCGGCACGCCGGTACGATTCCAGCGCAAGGTGCCGCTCGCGATCGCATTCTGCGATCCGGATGTAGCCAGTGTCGGCGCCCGGCTGGACACACTGGATGCGGACAGCATCATTATCGGCAATGCCGATGGCGGTGATAACGGCCGCGCAGTGATCCTCGACGGTGCGGAAAGCCTGTTGCGCCTGTACGCAGACGCCAGCACCGGTCAATTGCTGGGGGGCGCCATGGTTGCCGCCGGCGGCGAGCATCTTGCGCATTTGCTGGCATGGGCAATCCAGCGACGGGAAACTGCGGCAAGCCTGCTGCAATTGCCCTTTTACCATCCTGTACTCGAAGAAATGCTGCAAACGGCATTGCAGGAGATCGTGCGCCAGAGTGAATGCAAGTCCCCCTACCCTTTCGGGTTGACGCCCGTGGCCGATGCATGACCGTGGCGGCCGAAGCGTTTGCCGGCACAACGCCTACATTATTTTTGCCGGCTGCGAGCCGCCCAGCCTGTCGGGTGTCATGTGCCAGCTCAGTATAAACGCCACGGCAATCAATACGACGCTTCCAGTAAAGGCGCTGGAAAACCCGCCTGAGCGCTCGATCACCAGGCCGGCGGCAGCCGGACAAATCAGCTGGGCAACCGCATAGAACATCGTCACGTAGCTGACAGCAATGGACGCCTCCCGTGCGCTCACCGCCTCGGTGGTGGTCGCAAGCACGACGGTAAACAGGCCGGACATCGTCGCGCCGATAATGATGTAATGCAAGGCAAAGCCAGGCAGGCCAGGCCAGAGCAGTGGAATGCCGGTGCCAATAAGGTCGGCAAATACCAGCAACTGGATCACCCTGCGACGGCCGAAACGGTCGGCAAGCGCGCCACATAGCGGGCCGGAAAAAATGGAAAGAATGCCGGACATTGCCGCCAGGCGTCCCGCAACGACCGGGCTCAGCCCGCCAGCAAGCGCAAAGCTGTACATGAAAATCGCCTGCACGACGTAGGTGCTGCCAATGATGGCGTACAGAAGTCCAATGCGGATGACTTCGCGGTTGCGGTAAATGGCCTTGATTCCCGTGCGTTGCTGCTGGACGGCATCCGGCGCGGCCGGATTCGGCAGGAAGAGCAGCACGGCCGCTGCAGTCAGCATGCCAGCCAGTGCAAAGATGCCCCAGGCCAGCCGCCAGCTACTATCGCCAAAGGCTCCCTGCAGGTAGGGGACCATGGCGCCGACCAGCAGCATGCCAATCCCTGCGCCGCTGTTGACGGCGCCGATGACCGCTGCGCGCCGCTGCGGAAACCAGCCGACCAGAAGCGATATCGTCGGGGTATAGGAAAACGCGGTACCGAAGCCCAGCAGGGTCATCCATACGACCAGCAATAGATAATGCGAACTGAGGCTTAATCCGCAAAACCCGATGGCCGTCAAAAGCACGCCGATCACGATGGTGATCTGACCGCCCCATCGTGCGGCAAAAACACCCGACGCCATGATCAGGCAAAGGTAGCCTAATGCGGCAGCAGTTCCGAGATTGCCGGCTTGCTGATAATTGAGCCCCAGGCTCTCGCGCATGAACGGCAGGATCAGCCCGTAAGCCAGGCGGGCGAATACCAGTGCCACCACGACCACCAGCAAGCCGGTGGCAAGCATGACCCAGACTGGCGGAGGCGATTTTCTGATCGATGTCATGCCCGTGCTGATGCCCTGAGGATGGGCAAACGCCTGGGGCATGCCTTGTCGATACGCTGCAACGGCAATTTGGCTGTGAGAAGATGCATGTCGCAATTCTACTTCAGGGCGAATACCCGTTGGGCGCGAATTGCCGCCTGCTTTTCAAGCCCAGGCGCAGGCGACATCACTGCCGCATCACCAGGCGCAATAGGCCTGCCACGGCAAGCAGCGCGATGACGCTGCCGGCCCAGATCGCGGCCATCCACAGCAGGCGCACGTAAAGCGGCGATGGATGGCGTGACTGCATATCCTCGCGCCGTGGCGACAGGATCCTTCGCCATTTCATGCGTGGTAGCCTTCGGCACGCACCTTGCCGCGAAAGACCCAGTAAGACCAGCCGGTGTAGATCAGGATCAGCGGCATGATGATGACCGTACCAACCAGCATGAAGAGTTGGCTGCTGCGATGGGTTGCGGCTTCCCAGATGGTCACGGCACCCGGGACGACAAAGGGGTAGATGCTGATTGCCAGTCCGACGAAGCACAGCAGGAAAATAAACAGCGCGAGCAAAAAAGGCGCCAGTTCGCGCCCTGCCCTCATGCTGCGTACGAATGCCAGGCTGGCGACGCCAACCAGAAGCGGCACGAACCCGGCGAAGAGAATGTTCGGATAGGAGAACCAGCGCTCGTAATAGGCGCCCGCAAGAAACGGCGTGGCAATGCTGACAATGATGATGGCGGCAAGCGTCGCCGCGCCCAGCCGCCAGGCCAGGCGCACGCATTGGCGTTGCATACCGCCCTCGGTCTTGAGAATGAGCCAGGTCGCGCCCAGCAATGCATAGGCAATGACGACCCCGACTCCGGTAAGAATTGAAAACAGTGTCAGCCAGTCCCACCAGCCACCTGCATAAGTACGGTTGCTTACCTTGATTCCCTGCAGCAGCGCGCCCAGCACAACGCCTTGCGACAGCGCCGCAATAAAGGATCCTCCGGTAAACGCCAGGTCCCATGCCGCCCGGTGCGCGGGATCACGCCAGCGAAACTCAAAGGCGACGCCCCGGAAAACCAGCGCCAGAAGCATCGCGATGATGGGCGCATACAGGCCGGAGAAGATGACGCCATAGGCGAGCGGAAAGGCGGCAAGCAAGCCGCCGCCGCCCAGAACCAGCCAGGTCTCGTTGCCGTCCCAGACCGGCGCGATACTGTTCATCGCGGTATCGCGGTCATGCCCCACCTTGAAGAACGGGAAGAGAATGCCAATCCCGAGGTCGAATCCATCCATGATCACGTAGACAAAGACGGCAAACACAATAATGAATGCCCAGACCATGGCGAGGTCAATGTCCATTGCGCCGGCCTCCTAGTTGTGCTGGATGAAATCGGGCTTGAGCGCCGGCCCGGGCGTAATGCCTGCGCTGCGCACCGGTATGTTCGGCGGAGCCGTCTCGTGCGCCTGCGGCGGCTTCGCCATCAGCTTCAGGATGTAGAGGACACCGGCGCCAAAGACGACAAAGTAGACAACCACGAATGCTGCCAGCGAAGCCGCCAGCGCCGGCGCAGCCAGCGGCGAGGCGGATTCGGCGGTGCGCATCAAGCCGTAGACTGTCCAGGGCTGGCGCCCGACCTCGGTCGTCACCCAGCCGGCCAGCACTGCGAGCAGACCGGACGGCGCCATCATCAAGGCAAAACGATGCAACGGCTTCCAGGTATAGAGCGTGCCGCGCACGCGCGCATACAGGCTGAGCATGCCGATCCCGGCCATCAGGAAGCCCAGGCCCACCATGATCCTGAAGGCCCAAAACACGATCGCGACAGGCGGGCGGTTCTCGACCGGCATGGTATCAAGCCCCGCCAGCGGCGCATTCAGGTCGTGTTTCAGGATGAGTGATGACAGCTTGGGAATTTCAATCGCATAATCGACGCGGTTCTCGGCGGCATTCGGCAATCCGAACAGGATAAGCGGCGCGCCCTCGGGATGGCTTTGATAATGCCCTTCCATGGCCATGATCTTCACCGGTTGATGTTCGAGCGTATTCAAGCCATGCAGGTCGCCAAGCCCGATCTGGATGGGAGCAACGATGGCTGCCATCCACATCCCCATGGAAAACATGATGCGGGAATGGCCATTCTCGCGGTTGCGCAACAGATGCCAAGCGCCCACGCCCGCCACGATGAATGCAGTGGTGAGATACGCCGCCGAGACAGTATGCACGAGGCGGTAGGGAAAGCTGGGATTGAAAATGATGTGCAGCCAGCTGCCCGCCGGGATGAACTGGCCCTCGGCATTCATGGCATAGCCGGCAGGCGTTTGCATCCAGCTATTGACCGACAGAATCCAGAAAGCCGAGATAAAGGTGCCGATGGCGACCATCAGCGTGGCCATGAAATGCAACCCCTTGCCGACACGGTTCATGCCGAACAGCATGACGCCCAAAAAGCCGGCTTCCAGGAAAAAAGCCGTGAGGACTTCATAGGCCATGGGCGGGCCGATGATGGGTCCGGCCCTGTCGGCGAATGCCGCCCAGTTGGTGCCGAACTGGTACGACATGACAATGCCGGAGACAACACCCATGCCGAATACCAGCGCAAAGATCTTTATCCAGTAGCGAAAGAGATCCATGTATTCGGCCCTTCCCGTCTTCAGCCACAGGCCTTCGAGCACGGCCAGATAGCTGGCAAGTCCGATGGTGATCGCCGGGAAAAGGAAATGGAAACTTATCGTGAAGGCGAACTGGATACGTGCCAGCAGCAGGGCATTAGGCAGCTCAGTCATCAGGTAACCCCTTCACTCACTGTGAAACGACGGCACTACCGGTATGTCGCCAACGGCGCCACGACTTGCCTCCGGCGCGTCGGGATGAATGTCTTAGTCAAGTGTCGCAGGATATTCCTTTGGCCGAGCCAGTCCCTTACGCCTCCTTTGACATCCGACAAACGCCATTGAATTCTTATAGCGTTCCCTCGCAACAGCTGTGCCGGAAGTAAAATACTTGGCTAGAGGCACATAACTGCGCCTTTTTCTGGCGCCAGGCATGCCGCTTACCTGAGACTATCCAAATGCTTACGCCACCGCCGGCGCAAAACGTTCGAGGACATGGCTGCTCATCCCCTTGGCTAACTCTTCCTCGCCAAAAAACACCGTGCCGATCCCCTCCTTGCGCAACATCTGCGACTCTTCCTCGCTATGCGTGCGCAAGACGATTTCAATGCCGGGGTTGAGCGTGCGCGCCGTCTCGACCATTTGCCGCACATTGAGCGGATCGGCTGTGGCTACCACCAGCATGGCCGCATTGGCAATGTGCGCCTGGATCAGCACCGCCGGATCGGCGGCATTGCCTGATACGGCAACCACGCCATTTTTGCGCAGGATTTCTACCAGCTCGCGGTTCTGCTCCGCCACCACATAGGGGATGCCCCGCGCCACCAGTTCACTGGCAATGCGCTTGCCGACGCGCCCGTAGCCTACCAGCACGACCTGGCCTTCCAGATACTTGCGCTCGGTCGACATCGGCAGTTCGGCATAGGGATCACCTCGCTGTTCCAGGTGACGCGCCAGTTCGGAGCGGGCAAGAATCCAGCGGCGCAACGGCTCGACAGCCGAAAACAGGACGGGATTCAAGGCGATGGAAATCAAGGCGCCAGCCAGCACCAGGCTCATCCCTTCGGCAGGCAGCAAGCCGAGCGTGACGCCGAGGCCGGCCAGAATGAAAGAAAATTCGCCGATCTGCGCCAGGCTGGCCGATACCGTCAATGCGGTGTTCAGGGGATAGCGGAATGCCAGGACAATCGCCAGCGCGGCGACGGACTTGCCGAAGATAATGATGGCCACGACACCCAGCACCTGCAAGGGCTTTTCGAGCAGGATCGCGGGCTCGAAAAGCATGCCGACGGACACGAAAAAAAGCACGGAGAAGGCGTCGCGCAAGGGCAAGGACTCTTCCGCGGCACGGTGGCTGAACTCCGATTCGCGCATCACCATGCCGGCAAAGAAGGCGCCGAGGGCAAACGATACGCTGAACAATTGCGCAGCGCCGTAGGCAATGCTGATGGCAGCAGCAATCACCGACAGGGTGAACAGTTCGCGCGAGCCCGTGCGGGCGATGTGCCAGAGCATCCAGGGCAGTACACGGCGGCCAGCCACCAGCATCAGGACGATGAAGGCCGCCACCTGCAGTAGCGTCAGTCCGATGGTTGCCCACAACGGCTTGCTTGCACTGGCTTCCGCCACCACCGTGCCGCCCAACACGCCGGCCAGGGGCGGCAGCAGCACCAGGACCAGCACCGTTGCCAGATCCTCGACGACCAGCCAACCGACGGCGATGCGCCCGTTCATGGTTTCGAGCACGCCACGCGCTTCCAGTGCCTTGAGCAGCACCACGGTACTGGCGCACGACAGCGACAGGCCAAACACCAGACCGGCGCCCCAGGTCCAGTCCCACCACCAGGCCACGATCATGCCAAGAACGGTTGCCAGACTCATCTGGACTACTGCGCCCGGCACGGCAATCCGCTTAACCGCGAGCAAGTCATTGAGGGAAAAATGCAGTCCGACGCCGAACATCAGCAGCATGACGCCGATTTCAGACAATTGCGATGCCAGGTGCACATCGGCCACGAAGCCTGGCGTGCTTGGGCCAATGATGATGCCAGCCACCAGATAGCCAACCAGGGCGGGAATCTTGAGGCGTTCGGCCACAAAACCGAGAATGAGGGCGATGCCAAAGCCGGCGGCAATGGTCGTAATCAGCGGTATGTTATGTTCCATTCAGTTCCATTTCTCGGCCAGGTCAAGGCTTTGCCGAGTCAAGCATCGGGGTGTTGCGCGGGAGATTGCTGCCGATATGCAGGCGCTTGCAAGACCTATATTGTACTAATGAAACTCATTTGCCATGGCGAGACGACGTGGAAGCGCCTCTCAGGGGATGATGGCGAGCACAAATAAAACCTAATGCCATACTTAAGCTTTAACGGCTAACACTCTGTTTTTAAGTATTAATATTTACAGAGTCTTGTCGCATCTCGGCGATCTCGACGGCAATGACGCTATACCTTTCTTCGGTATAGCCAAACACTTGTGCGATGACATGCGCTTCCTCTGCCTGCAGAAAAAGCCCGGCATGGGACTCATTGTCCGTAAATGACACGGCCCCCCGGAAGGGATAAAGATAGCCATGATCTGTTTTGACGACGTACATGCGCATTTTGATCACCCGCACATTCAAACTGTATATCCATACAGTATAATAGGCGTCAGCTGCCCAACCCGCCAACTTTATTTCATTCGCGAGCTCTCACTCTATGGAAAACATGCCTCTGTTTGATATTGATTTGGATTTGCAAGACGATGTCGCCCTGGTCGAAGTCGAACCAAAAATCCATGAAGCGCGCCTCTGGTGCGACGATGGCTGGACGGCCCGCGTCATCAAGAACGAGGACGACGACGGCTGGGCAGTCGCCATGACGCGCGATGGCGAATCCGAACCAGCCCTGGTCGGCCCCTGGACCATGGGCCGCGACAAGAAGAATCCCAAGCCCCTGGATGCGCCGGCATTTTCCACCCTGGTCAAGACCGCTTCGGAAGTCATCCGCAGGCACGAGCAGCAGCGTCATGCCATGCTGCACAAGTGCGTCTACATCACTGCCGACGCCCGAACCACCAAGGTGACCCTGGATATCGTACCTGACGAGGACAACCCTTACGCCCTCCTGAGCGCCTGCAATGAAGCGGCCGAACAGCTCGCGCAGGTGCGCGTCGCGGCAGAATTCAGGCTGACACCGACCAGTGCGGCAGCCTGGATCGCCGATGGTTTCGAAAAGCCACGCACACCGGGTGGCGAATTCTAGCGGCCAGCCCCCGAAAGCTACAGGTCAAGGCAATATACCGGTGCAAAACCGCCGCCGGGGGTGCGAAAATTTGTCGTCTGCCCCTGGTAGAGCCGAGCCGCCAGCCACTGGATGGCGCCATCATAGGCATAGGCGCGGATATCGAACTTGAGCCGCTGTGCCGCCGCATCCGGCCCGGTGGAGCGCTCGGCAGGCGCGACGATTGCCTGCGCGATGTAGTCGCCTGCCAGGATTTCCTCCCATACCCGCCGCGTGAGCTTGTCGCCGCGATACGCCGCGCGGCTGCCGTAGCCTGCGGCAGGCTTGAAGAACAACTTGCGGCGCTCGGCCCATAAGCGTTCGCCCTGCGCCGGGTCGACGATTTCCGTGCGCGGGATCCCGGAGAGCAGGATTTCCTGCACCGGTCTGGCAACGCCAAGGGCGTCCAGTCGCACCGGGTCAGTCAGCAACGCAAGGTTGCGCTTGTTCGCAAACAGCGCGTGGGCTTGCGGATGCGGCGTCAGCACCACCGCATTGGCAGCGTAAGCCGCGCTGATGGCCGCGCTCGACGGCGCTTCCAGCATGAAATCCGTCAAGCGGTTGTACACCAGGTCTACCCGTGTTGCGCCATGCCAAAGCGCGCCGTCGCGAAATACCAGTTGCCCCGGATCGGCAATCAGGGCCTCCAGGCCATGGCTGCGAAAAAGCTGCTGAAACATCAGGAATTCTGGAAACAGGTATTGTTCTGACGGCTGTTCATCGACGATCGCAATGGTTTGCAATGGCCGGGACTGCCCGCCGAGGCGCCATTCGTTCCGGAACATCTCGACGATACGACTTTCCAGTTGCGCCGCATCGAGCGCCGGCAGCATGTTTTCCACTGCATCGCAGCAGGCGCGCTGCGCCCGCGCCAGCGCAGCATTGAGCATCGCGCCGCCGGCATTGGTATTGACTTCAATGAGGGCGATACTTTCTTCATGCAGATGGAAGTCATAGCCGTAAAAGACTCCTTTAGCAGCGTTGGGCGCCTGGCGGGCAATTTCGGGGGCGCCCGCAAGCACCTGGGTCCGGTAGGCGGGCAGATCCGCGACCGATTCGATTGCCTGCACCAGTTGCTCCATCTGGCGGACATGCGATCGTGAAATGAACACCGGGTTAGCGGAAAACACATAGGGGCAGCGCTGCTCGATCAAGGCAAACAGGTCAGGTTCCTGCGGCGTGGATGGCGGCTTCAGCGTTGACTGAAGTGCGGCGCGCAGCACCCCACTGTCGAGGCTGACGCAAAAACATCCTTGATTCAATGCTTCTGCCACTGTGCTGCCGCAACTTGCCGTATTGCACGTCGAAGTGGCCGTGAGTACCGCTTCCTTGCTGTCTGTTGTCATCGAAGGGTCTTCCTTTTCGTTGTGGATCATCGCGTGCCACTGGCATTAATCCGATAATTCGACTATTATCGAATTATAGAATCGAAATGCGGGAATTCAAGATGGAAACCAAAAACATTATCACTGCCCTGGCGGCACTTGCACAGGAATCGCGTCTTGCCGTGTTTCGCCTGCTGGTGCAGACGGGCCCCCAAGGTTTGGCAGCCAGCAAGATCAGCGATCAGATTGGCGTGCCGCCCTCCTCCCTGTCCTTTCACCTCAAGGAGCTTTCCCACGCCGGCCTGGTCACGTCCCGCCAGGAGGGGCGTTTCGTCTATTACTGCGCCAATTTCGACACGATGAATGGCTTGATGGCATTTTTGACGGCCAATTGTTGCGGCGGCAATCCATGCTCTCCTGTCTGCAAGACCGATTGCGCCACCGAACCGGCTGTCAGGTGAGATTTGGCTTCGCCCAAAATCCCGATTTTCAGCCGCCTTTTGAACTTGCTTAGTTTTTTAATGTAACCGGAAGCCCCGTCCATGAATGTCCTGTTTCTCTGCACCGGCAATTCCTGCCGATCCATCCTCGGCGAAGCCACCTTCAACCACCTGGCGCCGGCGGGATGGCACGCCATGAGTGCCGGCAGCAAGCCAGCCGGCTATGTGCATCCCCGCTCGCTGGCCTTGCTGGCGCGAGAAGGCATTGCTACTGAGGGCTATTTCAGCAAGTCCTGGGACAACTTGCCGGCCACGCCGGACATTGTCATCACCGTGTGCGCCAGCGCCGCAGGCGAAACCTGCCCCGCTTACCTCGGCCCCGTGTTGCGTACGCACTGGGGTGTTGAAGATCCCGCGCACGCCACCGGCACGGATGATGAAATCGATGCGGCATTCATGCAGGCGTACCGCATCCTGCGCGCGCGCATCGAAGCCTTCCTGGCACTGCCGCTGGAAACGCTGGAAAATGACAAGGCCGGCCTCAAGGCAGCCATGGACAACATTGCAGAGACCCATCAATAAGGCGTAGCTGGCATGACCAAGATTCAGATTTATGACCCCGCCATGTGCTGCAGCACCGGCGTGTGCGGTGTAGAGGTTGAACAGGCGCTGGTGGATTTTTCTGCCGATGCCGAGTGGGCCAAGCAGCACGGCGCCCAGATCGAGCGCTTCAACCTGGCACAACAGCCGATGGCCTTTGCGGAACACCCGACCGTCAAAGCTTTCCTGGAGCGCTCCGGCAAGGATGCGCTGCCGCTGATCCTGGTCGACGGCCAGCTGGCGCTGGCCGGCCGTTATCCGCGCCGCGCCGAACTGGCGCGCTGGGCCGGCATCAGCGCACTGCCTGTCGCGGCAGCGCCAACGGGTGCCAGCTGCAGCGGATCGAACTGCTGCTGACGGCCACGGGCAAGCCACCGATCCCGGTCGATTCCACAAAAAATTCTGGAGAACCCATGCATTTCCTGACTTCGCCGCCGCGGTTCATGTTTTTTACCGGTAAGGGTGGCGTCGGCAAAACGTCGCTGGCCTGCGCCACCGCCATCCACCTGGCCGAAACCGGCAAGCGCACGCTGCTGGTCAGCACCGACCCGGCCTCCAACGTTGGCCAGGTGTTCGGCGTGGAAATCGGCAACCGCATCACCGCCATTGCAGCCGTGCCCGGACTGCACGCGCTGGAAATCGATCCGCAAGCGGCAGCGCAAGCCTACCGGGACCGTCTCGTCAATCCGGTGCGCGGGGTATTGCCCGACGATGTCGTCAAGGGCATCGAGGAATCCCTGTCGGGCGCATGCACCACTGAAATTGCCGCCTTCGACGAGTTCACGGCGCTGCTGACGGACGGCGCGCTCACTGTCGGCTACGACCATATCATCTTCGATACGGCGCCGACCGGGCATACTATTCGCCTGCTGCAACTGCCTGGCGCCTGGAGCGGCTTTCTGGAGGCCGGCAAAGGCGATGCCTCGTGTCTCGGCCCTCTCGCCGGCCTTGAAAAGCAGCGCGCGCAATACAAGGCGGCAGTCGATGCCCTCGCCGATCCGCGCCGCACGCGACTGGTGCTGGTGGCACGCGCACAGCAATCCACCCTGCGCGAAGCCGCCCGCACGCATGAAGAGCTGGCTGCCATCGGACTTTCGGAGCAGTACCTGGTCATCAATGGCGTCCTTCCCGCAAGCGAAGTGGCACAGGATCCGCTTGCCGCGGCAATTGTCCGCCGCGAACAGGCAGCTATCGCAGCCATGCCTGTCGTTCTTGAAGACCTGCCGGGCGACCGGGTGGATCTCAAGCCGTTTAACCTGGTCGGTGTCGATGCCTTGCGCCACCTGCTTTCACCTGAGGCCATCCCGTCTGCTGCAAGCCTGGAACAAGCCGTGGCACCCGATGCGCCTGATCTGTCGAACCTGGTCGATGGCATTGCGGCGGACGGCCATGGACTTGTCATGGTCATGGGCAAAGGCGGCGTCGGCAAAACCACCCTGGCTGCGGCCATCGCAGTAGAACTTGCCCGGCGTGGCTTGCCCGTCCACCTGACCACATCCGATCCGGCAGCGCATCTGGCCGAAACCCTCACCGGTTCGCTGGAACACCTGAGCGTGAGCCGCATCGACCCGCATGCCGAAACTGCGCGCTATCGGCAGCAAGTGCTGCAGACCAAAGGCGCGAAGCTCGACGATGCCGGACGCGCCTTGCTGGAAGAAGACCTGCGCTCGCCCTGCACCGAGGAAATTGCGGTATTCCAGGCGTTTTCGCGCGCCATTCGCGAAGCCGGCAAGAAGTTCGTGGTCATGGATACGGCGCCGACTGGCCATACGCTGCTGCTGCTCGATGCGACCGGCGCCTATCACCGCGAGATCGTGCGCCAGATGGGCGACAAGGGTATCCATTTCGTCACGCCGATGATGCAACTGCAAGACCCGAAGCAGACCAAAGTCTTGCTGGTGACGCTGGCGGAAACCACGCCGGTGCTGGAAGCGGCCAATCTGCAAGCCGATTTGCGCCGTGCGGGAATCGAGCCCTGGGCGTGGGTGATCAACAACAGTGTGGCCGCCGCACGACCGCAGTCGCACTTGCTGCGCTTGCGCGCACATAACGAGATGCGCGAAATCGATGCGGTCGCCACGCGCCATGCGCAACGCTATGCGCTGGTGCCGCTGATGCAGGAAGAACCGGTCGGGGTCGAGCGGCTGCTGGAACTGGCCCACAACATTCATGAAAGATCCTGAGATGTCTGAAAAAATCTATAACGTCCTGTTTCTTTGCACCGGCAATTCGGCGCGCAGCATCATGGCAGAAGCGTTGCTGAATTCCATTGGGCGTGGCCGCTTCCGCGCTTACAGCGGCGGTAGCCATCCTGCTGGCGCAGTTCACCCGTACGCCATCGATGAAATAAGCCGCATTGGCTACGCCGCCGAAAACCTGCGCAGCAAGAGCTGGAGCGAGTTCGCCGCAGCCGACGCGCCGCAAATGGATTTCGTCATCACTGTCTGCGACAAGGCAGCCGGCGAGACATGCCCGGTCTGGCCGGGCCAGCCCGTCAATGCACATTGGGGATTCCAGGATCCGGCGGCGGTCGAGGGCGATGATGCGAGCAAGCGGGCAGCATTTGCGCGGGTATGCCGCGAAATCAAGAACCGACTGGATATCTTCCTGAGCCTGCCGCTCAGCAAGCTCGAGCGCCTGGCAATCAAGAGAAACGTCGAGGAAATCGGCAAGGTCTACAACGTGCTCTTTGTCTGCACCGGCAATTCAGCGCGCAGCGTGATGTCGGAAGCGCTGGTGGACATCCTCGGCCAGGGCCGC
This sequence comes from Janthinobacterium sp. 17J80-10, assembly GCF_004114795.1. Lineage (NCBI taxonomy): Bacteria > Pseudomonadati > Pseudomonadota > Betaproteobacteria > Burkholderiales > Oxalobacteraceae > Janthinobacterium > Janthinobacterium sp. 17J80-10. The sequence continues at coordinate 2,238,632 of NZ_CP035311.1, read as the reverse complement.
TTCCGTGGCTTCAGCGCGGGCAGTCGTCCCGGCGGCAAGGTTAACCCGTTTGCCATCGCACAAATCAAGGCGTTCGATCATTATTACCCGACCCAGAACATGCGCAGCAAGAGCTGGGACGAATTTTCCCTGCCAACTGCTCCGCAGATGGATTTCATCATCACGGTCTGCGACAACGCTGCCGGCGAGGAATGCCCTTATTGGCCGGGACATCCTGCCACGGCCCATTGGGGCTATGAAGACCCGGCTGCGCTCGAAGGCAGTGACGAAGAAAAGCAGGCGCTGTTCGCCAAGGTCTTTGCCCAGATCATCAAGCGCATCGATGCATTCGTGAAGTTGCCCCTGCATGCGATGGAAAATACAAGCATCAATCAGGAAATCAAGGCCATCGGCGCAATGAAAGTGTAAGTCGTTGCGACCACCCGCAGGTGCAACTCTGGATAATCGATTGGAAGGAAATAGTTTTGTCAGCTCAATGTGAAGTTACGATGAAAAAAGCAGCCGGCGCGCCGATGAGCGTGTTCGAGCGTTACCTTACCGTGTGGGTATTTCTCTGCATCGTCGCCGGCATCGCACTCGGGCAGGTGTTTCCCGGTGTTTTTCAGGCTGTCGGCCGCATGGAAGTCGCCAGGGTCAATTTGCCGGTGGGGCTGCTGATCTGGGTAATGATCATTCCGATGCTGGTGAAAGTGGATTTCAGCGCCTTGCACGAAGTCCGCCAGCATATGCGCGGCATTGGCGTGACCCTGTTCGTCAACTGGCTGGTCAAGCCTTTCTCGATGGCCTTGCTCGGCTGGCTATTCATCCGCCACCTGTTCGCGCCGATGCTGCCAGCCGAGCAGATCGACAGCTACATAGCCGGCCTGATCCTGCTGGCGGCAGCGCCATGCACGGCGATGGTCTTTGTGTGGAGCCGGCTGACAGGCGGCGACCCGTTGTTTACGCTGTCGCAGGTCGCTTTGAACGACGGCATCATGATCGTTGCCTTCGCCCCCCTGGTGGCATTTTTGCTGGGCATCTCCTCGATTACCGTGCCCTGGGCCACGCTTGTCACGTCGGTCGTGCTGTACATCGTGATCCCGGTGATCCTGGCCCAACTCTGGCGCAAGGCACTGCTGGCGCGAGGCCCGGCGGCTTTTGAAGCGGCAATGGCAAAGATTGGACCATGGTCGATCGCCGCGCTGCTCGCCACGCTTGTGCTGCTGTTTGCTTTTCAGGGTGAAGCCATCCTGGCACAACCGGTAGTCATCGCACTGCTGGCAGTTCCCATCCTGATCCAGGTATTCTTTAACTCGGCGCTGGCCTACTGGCTCAATCGCGCGGTCGGCGAAAAACACAATATCGCCTGTCCCTCGGCGCTGATCGGCGCGTCCAATTTCTTCGAGCTGGCCGTGGCCGCGGCCATCAGTCTGTTCGGCTTCAACTCCGGCGCAGCACTGGCGACCGTCGTCGGGGTATTGATCGAAGTGCCGGTGATGCTCCTGGTGGTGCGGGTCGTGAACGCTTCCCAACCCTGGTACGAGCGCACATCCAGGCAAAATTACTGATGAAAAGAAATTCAAGGCATGGCAATTTTGTCTGATTCCTGCAATTCGACAAAACAGTTGAGAAATGTAAGGTCGCGGGAAATTGATCGCATATATGTTATCGATTCCCTTGCTTTTTTGCCACCTCCAGGAGACTGCCTTCATGACTGCGAATCTGCTCTCTCTCGTCCAGCAGGCGCTGGGCGGCGATTTTTCGAATCTCGCCGGGCAGTTTCTGGGCGAATCTCCTGGCGCGACCCAGTCCGCCCTGAGTTCACTGCTGCCTGCCGTGCTTGGCGTCATTACACGCAAAGGTGCGACACCGGATGGCGCGTCAGGCCTGATATCACTGCTCAATGGCGCCAATCTCGATACCAGCGCACTGGCAAATCCCGCCGGTCTCTTTGGCGCCGGCGGCGCCGGGATCAATAATCTGCTGAAGGCTGGTACCGGCAGCCTGGTGCCAGCCCTGTTCGGCGACAAGAGCACAGCGGTGGCAAATACGCTGGCCTCGTCAAGTGGCATCAAGACGACATCAGCGGCGAGCCTGATCGCCATGGCGGTGCCATTGGTCATGACGGTCTTGAAAAAATTCATCGGCGAGAACGGGCTCAATGCAAGTTCGCTGGCATCGCTGCTGGCCGGACAGGTACCACACCTGCAAGGCGCAATTGATAACCGCATGGCTGGCGCCCTCGGCTTTGCAAGCCCGTCCGCCTTCCTCGGGGGACTTGGCGGCAAGGCGGCTGCCGCCAGTGGCGCGGCGAGCTCTGCCGCCACAGCAGCCACCGTCGCGACCAAATCAGGCTTGTCGCGCTGGTTGCCATGGCTGATTGGCGCAGCCGTGCTGCTATTTCTCTGGAATATGTTTAGTGGCAAGCCGACCCATACGTCCGCACCGACGCCTGCGAGCGCTGCGATCTCGATGCCCGCCAAGGTCTACTTCGCGGTCGGCTCGGCCGCCGTCGACGCCGATGGCAGCAAGACGATTGCCGCTGTCGCGGACATGATCAAGCGGGACAAGCTGAAGGTGGCGATTACCGGTTACACCGACAAGAGCGGCGACGTCGCCAGGAATGAGGAGCTTGCCAAAAGCCGCGCCAAAGCGGTCAAGGATGCGCTCATCGCCGCGGGTGCTGCTGAAGCTGACGTGGGGATGCAACCACCCTCTTTCGTCGAAACCGGCGCCGGCGGCAACGATGCCGAAGCGCGCCGCGTTGAAATCAACCGGCAATAGCCGCACCAGGGATTTGTCTGCGGCTCAAAAAGAAAAAAGTCCCTTGCGGGACTTTTTTCAGGTATTGGCGTCTCCACGGGGATTCGAACCCCGGTACTCACCGTGAAAGGGTGATGTCCTAGGCCTCTAGACGATGGAGACATTTCTGGCGGAGCGGACGGGGCTCGAACCCGCGACCCCCGGCGTGACAGGCCGGTATTCTAACCAACTGAACTACCACTCCGCAGTGGTGAGGCGTTTCTTCAAAGCGCCGTGCGTTTCGAAGAGCCCGAATTCTACAACATAATTCGTCCCCCGCAAAATTTTTTCACCGAATTTCCTCAGGGGGCGGCCGGAACTAACTATTGTGCAATGCATCACACAAGGGTGCCGTGGCGTGATCGCATGATTTCATTTGCGCAATTTCGCTGTGCTTAACCGCCGGTTGCGCTTGTTTCGTTGCGCTTGATTCAATTCTTCGCTTCCCATTCACCCAGGCCTCGCCAATCATGAGGAAAGCATCCATGCCCTTCTCCCGCTATCGCCACGACAAATCCCACCAACAACAGGCAGGCACTCCGCATTAATGATCCTGGGGAGGAAATCCCTCGCCGCCCTGGTGCTTGCACTGTCCTGCCATGGCTTGCTGCTGGCGCAGGGCTTGCCGAGCACGGGGATAGGCCCGGCTGCGCCCCGACAGGCAACTGCTGCTGCGCCGGCCGGCCCCAAGCCACAGCCGGTTGCAGTCGGCGAAATCGCGCAGCAAGCCGAGGCAGGAATGGCGGCCATCCGCCAGATCGAAGGCCGCGAGCGCAGCGCGGCCGAAATCGCCAGCGCCAGCGCTGCTTTACCTGGACTCGAGCGCGAAACCACCGGCCGCCTGCAGGCCCTCCAGCGCCTGGATGCTAGCGCGTTTTCACTCGAAACAATCCGTGGCGTCGATGACGAGCTACGCAATATCGAGCAGCGGGTTTCACCGCTGCTGCGAGACCTCACCGACGTCGCATTGCGGATCGACCGTGACCTCAAGCAACTTGAGGCGCTCGACGCAACCTGGACAGCCACCATCGATGCGGCGATCAAGGCGGGGGCTCCGCCGGATATTCTTGAACGCGCACAGGACCTGGCCGCGGCCATGGCCGAGACCAGAAAAAACGTCCTGGCACACCGCACGCGTGTGCTGGCCCTGCAAGGCCAGGCGACCGATATCGGCACCCGGCTGGCGGAAATACGCCAGCTTCTGACCGTCGCCAGCGAGCGCGCTGCTACACGACTCTTATATCGCGACGGGCCGCCGCTCTGGAGCGCAACGTTCTGGACCGAATCCATCCACAGCTTTTCCGCCAATGCCCTGAATCATATCGGCACCCAGGCGTCCGCCTTGACCGGGTATCTCAAGTCCGCCTGGCGCCTGTTTGCGCTGCACGCATCCGTTCTCGTCCTGCTGACCATACTTCTTTCTGTCGCGCGCAGGAAAGTCAACGAACTCGTCAAGGACGATGCCGGATTACGCGAGAATAAAAAAATCTTCGACATGCCGATCGTGACCGCCACACTTGTGGCGATGCTGCTTAGCAGCTGGTTTTATCCGAATGCGCCGAATCCGGTGTGGCTCTTGATCGGCATTCTTTCGACCGTGCCGCTGGTGATCTTCGCCCGCCGCATGATCGATCCGGCGATTTATCGCTTGCTTCTTTCCGTCGTGATTTTCTATCTGGCCGACAAGGCGCGCGCGCTGTTTACACCGTTGCCCGGGGTGTACCGATTTCTGCTGTTGCTGGAAGTGCTCGGTGTCTTCCTCGCCGTCTTGCCGGTGTTGCGGCGGCGGCAGGCCGCGTCCGAGGACATAGGGCGCGTCCATAAAATTGCATGGCAGGCCATTGAATATGGCGGCTGGATAACCCTGTTCGCGTCGCTGATCATTCTCGCGGCGGTGGTATCCGGCTACGCCAGGCTTGCGGACCTGATGCTGCGCACGATGCTCTCGAGCGCCTACACTGCCATGCTGCTGTATGCGCTGTGCAGCGCGGCGGAAGGCCTGGTGCATGGCTTGCTTTATATGCCACCCGTGTCGTTTCTGGCAGGTGTGCAACGGCACCGGATGCAGATTGCCATGCGAATCAACAAGTGGCTGAAGTGGATCGCATTCTTGTTCTGGATCGTCGTCACCCTGCTCACCTCCGGCCTGCTGCAGCGGGTCATCGCCTGGCTGGAGTCATTATGGAATGTCGCCTGGAAGCTCGGCAACCTGACAATCGCCGTCAGCGAAGTCGCCCTGTTCATTCTGATCCTCTGGCTCACCTATGCTATTTCACGCTTGACACGCTTTCTGCTTGAAGAAGAGATATTCTCGCGGCTCCGTCTCGACCGCGGGCTGCCCTATGCCCTGTCGACGACGGTACATTACGTGATACTCCTGTCCGGCCTGGTGATGGCGCTTGCCGCAATCGGTGTCGACATGACCAAGTTCACCATCGTGGCCGGCGCGCTGACCGTCGGCATCGGCTTCGGCTTGCAAAATATCGTCAACAATTTCGTCTCGGGCCTGATCGTGCTGTTCGAGCGGCCAGTCAAGATCGGCGACACCATCCAGATCGACGACATGGTCGGACGTGTCCAGCACATCGGTATCCGCGCCACCGTCATCCAAAGTACAGCTGGTGCGGAAGTCATTATCCCGAACGGCAAGCTGATTTCAGAAAAACTGACTAACTGGACACTATCCAACCAGTTGCATCAGATCTCGGTACCTGTCGTGACCAAGCCGGATATCAACGTCGCCCGGCTCAAGGCAACCCTGCTGGAAGTCGGCCGCTGGAACAAGAAGGTGCTCGAGACGCCGGCGCCGGAAGTGCTTTTTATCAAACGCGGCGTGGATGCCTATGAATTCGAATTGCGCGTATGGACGGGTGACTTTGAAGGGTGGCTCAAGGTGAAAAGTGACTTGATCACTTCGGTAAACGATGCCCTGCAAGAAAAGGAAATTTCCGCAGAAGCGCAACCGCCAGACGTAAAATCCCCGCCACCATAAAAAAGCCGCCCCATGCAAGGGACGGCCGGCCTTGTCTGTTATTGCGGGCTTATTTGGTTGCAAGGATCCATTTCACCAATGTATGGGCTTCCTGTTCGGTCACATTATTAGCGGGCATTGCAATTGCCCCCCAGGTTCCCGTGCTGCCTTTCAATACCTTTTGCACGAGCTGGTCTTCCGCGCCCTTCTGGCCGGCATATTTTGTCGCCACATCCTTGAAAGAAGGGCCAAGCACTTTATTGTTGACTGCATGGCAGCCCAGGCAGTTTTTTGACTTGGCCAGGTCGGCGTTCGCCATTGCCAGACCAGGCAGCAAGCTGGCCGATAACATTACCATCAACATCGAACGACGCATTTTCATCTCCTAAAAAATACAAACGATCAAATTCAAACATTCAAACAGCATCAAAACAATTCAAGTCCACTTCGGCGCATCAGCCGCACGTGCCCGTTGCCCCACAGGCCGTACAAAAATCACAGCCGTCCTTGCGGATCACCGTCGTGTTGCCACATTCGCGACAAAGCTTTCCCGCCATGGTGGGACTGGTCCTGGCGGGATGCGCCGGTTCATTCGTCACGACACCCATGGCTTGCACCGGCGCGCCGGATTCCGTCAGGATGCCGAGCATGGCGTACCGGTGAATCACCAGCTGGGCAATATAGGCCACCGTGGATGGATAGCTGGCTTGCTTCTCGCTGCCAGGAATGCGGGCAAGGAAGTCGCCGCGCGGCTCAGCATAATTGAGCAATTTGCGTAATTTCATGCCGATCCAGGCGGGATCGATGACCCGCATGTCCAGGCTCAGGATCTTGCACAAGCCGTCGAGTGCGCGCGGATGGCCGCCGGTCAGCCACATGCTGTAGGGCCGGCGGCTGCCGTCAGGCATTTGCAGCTCCTTGAGCATCAATACGAAATCGTCTTCCGTTGCAGGGTTGCAGACATCCGCAACCCAGGCCAGCGTGCCATCGGTACCCGTCTTGGGCTCGTGCGGCGAAAATAGCGCATCGAGCACCGGCGTGGGGTCGCCCTCCGGGCTTTCCAGCGCGCCCAGTTGCCGGTAGCGCCATTCGACCAGCCTGGCCAGCGCCGCAGTAGCGCTGGGCACCTGTACGCTTTGGCCATTCGGCGGCATCGGCATCTCGAACGAATCGCCATAGCACCTGGAGAGCATCGAAAGCTTCTTGCGTAGCCAGCCGCGGTCGTTGGCGCGCATATCGGTGGACAGGGTCTTGGCGATGGCATCCAGTCCGCGCGGCGGCTGCCCGCCCAGTACCCATACCTCGAACGGCACCCCGCCCTTGTCGGACACGGCAATCGCGAAATCGCCTTGCGGTGTGCGAATGGTTTCGCTGATCCAGGCGAAAGCGCCAGCAGGCAAGCCTGGGCGCGACGGCCAGCGCAGGGACGCCAGCGGCGGGGAATGCATGATTTCGGTCAGCACGATCCGTTTGTCCTGCTCGGAGAGCGTGATCGGCTGCGGCGCGCTGGTCGCCGTCGGCACCGACAGCACGGCGCCGAGAATCTTGTTCGGGCGGTAGGTCGTGATGCCTTTCAAGCCCTTGCGCCAGGCTTCCATGTACAGGTCCTGGAAATCGTCATAAGGATAATCTTCCGGCACATTGACGGTCTTGGAAATCGCCGCATCGATATACGGCGCCACCGCCGCCACCATCAGCATGTGATCCTTGGCAGAGATTTCCAGCGCCGAGACGAATGCTTCCGGCAGGTTTTCCACGTCATGGCCAAGCGCCCGGTAGACGCGATACGCATGGTCTTCTACAGTGTAATCCTTCTTGCTGCCATCGGGCATGCGCTTGACGCGGTTGTAAAACCAGGAAAATGCCGGTTCGATACCGTTCGAGGCGTTGTCGGCAAAGGCCAGCGAAATCGTCCCGGTCGGTGCAATCGAGGTCAGGTGGGAATTGCGCAGGCCATGGGCGCGGATCGCGTTCTTGAGCTTTTCCGGCAGGCGCGAGGCAAAGCCCGAGGCCAGGTATTTGTCGGCGTCGAACAGGGGGAACGGCTTGCGTTCGCGCGCCAGTTCGCCCGATGCCTCATACGCCGTGTCGCGCAGCATTTTTGACACTTCATCGGCCAGCGCACGCCCCTGCTCGGAATCGTAACGCACGCCCAGCATGATCAATGCATCGCCCAGGCCGGTAAATCCCAGGCCAAGGCGGCGCTTGGCGGCAGCTTCACGGGACTGTTCTTCAAGCGGCCAACGGGTCGCCGTCAGCACGTTGTCCAGCATGCGCACGGCAATGCGGGTGACGCGGGCAAACAGGTCGTAGTCAAATGCAGCGTCGTCCGAGAACGGGGATTTGACATAGGCTGTCAGGTTCAGGCTGCCAAGGCAGCAGCAGCCGTAATCAGGCAAGGGCTGCTCGCCGCAGGGATTGGTGGCTTCCACCACTTCGCAATAGGACAGGTTGTTTTCCTGCTGAATGCGGTCCAGGTATAGCACGCCGGGCTCGGCCGCCGCGTAGGTGCTTTTCATGATCAGGTCCCAGACCTCACGCGCGGGCACAGTGCGGTAAACCCATTTGCCATCGCTGCGCTGGAAGGCGCCTGCCTTGCGGATTTCTTCGTTCGGCTCGGCCACATGCGCCAGCTCGAAGCGGGCATCGGCTTCCACGGCGCGCATGAATTCGTCCGTGACACCGACCGAAACATTGAAATTGTTCAGCTGGCCCCGTTCCTGCTTGACGGTGATGAAGTCGCAGATATCCGGATGGTCTATATTCAGCACGGCCATTTGCGCGCCGCGGCGGGCGCCCGCCGATTCCACCGTTTCGCACGAGCGGTCGAACACCTTCATGTAGGAAATCGGCCCGGAAGCGCTGCTGCCGGTGCCCTTGACGCGCGCGCCCTTGGGGCGAATCGCGGAAAAATTGTAGCCGACCCCGCCGCCGCGGCGCATGGTTTCCGCCGCCTGGGCCAGCGCGGTATAAATGCCGGGTTTGCCTCCCACTGCCTCGGTAATCGAATCGCCTACAGGCTGGACGAAACAGTTGATCAGGGTCGTCTGCAACCCGGTCCCGGCGGCGCTACCGATCCGGCCCGCCGGGATAAAGCCATGCTGCATGGCCCAGAGGAATTCATCCGCATGTTTCTTGCGCTGTTTCGGCGCCTCGACCTCCGCCAGGGCGGTGGCGACCCGCAGCAATACCTGCTCGATGCCGGTTTCATCGCCTTTGGCATATTTTTCGAGCAGCACCTCCTGGCAAATTTCCTGCGGCTCTGCGAGGGCAATTGCCGCGTTTTCCAGGTTATGCATGTATGGCTCCTTTATGCCGCGAATATTCGCCAGGCGGAAGAAAATTGTTAAATTGAAATATTAGTCAAAGCCTATTCTATCGATAGCAAATTTTAATTTGCATGATGTAAATCAATATTTTCCGGGTGACTGCGTGAAACCGGTGTTCGGCGATTTCATGGTCAATCCTGTTAAAAGCCGCGTCATCGGGATTCGAGTACCGCAACCGGCAGCAGAGCAAGCACCGTACCGAGTTCGAGCAGGCCTGCTTCTGTCGTGATCACGGTTCCGGTATAAATATCCTGCCAGCAACTAGGCAACTCCCCGCCCACTGCGGCCCTGGTACCCTCCCACGCAACGCTGGGTATCAGGTGGACCGGCGCGTTACCCAGAAGCGATGCGGCAAGGTGCGTGACCATTACCAGTATGGTCCGGTCCTCCAGGCGGCGTGCAAAGGCGACGACATGCCCGGCGTGGGGTCCGGTGATTTGCAATGGCACGTAACTGCCGCGTAAAAACAGTTCCGGTTCCCTTGCCCGCAATTGCAACGTGCGGCAAACGATCTGTTGCTTGAGCCATCCCGATTCCCACCCTGTCATGCCGGTGATGGGGGAATCGTACTGCAGCAGCAAATCGGCGCGCAAGGCATGGTCGACAGCGCGCCGGTTATCCGGATCTACCAGGCTGAAATCCCACAGGTCCGTCCCCTGGTAGAGATCGGGTATGCCCGGCGAGGTCATGCGCAGCACCGCCTGGGCCAGGCTGTTGATGATGCCGGCTGGCGTAATCCGCTCGATAAGCGCGGCAAGGCGCTCCAAGAACGGCCGTTGCGCGGCGCCGTCGAGAATCGCAAACAGGAACTCTCGGCACGCCGCCTCGTACTCTTCGTTCGGCGATACCCAGTCGCTTACCTGCTTGGCCTCGCGCAGGGCTTTGGTTTGCCATCGTTCGAGGCGCGCGGCAAACTGCATGACGCCTTCACAGTCATCTGACTTCAGGCCAACAGGCCAGGCACCTGCCAGCATCTGATACAGCATCAATTCATCTGCCGGATGCGGCGCGACTGCTGGCGGCGCGCCGCTCTCCTCGGGCACGCTGCGGCGGCAGCCGGCATTGATTTGCATCCACTCCTGTACGCACGCCTCCCAGTCCGCATGGCATTCGCTTAGTACCGCCAGGCGCGCGCGCAGATCTTCGCCACGCTTGTGGTCGTGGGTGGCAGTCGCCAGGAGCGAATTCGGGAACAGCAGTGCACGCTGCCGGTTCGCTTCGTGAAACGCGTCAATGCTGATGGCAAACTGGCAGGGGTCCGAGCCCACTTCATTGCGCGACAACAGCCGTCCATACCGGTAAAACGCCGTATCTTCGACGGATTTCGCTGCCAGGGGCGGCGTCAATTGCTGAAATCGGGTAATTGCCCGCTGCATCAGGAAGCGTACCCTTGGATTATCGGGATCGCGCGGCGGATCACCGGCCAGCCAGCACGCGACGACCTCGAGCAAGGGGATTTCAGTACGCTCGACGCTTTGCCTGGCAGATTCCAGCGTATGTTCGATGACTTGCCGGTCCAGTTCATTGCCGCCGTTGTCGTCGACGTAAGTACGGTAAACAGGAAAATGCGTCAGCAGTTCGGCGTACACCCGGCGAATCGCACCGAGAGAAAAATCGCGCGTGCGCAGGTCGGTGTGCGCCACGGCATGCAGCGCACGTGCCGCCGACTCGAACTCGCCAGACAGGTTGTTGGCAAGCAGTTGCCGCCTGGCCTGCCGCACTTCAGCGGGAAAATCCAGCGCGCGTCCGCTGCATCGCATCCACAAGGCGGACAAGGGCGCCTCGCCAGCGGGGTCATGCAGCAGTGCGCCGGCGCGGTCCATGAAGTCATAACCGCTGGTGCCATCGATTTCCCAGTCCAGCCGCAAGGATTCCTGATGCGCGAGAATTTTCTCGGCGATGATATAGGCAGGCGCCGGCGGCAGATCCGTGGGGCGCTGCGACGACAAGGCCCGCAAGCGATTGCGCAGCTTGCGGCAATATGCACCTGGATCGGCCAGTCCATCGACATGGTCGATACGCACGCCGTCAATCAGTCCCTCGGTATAAAGGCGGAAAATCAGCGCGTGAGTGGCCTCGAACACGTCGTCCTGCTCCACCCTTACGCCGACCAGGTCGGTCACCTCGAAAAACCTGCGCCAGTTGATGCCGTCGGCGGCACAGCGCCACCAGGCAAGCCGGTAGTGCTGCCGTTCCAGCAAGGAATGCAATGCTTCCCGGCCCTGTGGAGTGTCGGGCGCAAAGGCGGCGACCGCAGCCTGAATCGCGGTAAGCCCCTCCTCGCTGCTGCCGAGTTCGCGCAGCAAGGCGATTCCTGCGTCCACATTCTGCTGCGGCAGGACGCCCTGCTCGTTGCGTCCCGCATCAAAGGCAGCCACCGCCTGGTGCAGCAGCTCGCTCGCTGCCGTCTGCAATATAGTCAGATAATCTGGCGGCGCAATCGGGAAACTATGCGTGTAATAGGCAAGAAAGAATTTGCCGCGGGTGGGGTTATACTCCAGCCGGATTTCGCCGGCAGCAAGCGCATCGCCATAGGGCTGCCCCAGGAACGGCGCCATGACCTTGCCGTCCAGGATCTCGTCGGCAGGATGCCATTCAATGTCGAACCACCGCGCATAGGGGCTTTCTTCCCCCCACTCCAGCACGTGCTGCCACCATGGATTCTCGGCGCCGATACCCATATGATTTGGCACGATATCGAGAATCAATCCCATGCCTGCCTGCCGGATGGCGGCCACAAACAGGCGCAAGCCCGCCTCGCCGCCCAGCTCGGCGTTGACACGGGTCGGGTCGACAATGTCGTAACCATGCGTCGAACCGCTGCGCGCCGTCAGGATGGGAGATGAGTAGATATGGCTGATGCCGAGCGCGGCGTAGTAAGGCAAGACTTCGATGGCATGGGCAAAGCTGAAGTCCTTGTGCAACTGCAGCCTCGCAGTCGCGGTCGGTACCGTGATCACGGTTTTTCCTTGCAGGTCCGGGTCTTGTTCAGGATCGCCAGGCGGCTTGCCACCTGCGGCTCGTCCAGCACCTTCTCCACCGGGAGTGGCAGGCGGCGACGCCAGTTCGGATGACTATCGATAGTGCCGGGCAGGTTGGGCTGCTCCACCAGCCCCAGCGCATCCTCGATCGGCAGCATGGCAAGCGGCGCCGGGGTCGCGGCGACAAATGCCACGGCCGTGTCCAGCGGCACCGAGGCGCCTGCCGCCGCCAGGGCGGTATCGTTAGTCTGGGCCTCGAAAGCATGCATGGCCTGCTGCAGGGCGTCGCGCTCGCGTGAGCGTTCCAGGCGTGCATCGCTTTCGGACTGGCCAGGCATCAGCAGGTCGAGCCGCGTGCGCAACGTGATATCGTGCCCTTGCCACCAGCCCGCAATCGTCGGCAAGTCGTGCGTGGTGGTGGTCGCAATCGCGTGCTTGGGCCACTCGTCGGGGCGCAGGAAACGTCCGTTCTGCTGCTGGAACAGCAATACCCTGATTCCGAGCAGGCCCGCCTCCGAAAGCTGGACATCGAAACCGGGAGGCACCGTGCCGAGATCCTCGCCGATGACAATGGCGCGGTGCCGCCAGGATTCCAGGGCGATCAGGCGCAGCAGGTCCTGCATGGGATAGCGCAGATAGCCCCCCTGCTCCGGCGACGCACCCGCCGGCACCAGCCACATGCGTCCCAGGCCCAATGCATGGTCGATGCGCGCTCCACCGGCATAGGCAAACGTCGCTCGCAGCATCTCAATATAGGCGCCAAAGCCCTTTGCTTTCATGGCCAGCGGCGAAAAGGCTCCCAGCCCCCAGCTCTGTCCCCGCGTATTGAGTACATCCGGCGGCGCGCCGACGGACAAGCCATTGATGATTTCCCCCTGCCGGCTCCAGGCCTGGCTGCCGTCGTTGTCAGCGCCGACGGCAAGATCGGTGATCAGGCCAATCGGCATGCCGGCAGCACGCGCAGCCTGTTGCGCAAGGCCAAGGCCGCGTGCCGCCTGCCACTGCAGGAACTCATGGAACCTTGTCTCGCGCTCGTGCTCCCGCGCGAAATCCGTCACCGCCATGCTGCGCGGGTCACGCAAGCCGCCAGCCCAGGTGCGCCAGTCACCGCTGCCGCCGTGGTCCAGTTGCCAGGCATGGAGCGTCTCGAAGCGCACATGATCCTGCAGCGCTCTGCCGCCTTTCCGGACAAATGCCTCGAATTCTTCACTGCCTGCATCTGCGATAAAGCGCTCGTACAATCGGCGCAACAACGCCAGCCGCAAGGCGGCAGCTGCCGGCCAGTCGATCAGGCAGGGTTCTTCCAGTGCCGCATAACGTGCGGCGGCATCCGGCCCGAGTTCGGCCAGCGCCCGCGCCATTGCGTCTTGCCCAAGCACTGCTGCAGGGTCGATGTGCAAGGCATTCAAGAACAAGCGGCTGGAAGGTCCGTAAGGACTGAATCGCGTTACATCCGCGCTGAACATGGCGTGCACGGGGCTGATCGCCAGCGCCGCGGCGCCCTGCCGGGCAGCCGCTTGCGCCAGCGTGGCGAGCGCCGTGAAATCGCCGACGCCGCCGTCTCCGGCGCGCCGCAGCGAATACAATTGCACACCCAATCCCCATAGCCGCGGGTCGTCCCAGCGCCGCTGGTAAAGCTTGCCGACAGCATCGCCAACCCCGAAGCAGCGCTGCGGTGCGACTGCAAGCGTTGCAACAGCGCCGCCGATATGCAACTGGTGATAACCGGGCTCGTCGACCGGTTCAAGCTCGCCCCCGCCTTTGCCGTCGTCACGGATGCGCGCTTCGATGTGCGCACCGCTTTCCAGGTCTATGCGGCAGATGTTGCCGGCTGTCCCTCCAGCCGCACCAAGGTGAATGACCTTTCCGGCAGTGGCAGTCAGAAGCGCTGGCAAGGAAGCATCATTTTGCAATGCATCCAGCCGCGCCATGCTGTCCCGGTACTGGCTTTCACTTGCACAGGGATATCCGAGCGCTTCAAGGATCGTGCGCAGGCTTTCCTCGCCGACTTCCCGTGGCTCTCCGAAGGCATTGGTCCACGATGGTTCGAGGCCGGCCGCCCGGGCGAGGGTCAGAATCTGCGTGGGAATCATGTTGAAGTCTCCAGGGTGGCGACGAGTGCATGGGGTGGCAAGTTGGCGTCCGGGCTTGCAGCGATGCTCGCATGGGTGGCAAACAGGATGGTGGAGCGGACATCCTGGCTTGTTCTCGCGGCCTTGCGCGACACCGCATCCCTTCCGAGGTTGATGGCAATCGTCAGGACCGCGCCGTCTCCCATGCGCCAGCGCGCCTCGACCGCCCCGCTGCCGAGCACCCCGGCACCGATTGCGCGGGCGTCTTCAAGGCGTGCAACGATATGTTCGCGGCGGATCTGCAACAGGCTTCGGATCCAGTCATGCCAGTCCTTTGTATCGCCAGCTGCTGACGCAGGCATGGAGTCCAGAAAAGTTTGTTCGGCGTTGGGATCGGGAATTGTTTCGCGCTTCCCGGGGTCGGAAAACGACGGAAACCGTGCGAACTCATTGCGTCGCCCTTGACGTACGGCCGCAGCCAGTTCCGCATTCAGGTGGCTGGTAAAGTAGAGAAACGGCTGGGCCGCACCATACTCATCACCCATGAAAATCAAGGGAATGTGCGGCGATAACAGCAGCAAGGCCATGGCGGCGCGCAGCGCGTCGGGGCTGGCGAGCGTGGACAGGCGTTCGCCGAATGCACGGTTGCCAACCTGGTCGTGGTTCTGGAGAAAAGAAACGAAGGACGTCGGCGGCAGATGGGCACTCGGCTCGCCGCGCGGATGCCCACCGGGATACAGCGGCGCCTCGCCCTGAAAAATGAAGCCCTCGGCAAGCCCGCGCGCAAGCTTTTCTTCAGCTTGCCCGGCATAGGCGGCGTAATAGCCTTCCCGCTCGCCCGTCAGCAAGACATGCAGGGCATGGTGCAGATCATCGTTCCATTGGGCGTCGAACAGGCGCTGCGGCGTACGTTGGAGCAAGCTGGCGCAATTGTCGTCGTTTTCCAGGACCAGGTGGACATGGCGCTGCGGCGGCATTGCGGCGCGCACCTGTTGCGCCATCTCCAGCAGCCAGTCCTTTTCGGCGATTGCATGGACGGCGTCGAGCCGCAAGCCATCGAAGCGGAATTCTTCAAGCCAGTACTTGGCGTTTTCCGTGAAGAAGTCGCGCACCGTGCGCTGGCGGAAGTCGATGGCGTTTCCCCAGGGCGTGCGGCTATCCGCCCGAAAGAACGCCGGCGCATAGGCGCCGAGGTAATTGCCGTCGGGCCCGAAATGGTTGTAGACCACATCCAGGAATACCATCATCTCCAGGCCGTGCGCGGCATCGACCAGCGCCTTGAGTTCGTCTGGGGTACCGTATGCGGCGTCTGGCGCATACGGCAGCACGCCGTCATAGCCCCAGTTGCGGCGCCCCGGAAAATCCGCGACAGGCATGAGTTCGATTGCCGTAATGCCGAGGCGGGCCAGTACCGGCAGCTGCCGCATGACTCCCGCAAAGCCACCAAGCAAACCCGCATGCAATTCGTACAGGACGGTTTCGTGCCATGGACGCCCCTGCCATTGCGTGTTTTGCCAGAGGTACGCGGCGGGATCGCAGACAATGCTGGCGTCATGCACATCGCCGGCCTGGGCGCGCGAAGCCGGGTCCGGCACCGCGAGGCCGCCGTCGATACGATAACGGTATCGGGTCCCGGCGCTGCAATCCGTTTCAAGCTCGAACCAGCCGTCGGGCAGCCGCAGCATTTTGCTGACAGCCCCATCCTCAAGCGCTACAGCCGCCTCGCTGCTACCCGGCGCCCACAGCCGGAAGCGGGTGCGGCCTGGCGCAACGAGCGTCGCGCCGAAGGATGGTTTAAACGATGGCATTTCCGGCGACCAGTAACACTGCGCTATGGGCTGCAACATTGATGCTGTTATGTTCAGGAACGCGTGCATGTTCCCCGCCTTGCAACGGTTTTGCCGCATCGATCAGCACCTGCCAGTCCAGTTGAGGTTGCGGCAGGAGGAATTCCCGGTCTTCGGAAAATGCATTCAGAAGAAACAGTGCTGCCGAAACTGGCCGCTCGTGCAAGTCATGCGAAACGCGGCGCAAGGCAAGCAGGCGTCCATCGGCAAAATTCCAGCGCTCGGGTGTCATTTCAGCGCCGGTTTCATCGAACCAGCTGATATCGGGCAGATGATGCGGCGCGTGCGAGCCGGTTTTCAGGAAGCGCCCGCTCTGCAGCGTCGGAAGCAGAAAACGCGCCGCTATGCACTGGCGGGTAAATTTAAGCAAGGCCCGGCCGGCAGGCGTGTCAGCGAGCCGCCAATCGAACCAGGATATTTCCGTGTCCTGGCAATACGGGTTGTTATTGCCTGCCTGGGTCCGGCCGAATTCATCGCCGCCAAGCAGCATCGGCGTGCCATTGGAAAGCAGCAAGGTCATCAGCATTGCCCGCTTGACCCGCTCGCGTACGGCAACGGTCGCCGCGTCGTCGGTCGGCCCCTCGACGCCCCAGTTGTTGCTGTGGTTGTCATTGTTGCCATCGCGGTTATCCTCGCGGTTGGCCTCGTTGTGCTTGTGGTTGTAGCTGACAAGGTCTTGCAGGGTGAAGCCGTCGTGGGCGGTGACAAAGTTGACTGAGGCCCAGGAGCGGCGGCGATGGTGGTTGAACAAGTCTGCCGATCCCAGCAAGCGCCCGGCGATGACGCCGCGCTTGCCGGCGTCGCCGCGCCAGAAAGAGCGCACGTCGTCGCGAAACCGGTCGTTCCATTCGGCGATCCCCGGCGGGTGCTTGCCTACCTGGTAACCATCAGGTCCAAGATCCCACGGTTCGGAAATCAGCTTGACGCTGGCCAGTACAGGATCCTGCAGCAGCGCATCGAAAAACCCTGCGCCGGGATCAAAGCCATGCAGTTCGCGCCCAAGCGTGGCGCCAAGATCAAAGCGGAAGCCGTCGACATGGAATTCCTGCACCCAATAGCGCAGCGAATCCATCACCATCTGGATCACGCGCGGATGCGACATGTTCAGGGTATTGCCGCAGCCGGTGTCATTGACGTTATGGCGCGGATTGTCTTGCTGCAGACGGTAGTAGCTGGCATTGTCCAGCCCGCGAAACGAAATGGTTGGCCCCAGCTCGCTTTCCTCGCAGGTATGGTTATAGACCACATCCAGGATGACCTCGATGCCAGCCGCATGCAGCTGCCTTACAGCGTGGCGCACTTCATTGAGCGAGCCGCTGGCAAGATAGCGGGACTCTGGAGCAAAGTAAGCCAGTGTGTTGTAACCCCAGTAGTTGCGCATTCCTGCGTTCACCAGACGGTGGTCCTGCAGGAACGCCTGCACCGGCAGCAGTTCCAGGGCAGTAATGCCAAGTTTGACGAAATGATCGATCATGAACGGACTGGCAAGGCCGGCGAAGGTGCCCCGATCGCTTGCGGGAACTCGCAAGGCGGTTTTCGTCAATCCGCGGACGTGGGCCTCATAAATGACCGTGCGATCCCAGGGAACATTGGGCCGCGCATCGCCATGCCAGTTGAAGGAGGTATCGGTAACGACAGCCTTGGGCATGGCAGGCGCGCTGTTGCGGTGGTCAAACGAAAGATCCGTACGCGGCGACTGGAAGCGGTAGCCGTAAAGGCTTTCCGTCCAGCGTACCTGCCCCTTCAGCTGCCGGGCATAGGGATCCAGCAAAAGCTTGTTCGGATTGAAGCGGTGGCCGTTCTCCGGCAGGTATGGGCCATGCGCCCGAAAGCCGTACAGGGCGCCGCGGGATATGCCTGGCAAATAGCCATGCCAGACTTCATTGGTGCACTCCGGAAGCCAGCAGCGGGCGATTTCGTGGCGTCCGCTGTCGTCGAAAAAACACAGTTCCATCCCGCTCGCATTTGCTGAAAATACGGCGAAATTGGTGCCTTCACCATCATAGGTGGCGCCCAGGGGATGCGGCCAACCTGCCTGGACGGGCGCTAGCGGAAGATGGAGCGCCGCCATGCTCAGACCGGCCTGAGAATCAGTGCCGACAGCGGCGGCAGGCGCAGCACCAGCGAATCAGCCATGCCATGCGAGGCTTGCGCTTCCGAAGACAAGGCCTCGCCATTGGCCATGCCTGCGCCGCCATATTTCACGTCGTCGGTGTTCAGCACTTCCCGCCAGCGCATCAGCGCCGCGCCGCCGAACGCAGGCACGCCGATGCGGTACGCTTCGCGGGCCAACGGCGTCATGTTGAGGATGACCAGCAGCGGTGCATCGCCTTCGCGGCCCTGGCGCAGGTAGGCGAAAACGCTGTTGCTGCTGTCATCGCCGATAATCCAGCGGAATCCTTCCGGCACACTGTCCCTGCAATGCAGGGCCGGGTCGCTGGTGTACAAGCGGTTCAGGTCGCGCACCAGCCGCTGGGTGCCGCTATGCGCCGGATCGTCAAGCAGGTTCCAGTCCGGCGAGGCATCGTGATTCCATTCCGTCATCTGGGCGATTTCGCACCCCATGAACAACAGCTTCTTGCCTGGATGGGTCCACATGAAGCCGAAGTAGGCACGCAGGTTGGCAAGGCGTTGAGCCGGATCACTGCCCGGCATCTTGTTGAGAAGGGAGCCCTTGCCGTGCACGACTTCATCATGCGACACCGGCAGCATGAAGCGTTCCGAGAATGCGTAGATCAGGCCGAAGGTCATGTCGTGATGATGGTGCTTGCGATGCACCGGGTCATAGGCCATGTAGCGCAGGGTGTCATGCATCCAGCCCATGTTCCACTTGTAGGAAAAACCAAGTCCCCCGTCTGCCACCGGCGCCGACACGCCAGGCCAGGCCGTAGATTCCTCGGCGATCATCATCGCGCCGGGACAGCGCTGGGCGATGACGCTGTTCATCTCGCGCAGAAATGCCACCGCCTCGAGATTTTCACGGCCGCCGTGGACATTGGGCACCCACTCGCCAGCCTTGCGGCTGTAGTCGCGGTACAGCATCGAGGCGACCGCATCCACCCGAAGGCCGTCGATGTGGTAGCGTTCCAGCCATTCCAGCGCGCTGGCGATCAGGAACCCGCGCACCTCGTTGCGCCCAAGGTTGTAGATCAGCGTGTTCCAGTCCTGATGAAAACCTTCGCGCGGATCCTGGTGCTCATACAGCGCCGTGCCGTCGAAATTTGCCAGGCCATGCGCGTCGCCCGGAAAATGCGCCGGCACCCAGTCAAGAATGACGCCCAGTCCTGCCGCGTGGCAGCGGTCCACGAGCGCGGCGAAGCCCGACGGCGGCCCGAAACGGGCTGTTGGCGCAAACAGGCCAAGCGGCTGGTAGCCCCAGGAACCACCGAACGGATGTTCCATGACCGGCAGGAATTCAACATGCGTGAAGCCCATGCCAACGACATACGGCACCAGCCGGTCACCGAGCTCATGCCAGCTCAGGCTGCGGCTGTTTTCCTCGAGGATGCGCAGCCAGGAACCGGCATGTACTTCATAGACCGAGATGGGCGCAGCGGCATCGTGACGCGCGCCGCGGCTGGCCATCCATTCCTCATCGCTCCAGTGGAATGGCATGTCCGATGGCACAACTGACTTAGTCGATGGCGGCGGTTCCGTGGCCCTTGCCACGGGATCGGCCTTGAGCGTCAGTACTTCGCCGCTGACGCCGACAATTTCGTACTGGTAGCGCATGCCGCTCCGGATGCGCGGCATGAAGATCTCCCAGACGCCTGCCTCGTGACGTCGCCGCATCGGGTGGCGCCTGCCGTCCCACTGGTTGAAGTCGCCCACTACCGACACACGTTGCGCGTTCGGCGCCCATACGGCAAATCGCGTACCGCCGATGCCGTCGATCTGCAATGGATTGGCGCCAAGGCAGCTGCCGATTTGGCGATGCGTGCCCTCGCGCAGCAAGTGAAGGTCGAGGTCTCCCAGCAGTTGACCGAAACGGTAAGGGTCCTCGGCGTATTGCACGTGCTCCATGCCGCCCGTAGCAGGCCAGGTAATGCGCAGGAGATAGTCCTGCTCGGGGTGGATGCCGGCAATACCGCCGACGAACAGGCCTGTCTGGCGGATATTATAAAGGGAGAACAGGAGCGTCCCGGCCGCATCGTTGCCTGCCTCCCGCGCCACAACGTCAACGGCCATGGCGCCTGGCTGGAAGGTGCGCACGATCATCCTGTCGCCCACGCGGTGCGGGCCGAACAAGGCAAACGGATCGGCCAGGCGTCCGGAAACGACAGCTTCAAGCACACTGGAATCGATCTGGTGCAATTCGTCGACAAGCTCACTCATGCGCGTTCTCTCCCTGCGGCATGCTCAGCAATTCATCAACAATTTTTGCCAGGCCGTTCATGGGGACCGGAATCCATGCCGGCCGGTGTGCGGCTTCATAGCAAACTTCATAACCAGCCTTCTCCAGCGAAAACAGTTGCAGAAGTGCCCGCTCGGTTTCCGGCGGCATCTGCAGCGGCCCGGCAAACGCCGCCTCACGGTAAGCTTGCAGGAACGCGTCCTGGCAATTCGGCGCGAAGCTGCGCAAGATTTGCTGCTTGCGCAATTCCGCGGCTTCATCGAGATCGGCCGGGCCATTCCTGCTGGCGAACCCTGCAGCATAGTCAAAGGAACGCAGCAAACCGGCGACATCGCGCAACGGGCTGGACTTGGCGCGGCGCTGCTCCAGGCTCTTGGCCGGCTCACCCTCAAAATCGACGATATACACGTCACCATTCCCGACCAGCACCTGGCCAAGATGAAAATCGCCATGGATGCGCGTACGCAGCGTCCCGACTCCAGCCGCAGCAAGAGCGTCAAGCTTTGCCAGCAACTGTTCGCGCTGCCCGATCAAGTGCGCTGCGCGGCGGACTTCCGCTTCCCCGCTCCAGGCCGTATTGACACGCACTACTTCCAGGGCCGCTTCCACTTGCGCGCGCGCTCCCGCTGCCCAGGCGCGCGTATCCACTTCACTGGCCACTTCCGGCGCAAATGCCGGATTGTCGGCAGGCGCGGCCAAGGCGGCGTGCAATTCACCCAGGCGCTTGCCGAGCATGATGGAAAGCTGGGCCAGGTCCCTCTCCGGGTGCGAGATGCCGGCAGCGGCGTCAGTCGCCATTGCGGCGCCAGAGACGGTTGTCTGCTGCACCCACAGCGCCAGGGTATCCAGCGACCACTGCCAGGCATCGCCCTGGTTATGGATATACTGTTGCAGCATGATCATGGTATGGCGCACGCCTTCCCTGTCGATGCGTGTCACTTCGCCGAGCATGCGAGGTGCGTTGGCATAGCCAAGGGCGGTGAGGTGCCGGCCCATTTCCGCTTCCGGATGCACGCCAGGAAGCAGGCGCCGCAATACCTTGATCACCATCCGGTCCTGGAGGATCAGCGAACTGTTTGTTTGTTCCGCAGAGAGACGGCGCACACTGGCTTCTGCGCCGACTTCGATTTCATCGAGGGCCGGCGTTGGCATGAATTTCACTTCGCCGTCATCAGTCGCGATCGATGTCCGCGAACGCATCGATTCCACCACCGTCTCGGCGAAAACATCGAGCGCAAACGCATCGGTAAGAAAGCCGGTATGGCGGCCACGTCGCACACGCGCAAGCGCGAGCTGATGCGGCAGCGCCGTCGTCACATCTTCTTCGCGGACGTAACCGAGCGGCAGCTGGTAGCGCTCGGTGCCGGCGGATGTCACGGCCTCGATTTCCGTGAGCATTGTCGGCATGGTGTTTGCATATGCCTGCGGAACCGGCAACAGCACGGCGATCGCGATGCGGGCAGAACGCAGTTTTTCCTGCTTGGCGGCATACCAGCGCCGCTTCGGCAGGTAGGCAGTCAGCGCCTCGTTTTCCAGGATCATTCGCCGTGGTGTCTCCAGTATTTCAGCAATCCCCTGGCGCAGGACCAGTGTCGCCAGCTCAGGCAATGGTTCCGGTGCAGGAACGTGCCAGGCAGGCATCCTCGATTCCGACGCAAGCAAGAACCAGTAAAACCCGTAGGGCGGCAGGGTCAGCAGATAAGGCAGCTTGCCGATTGGCGGAAATGCCGAGCCGCCCAGCATTTCCAGTGGCACGCGTCCCGCATGGTGGGAAAGGTCAAGCTCGACCGCCTGTGCCGAGCGCGACACATTCGCCACGCACAGGATCGTTTCCATCAAGTCCCCGTCACCGCCATCCGCAAACTCACGCAGGTACGCCAGGATGCGCCGGTTGGTCGGATACAGTACTGACAGCGATCCGCGGCTGAATGCGTAGTGCTGCTTGCGCACGGTCAGCATGCGGCGCATCCAGTTCAGCTGCGAGTAAGGATCCCCCATCTGGGCTTCCACATTGACGGCGTCATAGCCATACAGCGGATCCATGATCGGTGGCAGGACCAGCTTTGCCGGATCGGATCGTGAAAAGCCGCCGTTGCGATCTGGCGTCCATTGCATCGGCGTGCGCACACCGTCGCGGTCGCCGAGATGGATATTGTCCCCCATGCCGATCTCGTCGCCATAATAAATTACCGGCGTCCCAGGCATCGACAGCATCAGGCTGTTGAGCAATTCAGCTCTTCTACGGTCGCGCTCCAGCAGGGGCAACAAACGCCGGCGGATGCCCAGGTTGATGCGGGCGCGCTTTTCCGCCGCATAATGGTTCCAGAGGTAATCACGCTCCCTGTCGGTCACCATTTCCAGCGTCAGTTCGTCATGGTTGCGCAGGAAGATCGCCCATTGGCAATTCGACGGGATCTCGGGCGTCTGGCGCAGGATATCGACAATCGGAAACCGGTCTTCCTGCGCCAGGGCCATGTACATGCGCGGCATCAGCGGAAAGTGAAAGGCCATGTGACATTCGTCGTTGTCGCCGAAATACGGCAACACATCTTCCGGCCACATATTGGCTTCGGCGAGCAGCATGCGCCCAGGATAGTCGCGGTCCAGTTCAGCGCGGATGCGCTTGAGGATGGCGTGCGTCTCGGGCAGGTTCTCGTTGCTGGTGCCTTCCCGCTCAATCAGGTAGGGCACGGCATCCAGGCGCAATCCATCGACATTCATGTCGAGCCAGAACGCCATGACGGACAGCACGGCTTCCAACACCCTGGGGTTGTCGAAGTTCAGGTCTGGCTGGTGCGAATAGAAACGATGCCAGAAGAATGCATTGGCGACCGGATCCCAGGTCCAGTTCGATTTTTCCGTATCGCAGAAGATGATGCGCGTGTCGCTGTATGCCTGGTCGTTGTCGGACCAGACATAAAAGTCCCGGGCGGCAGATCCGGGCTTGGCCCGCCGCGCGCGCTGGAACCAGGGATGCTGGTCGGACGTATGGTTGATGACCAGTTCGATGATCACGCGCAGGCCGCGCCGGTGCGCCTCCGCAATGAAACGCCGGGCATCCGCCATCGTGCCGTAGTCCGGGTGCACGCCGCGGTAATCCGCAATATCGTAGCCGTCGTCGCGTCTCGGTGACGGATAGAATGGCAACAGCCAGATAGTATTGACGCCAAGGTCCGCAATGTAGTCGAGTTTATTGATGAGCCCGGCAAAGTCGCCGATGCCGTCATTATTCGAATCGAAAAACGATTTGACATGCACCTGGTAAATGACGGCATCCTTGTACCAGAGCGGGTCATCGCTGAACGGCACGCCTTTCGCTGCAGAGGAAGAAGAAGAGGTACGGCGGCTTGATTTTCGGCGTTCCATTATTGGCCTCAGATGCTGCGAACGCGCCAGATGGCATAGGGACAGATGTTGGGATCCAGCCGGAGATGCTGACGGTTCCCCTGCCAGTGCAGGCGACTGCCGCCGACGAGGTCATCGACGCCCAGTACGCCCTCATCCGGCAGTCCGAATTCATGGAATGGCAGCTCCAGCCAAGCTTCGTGGACTGAAAAAGGATCCAGATTGATTGCCACCAATACCACGTTGCTGTCGACATGCACGCTGCCGCCCGGCGGCGCGGATTTAAGGAAAAACAGGATATGCTCCGAGGATGCTGGCAGGAAGCGGATATGCAGGTGGGTCTGCAGCGCCGGATTTTCACGGCGGATATGGTTTAGCTGGGTGATTTCACGAATGATGTTGCCCGGGCGCTGCCAGTCCCAGGCCCGGATCTCGTACTTTTCCGAGTCAAGATATTCTTCCTTGCCCGGTATCGGCGCGGCCTCGCACAATTCGAATCCGCTGTACATGCCCCACAGTCCCGACAGCATGGTCGCCAGCGCCGCCCGGATCAGGAACCCCGGGCGGCCAGATCGCTGCAGGAAATAGGGATTGATATCCGGCGTATTGACAAAAAAATGCGGACGGAAGTATTCCTGCACGGCGGTAGTCGAAAGTTCGGTCATGTAATCGATGAACTCCTGTTTGGTGTGGCGCCAGGTGAAATAGGTATAGGACTGGGAAAATCCGATCTTCGCCAACCGGTACATGACCTTTGGCCGGGTAAACGCCTCGGACAGAAAAATCGTGTCCGGATGACTTGCCCTGATCCCGGCGATCAGCCACTCCCAGAACGGCAGCGTTTTGGTGTGCGGATTATCGACCCGGAAAACACGTACACCCTCCTCCACCCAGAACAGCACCACATCGCGCAGCGCGCTCCACAGTCCGGGAATTGCGCCTTCCGCATAAAAGTCGACGTTGACGATATCCTGATATTTCTTGGGCGGGTTTTCGGCGTAACGCACGGTGCCGTCGGGACGCCAGGCGAACCATTCCGGATGCTCCTGGAGCCAGGGATGATCGGGCGCGCACTGGATCGCAAAGTCGAGCGCCAGCTCGAGTCCGTGGCGCGCGGCCGCATCGCGCAGGTGACGGAAATCGTCCAGCGTACCCAGCTGCGGATGAATGGCGTCATGCCCGCCCTCGCCAGCGCCGATGGCGTACGGGCTGCCGGGCTCCCCCGGGCCTGCTGTCAGGCTGTTGTTGCGGCCCTTGCGGTGGCGCCTGCCGATCGGGTGGATCGGCGGGAAGTAAAGCGTGTCGAATCCCATGGACCGGATGGCCGGCAGGCGCTTTTCCACATCGGCGAACGTGCCGTGGCGTGCCGGATCGCCGCTTTGCGAGCGCGGAAACAGTTCATACCAGCTGGAAAAGCGCGCGGCGGGACGCTCGACCTCAATGCGCATTTCGGGCGTGCTGCGCGCTGCAAATGCCCGTGCATCAGCCTGCTGCATTGCGCTGTTCATGGCGTCAGACAGCAAAATCGCGATTCTCTCGGCGGTGCTTCTCGCCTCGTTCGCCGCGTCCGGGGCCTGCAAGGCGGTGAGTGCATGCGACATTGCCGCCAGGTTTGCGGATGCCGGCGTAATGTTCTGTTCCACGGCATGCCGCAGTGCGGCATCCACCAGCTGATGCCCTTCTTCTAGTTCCACCGACACGTTTAATCCGGCGCCGGTCTTCTTTTCCAGTTCGTCGCGGTAGGTTGAGAACACATCGCGCCACGCCTCGATGAAGAACAGGTATCGGCCGATGCGGGTCAAGGGCAATGAGGCCTGCCAACGGTCGTTTCCGATTAACGACATACGGATTTCGTGCCATGCGCCTTCATCAGCCGCACGCCAGTGGACCGCGACAGCAAGCTTGTCATGCCCGTCGGCGAACACATCGGCCTCGATATCGACGGCGTCACCGATGATCCGCTTGACCGGAAACAGGCCGGCATCGACGCACGGTCCGACGGCCTCGATCGCAATGCGCGGATTGGCGGCAGCGGCCACAGTCGCCTGGCTACCGGTATCGACCGGCAGGAGAATGGGGGCGAGCCTGCGCGCCTTGAACAGCTGGAAGTCGGCAGTAGCGAGTGTCAACGGATAAACGATAGTGTCGTTCGTCGCTTCTTTCGGCCAGATCCTTTCATGCAGGATGTAACCACCCGCACGCTCGATGATGCGGTTTTCCGGCACGGTGCACGTGCTGTGCGCATCGGCATTGGCGACCGCCAGCCATGCCGTGCGTTCTGCATCCGCGGCCGGCAAACTCTCACGCAGCATGACGGCAATGTGCCCGCCGGGGCTGCTGAGAATGCGGATCGGGCTTCCAAAGTATGCGGGGCCGGCGGATGCCATCAGCGCATTGGCATGCGCAAGATCCGCAGAAAGATCGAAAGCCGCATGCTCTCGCAGCTTGTCGCCGCTGGCTCCCCGTTCGCCACCCCAACCGTGCTCGAAACCCATCGGAACCAGGATGCCATTGCCGGTGGCAGCGGCAAGGCCTAATGCGCGCAGATAGAGGCGCTGCCGTACTGCAGCGTCGGCGTTGCCGGCCACCCGCGCAAGCACTGCTTCGTCCGGACTGTCCGGCAAAGCAATTGGCGGAGCAATGCGGCCAAGCCGCTCATGGTCTTCTGCCAGCCAGCGCGAACGGAAATCCCACCATGCGCCGGAAGAAAAAGTCGCATCGAAACCGCAGTCGGCCAAAGCATCGATTTGCTCAGCGGTGCAGCCGGGCGTCCAGGCCAGAAAACACAAGCGGCCATTATCAGCCTTTGCAGCATGGGTGATTTTCTTCCAGAGCATGGGCGGTGTCTGTCCAAGTCCCATGCAGCGAAAGCCGGCGACACCGGCGCTCGCCAAGGCCTGTATTTGCGCGCGCCAGTAATCAGCAATTGCCTCCAGTGTGTCCTGGCGCTCATAGCGCAGCCGGCGCGTCGGACTGCTGCACAGGGCGCGGCGCGGATCCGGCAGACCATCCTCATCGTCGCCGCGCTCAAACCAGTCCGGATGGCGCTCAGCCAGGTAAGCGTCTGAAGCAAGACGGGGAATATCGAGGTCGAGCAGCAATTGCATCTGCCTCTGTGCGCACGCCTCGTTCAGCACATTGATTGCGGCGCAATCCGTTTGCGATGGCGTGAGAATGTAGTTGAATCCCATGTGCGCGCAACGCGCCAGATATTCCTCCAATGCCGGACCGGCGCCGGTCAGCTGCGGGTCCAGATAATAAATCCTGGGCAGAAACGGCATTGGAATTGCCATCTTTGTAAAACCATTTCATTGGAGGTGAATATTCATTCAGCCATGCATTTGCAGACCGTCCCGGCGTGCCTCGTTTAGTAGAGTTATGCTGCCCCGGTTTGTTCGCAAAAAAACATTCAAAAGACACAAACCCGCACGGCACTTGTTGTATAGCAAATCACTTATTGCGGCATTGCCAATCCGAATTGTTATCCGTCGCCAAAAAAAATGCGGTCTTCTTGCTGACTCGACATTGCGAAATTCCAAGCGGACACAGATAGTGATAGTCCGGCTTCCATTCTCTTGGGAAGTGGTTTGTGAATAGCGTGACATGCGCCCGGCGACTGCTCCCTTGCAGCCCGCCGGGCGCAGTATTTTGCGAGACAGATGATGATCATTTATCAGGTATATCCGCGCAGCTTTTGCGACACGAACAACGATGGCATTGGCGACCTTGCCGGGATTGAAAAAAAGCTTCCGTACATCAAGAGCCTGGGAGTCGATGCGATCTGGATCAGTCCTTTTTTCAAATCGCCGATGAAAGATTTTGGCTATGACGTCGCCGACTATCGCGCAGTCGATCCGATCTTCGGCGACATGGCCGATTTCAAGAGCCTGATGAAGAGCGCCAAGGCCCTCGGCCTGGGTGTCATGGTGGACATAGTGATGTCGCACACATCGGAAGAGCACACCTGGTTCAAGCAAAGCCGCGCGCGCGAAAACGACAAGGCGGACTGGTACCTCTGGGCTGATCCCAAGCCAGACGGCAGCCCGCCCAACAACTGGGTTTCGGTCTTCGGGGGGGCGGCCTGGCGTTGGGATGCAGAGAGGCGCCAGTACTATTTCCACTCGTTCCTCTCAAGCCAGCCGGATCTCAACATGCACCATCCCGGCGTGCAGGATGCCGTCCTGGCAGCAATGGAATTCTGGCTGGACCTGGGGGTATCGGGTTTTCGCTTCGATGCCTGCAATCACATTTTTCAGGATCTTCAGCTGCGCAATAACCCGCCGCGCGATGATACGAGCAAGGCACTGCATCCGTATGGCTTCCAGTTGCATGTGTACGATCAGGCGCGCCCAGAAATGGACGCATTTCTCCAGAAAATCCGCACACTGCTCGATGCTTATGGCGCAACCAGCCTGGCGGAAGTCGGCGGGCATGATGCATTGAAGCTGATGGGGCAATACACCCGGCCGGGACGCCTGCATTCCGCCTACAGCTTCGCATTGATGCAACCTGACAGCAGCGCCGCCCATGTGCGCAACGTCATTGCCACGCTCGAAGAAACCATCCGGCTGCCTGGCGTTGCATGCTACGCCATGAGCAACCATGACAAGCCACGGGTGGCAAGCCGGTGGCAGAATGGCCGCGATCGTGAACAGACCGCCAGAGAAATGCTGGCCTTGCTGTTTGCCATGCGCGGCGATATCTGCCTCTACCAGGGTGAAGAGTTGGGCTTGCCGCAAGCCGATGTGCCCTTTGAAAAAATTCAGGATCCCTTCGGCATTTCCTTTTGGCCCAAATTCAAGGGGCGCGATGGCTGCCGTACGCCCATGCCTTGGACAAATGACGTGCACGGGGGCTTCAGCGCCACCGAACCCTGGCTGCCGGCCGATCCTGTCCATACGGACATGAACGTGGCAAGCCAGGAAGCCGATCCCGGATCGACGCTGCGCTTTGCCCGTGAAGTCATTGCCCTGCGCAAGGCACGGCCGGAATTAAACCAGGGCCGTCTAGTCCTGCGCGATGCCCCGGACGGCATTCTGGCGTTTTCACGGGAACATGAAGGCAGCCGGATCGAATGCCTGTTCAATATGGATACCGAACCCAGGCGCATGCATGATGTCAATTATTCTGAAATCCTGCTGGCACAAAACACGATCCTGAAGAGCGGCACGGTGGAATTGGGAGCCAGCGGCTTTTGCCTGTTGCTAGGCTGAGTTGTTCGCGCCCGGTCCCCTATTCAGCGCAGCACTTCGAGAATACGGTTGGCAAGAACGACCAGGCTATGTGCCTGCACCACCATGGCATTTTCCGTCACTGCATGGGGCGTGCCTTCATCTGTGGCGCTATCGAGCAAAAAATACCAGGTATGCTCACCCGCCGGAAATTTGAAACTGATGGGGTCGTGGCCGGCATTCACCAGCATCAGGACGATATCGAGTTCGCCCGTGTGCGTGACATTGGCGCGTTGCACCGCGAGCGCCCTGGCTTCAGGGTTATGCCAGGCGTCGTCTGCAAGCGGCATGCCTTGCTCGTCAAACCAGGCAAGCTCGGGTACGCCCTGCTGCAGTTCATCGCCATGCAGGAAACGGGTAGACTGCAGCGACTCGAATCCGCGGCGAATGTCCCGGAGCCGTTCCAGCAGCCGCACCAATGATTTGCCTTGCGTGCCTTGCGCGGCTTCCCAGTCCACCCATGAAATGTCGTTATCCTGGCAGTAGGCATTGTTGTTGCCGCGCTGGGAGCGGCCGAATTCATCGCCGGCCAGCAGCATCGGCGTTCCCTGGGCCAGCATTACCGTGGCAAGCATCGCGCGGCGCACCCGGTGGCGTGTCTCCAGGGTTGCATGGTCGCCGGTCGCACCTTCGACGCCCCAATTTGCGCTGTAATTTTCGCTGTGCCCGTCGTTATTGTTTTCGCCATTGGCTTCATTATGCTTTTGCCCATAGCTGACGACATCCTCGAGGGTGAAGCCATCGTGCGAGGCGACGTAATTGACTGAGGCCCAGGGCTTGCGGTGACGCCGGTTGAAGAGGTCGGCGGATCCACTCAGCCGCGCCGCGAAATTGCCACGCTGGCCGGAATCACCACGCCAGAACTGGCGAATGCCGTCGCGAAACTGGTCATTCCATTCGGCGAACCCCGGTGGATGGTTGCCGAGCTGGTAGCCGCCCGGACCGATATCCCATGGCTCGAATATCAGCTTGAGCCGCGACAGCAGCGGATCCTGCAGCAAGGCATCGAAAAATCCCGAGCCGGGATCGAAGCCGGTGCCCTCGCGCCCGAGGGTGGCGCCCAGGTCGAAGCGAAAGCCATCGATATGGAACGACTCCGCCCAGTAGCGCAACGAATCCATCACCAGCTGCAGCACGCGCGGATGCGACAGGTTCAAGGTGTTGCCGCAGCCGGTTTCATTGATGTAGTAACGCTCGTCGCCCGGCACCAGGCGAAAGTAGCTGGCATTGTCGAGCCCGCGAAAGCATACCGTCGGACCCAGCTCGTTGCCGCTGCTTGTATGGTTGTAGACGACATCCAGGATGACTTCGATGCCGGCGGCATGCAGCCGCCGCACTGCCATGCGCATGTCCCTGAGGCCGCCCCCGGACAGGTAGCCCGGCTCGGGCGCGAAAAATGACAGCGGGCTATAGCCCCAGTAATTGCGCAAGCCTTTTTCAAGCAGGTAGCGGTCTTGCATGAAGGCATTGACCGGCATGAGTTCAAGGGTTGTCACCCCAATTTTCTGCAAATGCTCGATGAAACGCGGATTGGCCAACGCAATGAAGGTGCCGCGCAAGTCGGAACGCACATCGTTGCGCAGGATCGATATGCCGCGCACGTGGGCTTCATAGATGACGGTCCTTGACCAGGGCACGCAGGGCCTGCGGTCCTCGCCCCAGTTAAAGGCTTCTTCCGCGACGATCGACTTGGGCATGGACGGCGCGCTGTCGCGGCGATCGAAGCTGAGGTCGGCGCGGGCCGAGCCGATCCTGTAGCCGAACAGGGCATCGGACCAGCGCAATGGCCCGGACAGCTGGCGCGCGTAGGGATCGAGCAACAGTTTGTGCGGGTTGAAGCGATGTCCCCGGTGCGGCTCATACGGCCCATGCGCGCGAAAGCCATATAACAGACCGGGCGCCGCTTCCGGCAAATATCCATTCCACACTTCGTTAGTGCAATCAGGCAACGGTAGACGTGCAAGCTCCTTGCGTCCTGCAGGATCGAATATGCATAGATCGATTTGGCTGGCATTGGCCGAAAATACGGCAAAATTGACGCCCTGGCCGTCATGGCTCGCGCCTAAGGGAAAAGGTTGGCCTGGCAACAGCCGGTCCGGAATTTCAAAGAACATGCGCGCAGCCCTCTCGATGGCAAGACGGGCTCCTGATGCGCCTGGCAATGCTGCTGCACCTGCGAGCGCGCATCCCGGAACCGCCAGGAATGCCGCTACAATAATTCGCCCATGCCAACGATCAGGTGGGAAATATCAATAATGTGTTTAAGGGTTCCTTCGCCGTTGCTGCAACGCTTGTACAAGGCTGGCAGGGGAAACTTCCCCATTACTTGAGCATCAGCACGTTGACACTTTATACTGTGGGTCTTTTCCACCGCTATTTTCGCACCAGAAAAACATTGTCATGAGCTCCCTCCCCCCGTGCCCCAAATGCCATTCCGAATTCACCTATGAAGATGGCAGCCAGTACATCTGCCCCGAATGCGCCCATGAATGGTCTGCGACGGCCGGCGCCGAGGCAGCGGAAGAAGGCGGCAGGGTCTACCGGGATGCCACCGGCGCCATCCTGCAGGACGGCGACACCGTTACCGTGATCAAGGACCTGAAGCTCAAGGGTTCCGGCGGCACGATCAAGCAAGGCACCAAGGTAAAGAATATCCGCCTGGTCGACAGCGACCATGACATCGATTGCAAGATCGATGGCTTTGGCGCCATGAGCCTGAAAACGGAGTTCGTCAAAAAGGTCTGATCCCCATGCCGAAGGCGCTGCCCTTCCCCATCCGCACCGAATGCCCGCCCGGCGCCTGCACGTGCGAGCGGGAGCGCCTGCTGGAAGACCCGCAGGGGGATTTGCGCATCATGCGCCTGACCAGGGAAGAAGAGAAGCGCCTGGTTGCGCGCCTGGAAAACATCGCCAGCTACGATGACCTGAAGCACATGCAGGAGCGCCTGCAATCCAACCTGGGCATTGTTGTCACGATCGGTCCGGCAACAGAAGAGGTCCGGACGATTCGCGGCGGTATCGGCATCCGCCTGGCGGAGCAGCCGGGACTGTGCCGCAAGACACGTCAAGCGATACCAGCGGCCATTCGGCGCTGCCTGGAGAGCAAACCCGAGATTGCCTATGCGATTCTGGATGCGCATGACCTTTTTGGCGGCAACAGCTAATTTGCACGCGGCAAGGAGCAAGCGCACTTCCGGCAGGACGCCGGACTGCTCAAAAGCCCGTCAGGCAATCGGGCTGGCTGTGCGCGAGTCCGGGCGAGCAATGGTTCAGATCCGGGACGCTATTGCTCGAGTCTGCCGCTGCAACGATGGGTACAGGCGGAATTTTTTGGGCCAGCAGTACCGCCACTTCGGGCCATTCCGCCCTGACGATGCTGAATACGACGGAATCGCGAATGCGGCCGTCGCGCATCACCATGTGGTTGCGCAGGATACCCTCCTCCCTTGCGCCGATGCGGGCAATCGCAGCGCGCGATTTGTCATTCAGGACATCGGTCAGCAATTCGACACGGTTCAGGCCCCAGCATTCAAATGCGTGTTTCAGCATCAGGTACTTGGCTTCCGTGTTGATGTGCGAGCGTTGCCAGGACTGGCCTAAAAAGGTAAAGCCGATTTCCGCGCGCTGATGGCCGAAGTCGATGCAGCGAAAGCGCGTGCTGCCGGCGACCTTTCCGGACGCCTTGTCGATAATCGCAAACGCAAGTTCGCGGCCATCGCAAAATGCCGCTTCTGCCTGTTCGACAAACGCCGCCAGGTCCTGCGGGTGCGGCACGAAGGTGACGGGAATTTCCCAGAGCCGGCCATCCTCGATGGCATTGGCCAGGCCCTCCAGATGTTCCTGGCCCAAGGGCTCCAGTGTCACCCGTGCGCCGTCGAGCCTGGCTTTTTCCAGCGTCCTGGTTGGCGTCCTGTTCATAATTGCGCCGTGGTCCGGATCACGGTCACGCGGGTGATGAGGAACTCGCCCTCCACCACGCTGCGGTGCGGCACGCCGACGACGTTGAATCCCGGCCCGCCGTCATCCAGCCAGCGCTGCGCCAGCGCATCGAATTCCGGCGCCTTCAGGCGCAACATCTGCGCAGTAATGACAAACTGTGCGCCAGCCTTCTGTTTTTTTACGAATTCATCGATCGTCGCCATGAGGAATTTACTCTTGTGAGTTGGGATGTGCAGTCAGTAGTCGGTCGTAATCGTCAGGTGGTAAGGCGTCGCCCCGCAGGCATGGCGGTTCTGCCACAGCACATTGACCATGGCATGTTCGGACACGCCCAGGTGTTGCGCCATTGCCTGCGCCCCCAGCACGGTGGCCGCGCGAATCGCGCGCTCTTCGGCGCTGTTGCGCAGGATCAGCGTGTGGCGGTCGATCTTCTCCGCCAGATCACTCGCAAAGCGCAACACCTTGATGGAACGCATCACCCGCGGCATCTGGTAACTGGCCGCCACCGTGATGTCGCAATCAACTTCGCCGCCCTGTTCGACCAGGTAGCCGGCAAACCACATGACGGCAAGTTGCGCGCGCATGAGATACGGGTCCTGTCCATACGCCATCGGGAAGCGTTTTGCCAGGCGCTCGGCATCATCCGACGTCAGGCAACCGCGCCCGGCGGCGGCGATCAGTTCGGCGGCAGCCTGTTCCAGGTGGTCCCCGTCCAGTACTTCCCGCAAAAACTGGCCGCGGCGGCGCGGCATCGGAATGGCGCCCAGCGCCTGGATGACCGCCTGTTCTTCGCCGGATCCCAGGCATGCGCGCAGGCGCACCGGCGTGGCTTCATCGCCCCATGCCTGGTCGAGCGCCGCCTGCAAGCCGTGCGCCCCGCCTGCGTCGCCCCAGTGATAACGTTCCACGCCCTCTGGCGTCGGGGTCCAGAACATGAAGTTCAGGCTGTTCAGCACGATGCTGTAGGCCGCAGCGCCAGCGGCCGTTTGCCCGGCCGGCTTGCCAAACAGGCCAACCGTCATGTGGCTGAAACGGTCGGCACGGGCAGGCAGCCGGGCGATGGCTTCGGCATCGATGGCAACGAGTTCAGGCTGATAATCGAGGTGCGCCTGGGCGATCAGGCGCGCTTTTGCAGTGGACAAATGATTCATGCGGGCTCCAAGTACCCGTATTATGCCGCCGGACAGGCGTATTCTGGCAATTTCCTGGTGCTTCGGACAAATAATCGCTGGGGAAAGCAGCGCGCGAAATTTCCCATCTTGATGTAATCTTTCGCCCCATGAACATAAACAGCGATTTCAACCAGCGCGTCGTACAAAGCGCGCAACAGGCCGTCTGGACGGCTTCTCCCCAGCCCGGCGTCGACCGGCGCATGCTCGACCGTATCGGCGACGAAACGGCGCGGGCCACGAGCATCGTGCGGTACGCCGCAGGCGCGGGCTATGCACAGCATGCGCATGACGGCGGCGAAGAAATTTTCGTGCTGCAGGGGGTGTTTTCGGACGAGCATGGCGACTATCCGGCCGGCACGTACCTGCGCAATCCGCCCGGCACCAGCCACACGCCCTTCTCGCGAGACGGGTGCATGCTCTTCGTGAAACTGCGGCAATTTGCGCCGGATGACACGCAGGCGGTGCGCATCGACACCACCAAAGCTGCGTGGTATCCGGCGTCGGCGCCAGGCGTGTCGGTCTTGCCGCTGCACGATCACGCCGGTGTCAATACCGCGCTGGTGCGCTGGGCGCCAAATACGCGCATTCCTGCGCATACCCATCTGGGCGGCGAGGAAATCCTGGTGCTGGCAGGCGCCTTCAAGGATGGCAATGGCACATATGGATCCGGCACATGGTTGCGCAGCCCGCATGGCAGCCGCCACACGCCGCGTACCGGCCCGGAAGGTGCCATCATGTATATAAAGGTTGGCGGGATCAGCGCGCGCTAGAACGTGATGTGGACGGAGGGTGCGCTACGCTTCGCTTCGCCATGGTAAACGGCTTCGATGTTATTGCCATCGGGATCGAGGGCAAAAGTTGCGTAGTAGCCCGGATGGTAGGCGCGCTCGCCGGGTGCGCCGTTATCCTTGCCGCCGTTGGCCAGCGCCGCTTTGTAAAACGCGTCCACCATGGCCCGGCTTTGCGCCTGGAAGGCCAGGTGATATCGCCCGGTCAAGGCGCCTTGCGCCGCTTTGCTGTCGGGCGTCGAGACGAACAACTCGTCCGCCCAAAAAAATCCATCGCCTTCGCCACCCATGGGAATATTCAAAGCCTCGAAGACACTGGCGTAAAACGTCCGGGCAGCAGAAAGGTCCCGGACGACCAGCTGGATGTGATCGATCAGTCGTCCGCGGTGAAGTTCTTGCGTTTCCATGCCGCACTCCTTTTTAAAACCGGAATGGATATAGTAGCCTGGCGTCCCCAAGAAGCTTTAACAGCGCGCAACAGCTGCCCGGTTCCGGTGTCAATCGCTTATTTTTGTGCAACCGCCGCAGCGGGAGCAGCTTGGGGTGCAGAATTGGCGAAATTATCTGCGGTTGAAGCGGAAGCGACGGGCTGCGCACTCGCAGGTTGCCCGGCGACCGGCAGTGCCTGAGTAATGGTT
The DNA here is from genome assembly GCF_004114795.1 of Janthinobacterium sp. 17J80-10. NCBI lineage: Bacteria > Pseudomonadati > Pseudomonadota > Betaproteobacteria > Burkholderiales > Oxalobacteraceae > Janthinobacterium > Janthinobacterium sp. 17J80-10. The sequence continues at coordinate 2,203,184 of NZ_CP035311.1, read as the reverse complement.
TGCTCCATGATGACACTTATTAATGTCGGATAATCGTATGCAGCGCCGGAGCCAGCATCAACGGCGGCGCCGATAAGGCCGCCAAAAATGATATTGCCAAATGCCATAGGCTTAGTGCTGCTTTTTACCGTGGCCAAACCAGGCTTCATCCCCTCTTTTTCGCATTTCACGCTTAGGTCGTCATAAGCCCGATTAATGGTTACAGTGCCAGGAGTACTTACATAAAAAGTGCCTTTCGGATTAACCATGGAACAGTTGGCGCCAACAACTTGTTGCCCGTTATGGCGGGTTTCTACTGAGACGACTTGGCTTGTACCGTTCACAATTGAAGCGCAACCGACCAAAAACGAGGAAGCGGTAAGCATAGTAATTGTTGCAAAGGTACGAGTTTTCATTGTTTTCCTTATATACGGCAAAAAGGCGTGCCGTTTCGCCGTAATAAAATCTATCGCCGCGTTAAAAGTCACGAGACATTCGCCGTGAAGCTGCGCCGCAGGAACAACATAATTTAATCGAGCTTGACGGTTTTCAGGCAGCCAGGATACTGCTTGAGCATGTCGCGTTTAACTGTAGTGGTCGCCGGCCCCATCAGCCATAGCTCCGATCCCTCAAACTTCCATTTTGGATCGGTCATTTTGCCTTCATAAATTCCAGGAATTCCAGCATAGCGTTGTTTGAATTGCTCTTTTAATTCGTTTTGCTGAGCAGTAGTCATGCCTTGAGGATAGCTGCGTATGATTGTATTCACCCGCAAGGCTTGGGTAGACGGGTCGGACCCTGGCTCGACATTTACAGATACCCTCGTCTCATAGCCGCTTTCTGATTTGAATTTACCGCTTAAATTCAGATCAATACGGTCACAAAATCCGTTAACCTTACTCAGTTTTGCGATGCCATGGTTGTCAAAGGTTTTTTGTGACAGATAAGGCACCGCTCCAGCTAATGCGCCGTGTGCACTTGGTGCAACTTTGGCTTTCCATTCTTGTATCAGATTGTCAGAAACCTTCATCGTCGATAAAGGCTTTCCAATTATTAGAGTCTTGGACGGCTCCCATTTGATGTTGCTTAACGACGCAATTTCATCGCCAATACAAATTTCGCCAAGACATGGCATGCCGTTTTTGATTCCTTCATTTGCGAACGCAACGGTAATCACATTCATCAGCATGGCGACAAATATTAGCTTTTTCATTTTTATCCTTTCAAGTGAAGCTATCCAACCCAGATTTATTAAATGGCACGCCGCAGCGGATAATCTTTCACGGCCGTGGAAATTTGGCAGTGTAGCAATGAATTATTATTTTTACAACAAACTGGATTGCACATGCCTCTTCAAAATTTGATCATGGCTGACAACATCTACAGGAACAGGTCTGGGTCGAAAAAGCCTCATAACATCTAGGTAAAGGACTTTGCCCCACGCAAGAAAATGGATCACCCTGTACCCGGCTGCCGCTACAGCATCCTCGTCGGATTACAACACCGGCGCGAAGCGGCGAGCTCTATGTTGCTTGTCTGGGTTGAGTGACGAGTTGAATTTTGCGATTGTCATACGTCCTCTCCAAATTTCAGCAGATTGCCGTGCGGATCAATAACGTAAAGCTCCTTCATTCCCCAGGAGCGAACTATAGGCGGCTTAACATCAACGCCTTTCTCTGCAAACTCTTCAAATAGCTGCTGAGTGTCTGAAACACGGATATAACACGACGTCTGTTCGGCAACGCTTCGGTCAGAGCAAGACCAAAAATGAATCTCAGCGCCATCCCGGGCAACAATCGCGTAATCGTTATACTGACTGAGCAACGTAAAACCCATACGGTCCGTATAAAAAGCGATGGACTCTGACAAATTCAAAGACGCCAGCACCGGGATAGTGCTTCCAATCTGTGCTCTCATAAAATTTAACTGGTACTTTTATATGGGCAGATCTGCCGGCATGCACGGCAGACGTTCGGTATGCAATTTTGTTTGATGTTCTGTAAGGTGCGCCACATGCGCTTTTACGACGATACGGCATACAAACACGGTGATGAATAAACGTGAAATATGGCAGCCCTTCCCTCTCTTACTCTAACGCATTCTTCCAAGCTGCCAGGCGGAGTCGAGCCTTGCCTGTATGGCAATAATTATAACTAACGGACCTTGCGAGCTTATGTTTATTAAGCAAGATAATATCTCTGCTGATTAGACGTGCGCCATCCCATGAATATGGGAAAAACGACGCCATGACAGCCGGTATCTTTTGAAGAACGGACTTATCTACGCAAAATCCCGGCTTTGCGTAGATAACGCCCCCAGCCACGCCGACAGATCCACCAACCGCTTCGCCACCAGGTGCCGCACTTCATTTTCGCATTGCCACACGCCATATACCCCCAGCAATGAAGCCCCCAGCACCTCCCTGCGCTGCCTTTCCACAAGGTCCGGCCAGAGAATGACATTGACGGTGCCGGTCTCATCTTCCAGCGTCATGAACATGACCCCATTGGCGGTTTGCGGGCGCTGGCGCAAGGTCACGATGCCGCAGGCGCGCGCCGCCTGGCGATTGGCAAAGGTATTCAGCACCTCGGCCGGCAGGAAGCGCTTTTTGTAAAGCATGGGGCGCAGCAAGGCCAGCGGATGACGTCCCAGAGTCAGGCCCAGCGTGCGGTAATCGGCGACGATGTCCGCAGCTTCCGGGGGCGCCTGCAGCTCCATGCCTGCACTCCCCGGCTCCTGGGGCGGTGCCTGCCGCAACAGGCCCTTGTCAGGCGCGGCGACCACGGCTTGCCAGAGCGCCTGGCGGCGATGCCCGGCCAGTTCGCGCAAGGCATTGGCTGCCGCCAGCGCCTGCATCTCTGCGCGGCTCAATTCCGCCCGCAGCGCCAGGTCGGCGGCATCGGCAAAGGGCCGGATGGCACGTGCCTCCTCGATGCGCCAGCCAGCCTCGCACGACAAGCCCTGCACCAGGTTCAGGCCGAGGCGTACCGCAACCGGCCCGGCCAAGGCGTCTTCCGCCATCGGCTCCAGTGCGGCTTCCCATCCGCTCACCATCACATCCACGGCAAGCACCGCGACGCCATGGCGCTGCGCATCCTGCACCAGTTGCGAGGGCGAGTAAAACCCCATCGGCTGGCTGTTCAGCAAGGCGGCGAGGAATGCTGCCGGTTCATGGCATTTCAGCCAGGCGCTGGCATAGGCGAGCAAGGCGAAGCTGGCCGAGTGGCTTTCCGGGAATCCGTATTCGGCAAAGCCCTGCACCTGGCGGAAAATCGCCTCGGCAAATGCCTCCGTATAGCCGCGCTCGTGCATGCCGCGCACCAGCTTGTCATGGAAAACCGAAAGGTCGCCCTTGCGCCGCCAGGCCGCCATGGCGCGACGCAGCTGGTCTGCTTCGCCGGGCGTAAAGCCGCCGGCCAGCATGGCAACCTGCATCACCTGCTCCTGAAAAATCGGCACGCCCAGCGTGCGCGAGAGTGCCTGCTCGACTTCCGGGCCAGGATAGCTGACCGCCTCCAGTCCCTGGCGGCGGCGCAGGTAGGGATGCACCATGTCGCCCTGGATGGGCCCGGGGCGCACGATCGCCACCTCGATCACGAGGTCGTAAAAGGTACGGGGCTTGAGGCGCGGCAGCATGCTCATCTGCGCCCGGCTCTCGATCTGGAATACGCCTACCGTATCGGCGCGGCAGATCATGCGATACGTTTCCCGGTCTTCGGCGGGAATGTCCTGCAGCTCGAAGGATTCGCCGCGCCGCGCCGCGACCATCGCCAATGCACGGCGGATCATGGAAAGCATGCCAAGCGCGAGGATATCGACCTTCATCAGCCCCAGCGCATCGAGATCATCCTTGTCCCATTGCACCACGCTCCTGTCCGCCATGGCGGCATTCTCGATCGGCACCAGGCGCGACAATTTGCCCCGCGAAATGACGAAGCCGCCAGGATGCTGCGACAGGTGGCGCGGAAAACCCAGCAGCTTTTCCGCCAGGGTGCTCCAGTGATGCGCAATGGCCGAGTGCGGGTCGATGCCAGATTCCGCCAGGCGCTTGACCAGGTCCTTGCGGCTGTCCCACCAGCGATGCGCGCGCGCGGCCTGGTCTACCAGCGCCGCATCGACGCCGAGCGCCTTGCCGACTTCGCGCAGCACGCTGCGCGGGCGATAGCTGATGACCACCCCGGTGAGTGCCGCGCGCAGGCGGCCATACTTGTTGTAGATGTACTGGATGACTTCTTCGCGGCGCTGGTGCTCGAAATCCACATCGATGTCGGGCGGCTCGTTGCGCTCCTTGGAAATGAAACGCTCGAACAGCAGGTTGCCGCGCACCGGGTCCACTTCCGTGATGCCCAGGCAATAGCACACGGCCGAGTTGGCAGCCGACCCCCTGCCCTGGCACAGGATCTGGCGGCTGCGCGCGAAACGCACGATGTCATACACGGTCAGGAAGTACGCTTCATAGGCCATCTCGGCAATCAGCGCCAGCTCGTGCTCGATCTGCTGCTGTACCGTTGCCGGAATCCCTGCGGGAAAGCGCCAGCGCGCGCCGGTCCAGGTCTGGCGGCGCAGGTAGGTGGCGGGTGTTTCTCCCGGCGGCACCACTTCTTCCGGGTATTCGTAGCGCAATTCATCCAGCGAAAAGATGCAGCGGCGGGCCAGCGCGACGCTTTGCGCCAGCGCCCCCGGCGGATAGATATTGGCCAGGCGCAGGCGCGCGCGCAGGTGCTGCTCGGCGTTCGGCGCCAGCGCATAGCCGCACTCGGCGACCGGCTTGCCGATGCGGATGGCCGTCAGCGTATCCTGCAGGGGCTTGCGGGAACGTACATGCATGATGACGTCGCCGGTGGCCACCAGCCCAAGGCCGCAGCCGTGCGCCGCCGCTTCGACTGCCTGGCGGTGGCGGGCGTCGCGTGCGCCATGCAGCAGCGTCAGGGCAATCCAGGCGCGTCCCGGAAAAGTCTCTTTCACCCAGGCCGCCTGGGCGGCGATGCGTTCGGCAGCACTGCCGTGCTCGGGCGCGAGCAACACCAGGCAATCGGGCAATCCGCGCAGGTGCGCCAGCGGCGGCGCGGGAACACTGAAATCCTCCGTCGTCAGCAGGTAGCTGCCCTTGGCAACGCGGGTGCGCGCCAGCGTGATCAGCTCGCACAGGTTGCCGTAGCCTTCGCGGTTTTGCGCCAGCACGGTCAGCCTGCAAGCCGGACTGCCGTCGGCATGGTGGACAGTGAACTGGCTGCCGATGACCAGGTGCAATCCCAGCCTTTTGGCTTCCGCATGGGCGCGCACCACGCCGGCCAGCGAACATTCGTCGGTAATCGCCAGCGCCGTATACCCCAGGGTGGCGGCGCGCGCCACCAGTTCGTCCGGGTGCGAGGCGCCGCGCAAAAAGCTGAAATTGGAAGCGCACTGCAGTTCGGCATAATCCGGCAGCGCTGGCGGCATGGGCGATGCCGGCGCTTGGGGGACGATGGGCGGCATCACCATGGCTGTGCTCGATCCGGGAGGGAATCAGGCAAACAGGCCGTGCAGGAACCAGCGTTCCTCGAGGTCGAAGCGCTCGCGATAGATCCAGTAGCAGGCAGCCTCGGCATCCATGGCGATGTAATAGTCGCGCACGGCCAGGGCACTGTCCCACCAGCCGCATTCGATGCGCTCCGGCCCGGCCAAGAGCGTCAGCGGCGAGCCATAGAAAGGCCGGTGCTCGCGCACCAGCAAGGCCACCGGTGCCGCCATCAGCCAGAAGGGCCGCTCGGCATCCGGCGCGCTTTCCGCAGGCTTGCGCTGCCGCAGCACCCCTCGGGCCGCGCTTTGCCAGGCATTGCCGACTTCCGGCCGGTAGTCGGCCACGGGCGCCGGCGCCAGCACCGCATCCTCGCCCAGCCGGGCAGCCAGCAATTCCAGCAGGCGGCGGTAATCGGCAGGCGTGCCGCCAGGCTCTGGAAACAGCGAATCGCTCGGCGGCGCCAGGGGCGACAGTTGCGTTGCTTCCAGGCGCATGGCGATGGCGGGCGCGGCCAGCACCAGGCGCGCCATCTTTTCCTTCAGCAGTTTCAGCAGGTGCTCTTCGCGCCAGGCGGCTTCAGCCAGGAGGATTTCAAGCGGCGTGGGCGCAACGGCTGCGCGGCCGCGCTCATGTTCGATCAGGAAGGTGAAGCGCGTGATCGCCAGATGCCGCGCCACCAGCCAGCCGGTCATTTCGGCCAGCAGGCGGCGCGCGCCGAACAGCAAGCCTTCGGCATGCTCGATACGGTCCGGCAGCTCCAGCCTTCTTGAAAAAGCCGGCGGCGCTTCGATCCACTCGAACAGCTCGGCGGCATCGCCATAAGCCTGGTCGAGTTCCTCCAGAACCTGCTTGCCGCAACGCCGCTGCAGGCCCGCGCGCGGCAGCTTGCGCAAGTCGCCCAGCGTGGCGCAGCCGATGCCGGCCAGCAGTTGCGCATGCGCCTGCGCTGCCGGCAAAAGGTCGAACGGCACGGCATTTAGGGTGCGGCACAGGCTGGCCATTTTCAAGGCACTTTTCAAGGACAGGCCCGCCCTGCCCTGGCCGTGATGGGCGCCGGCGCGCGCCAGCAGCCAGGCGCCATGGGCAGTAGGCGCCATGGCGATGTGCGGCGTAAAACCCAGCGCCGCCACGGTATCGCGCGCGCGCCGGCAGATCGCGCGCGGCCCGCCGAACAGGCGCAGGCTGGCGCCCACCTCCAGCAGCAGGCCGGCATCGTCCGCCAGCGCCAGGTGCGGGGTGTATTGCAGCAGCGCCAGGGCCATGCCTTGCAAGGCTTCCTGCTCGCCGCAGGGAGTGCGTTCGAGCAGGTTTGTGCCGGGGGCAATCGCTAGCACGCCGCCGCGGCGCATGCCCAGACGCACACCCGCCGCCAGGGCTTCGGGCGTTGCCGCCAGCACGCGGTCGCGCTCCAGCACGGCATGCATGCCCGGCTCAGACCAGCGCGGACGCAGGGTTTCGAGAGGCAATAGCGGCAGGTGCATGCCGATCCACAGGCGCATGATGGCTCGACCGCACGGATGAAGGGTTGAATGGAATGGTCGCAGCAGGCAGCGCAAGCGGGATGAACAGGCTGTCTTCGCGCACCGGGCCACGGCGCTTGATGATATGGATGTCGATGCCGGCGCGCGCAGGCCGCAACGCCAGCCGCAATGGCGCGGGCGAGGCATCCTGCGCGCCAGCCAGCGGGCGCAGCAGCCAGAACACGGCATCGCCGGCCTGTGCCGCCAGATGCAGGCGGCGCAACGCTTCCGGGCGGATGTGCGTTTGCCAGAACACCAGCGCGCCGCAACTGCCGTTGCGCAGGATTTGTTCGACGCTCCACAAGGCATCGGCGCTGCGGTCGGCCTTCACCCACAGCAGCCGCTCAGCCGGCAAGCCCCAGCCTGCCCAGGCGGCGATCTGCGGCGCATGCGGCGGCTGCACCAGCGCGATGCGGCGGCTTTGCGCGATCGACGCCAGGGCCGGGCGCAGCAGGCGCATTTCGCCGATGCCGCACTGCTGCGGCAGCAATTCGATCAGGGCGGACTTCGGCCAGCCGCCGTCAGGCAACTCGGGGTCCAGCGCGGCATGGCCGCTGGCCACGGCGTCGGCACGGTGCGTCGCCATTTGCGTGGCGCGCCAGACGGCATGCGACAAGGATGCGGCGGATATGAAGTCTTGTGCGGCAGGACCTGCTGCGCAGAGTGACATGGCGACCTCCCGGTGGTGGTAAGGGAGCACCATTGTACTGTATATATATACAGTTAAAGAAGGGGTAAATATTTAAATCGAAATATCCATATTTAACATTCCGCTTGTTGAGCAACAGCGGGATTTTTAAATGAAGCGTTTAACGCAGGATAGCAGGCGAAGCTGCATTTTCCAGCCATAGCTGCGAAGAGTTTTGCGGCTGCCTTATATCAATTTGCCGCAAGTCTGTTTTGACGCCCATCATGCGCGGCGAATTCAATTCATATACCAGGGTATGGTTGTCCAGCCACTCGATCTGGTCATCGATGCTGCGGCTTTCCTGAAAAACCGTTTCCCTGCCGCTGGCAAGATCCAGTACGGCCGGCGCCCAGCCTGTCTTGCCCTGCCGCTTCTTGAATGCCAGCTTGCTGCCATCGGGGGATACCGAAGGACATTCGATATCCGGCCGGAGCAAGTCGATGCGCCGCGCGCTGATGCTGCCCCTGGCGAGATAAGGCTTTTCCTTGATGGCCGCCGTGACATAAAACAGGTCCGGATTGCGCGGATCGAAACTCACGCCCCAGAGATTCATGTCCTTGGAACTGATTTGCACGTTGTTTTGAAAGATATTCCAGTTTTCCAGCGGCGGCATGCTGAGTCTGCGTTGCCGCAGATCGATGACCAGGGCCTGGGTGGCAAAACTGGCCGCGCCATAAGCGTGACCGGCGATAAACACGGTACTGCCGGCGTGCGTGGCGTCAGGCGAAACACGGGCCCGGCTGACGGCCATTCCCATCGGCATCTTGCCAGAAAACACTGTCTCCAGCCTGAAGTCGGTCACGGCGTAAGTCAGACCGGCACCGACGCTGCCTTGCTGCGGCGTGCCGAGACAGAAAATGCTCTGCCGCGCCAGGTGCACGCGTTCGCACGCGAGCGTGGTGGGGCGCCGTTCGAGAATCTTCTTGCTGATCGGATCGAAGCGCACCATGTCGACGCGCACCGGCGCATCCTTGCCGGCATTGCGCACCAGGGCAAAGCCGGGACGGGTGGCATAGGGGCGCAGGTCGCTCACGCTGCCGGCCGCAGGCGTCGCCGCATGTGCCATGCCGCCTGGCCCCATGCTGAATGCGACGGCAGCAATGGACGCCATGCCGCGCAAAGCCCACCTCCGCAGCGCGCGCAAGAGCACGGCCACAGGATCGCGGGATGGTTTCTTTTTCATTGATTGCAAAGGCATCATTCGATATCCGCTTCGTCGCAATTTCATGCGGCGCTTGCGCCCTGCCCGAGCTTGCGGGCCACCAGCACCGTCAGGCAAAGCATCGCCAGCATGGCAATGCCGAACCAGCCGACTGCCTGTTCCTGTCCCAGGTTTTCCCAGCCCCAGCCAAACAGGATCGACGAGCCCATGCGGGCCAGGCTGGTCAGGGTACCGATGCAGGCAATGCCGGTGGCATGCATTTCGGCGGGCAGCTGCTTTACCGCCAGTGCTGCCAGGATGCCATCGGTGGCGGCATAGTAGGCGCCCAGCAGCACGATGCACACGACCAGCTTGATGCTGCCGCCCGCCGGCAGCGCCGCGTACAGGCAATACACCAGCCCCAGCATGAGGTAGCCCGCCAGAAAAACCTGCACATGGCCGTAGCGGTCGGCCAGCCGCCCCAGCGGGATTGCCAGGCACATGAAGACGCAGGCGGTGGCGACGAACAGCAGCGGCAGATAGCTAGCATCAAAATCGAGTTGTCGCTGCAAGCCGAGATAAATCATGTTGTCGCTCAGGGTAAACAGCGACAGCAGGCTGGCAGCCGTCACCAGCAGCATGAAGCGCGGCGCGCGCATGGCGCCCAGCATCGCCGCCAGGCTGACCGGTTCGCGCTCGCCCGGCGCCGCGCGGCTGCCGTCCCTGCCTGCCTGGACGCACAAGCCGAACACCAGCAAGCCGAGCACGGCAAAACTCAGGCTGCCCAAAAATACGATATCGAAGCGCCGCGGCAGCCATAGCAGCAGCCCGGTCGCCAGCAAGGGGCCGATGATTGCCCCCACGGCATCCATGGCGCGATGCACGCCAAACGCCGCACCGATGGTGTCGGCATTCGCATGGCTGGCGATCAGCGCGTCGCGGGGGGAAGTACGGATGCCCTTGCCGATGCGGTCGGCCAGCAGGACGGCTGCGACCGACACAAAACCGGCGATGCCGGCGAATAGCAGCGCAAATTTGGCCAGCGCCGACAGCAGGTAACCGAGGAAGGCCAGTGCCTTGTGCCTGCCGCGCCGGTCGGCCCAATAGGCCGATGCCAGCCTGGCGATGGCGGCGCTGCCGTTGTAGAGGCCGTCGATCAAGCCGAATTCAAAGGGCGACAGCCGCAGGACGGTAAACAGGTAGAGCGGCAGGATGCTGGCAACCATTTCCGCCGAAATATCCGTCAGGAGACTGGTCAAGCCGAGAAAATAGACGCCTGCGCCGATCCGGCTGCGGCTGGCTGCGCCGAGGACCGGGCTGCGCAGCGCCGGATTGAGGCCGCTTTCGGTATGGTACATGGACGTAAAAGTAGCACCTGGGCATCTCATTGATTTGCCAATAATCAATATCAGAGCAGCTTCTGCAAGCTCCGCCCATTTTCTGTAGACGTCTCGGGACACGCTGTCCCAATCTGGGCATCATCGGCCATTGCCATGAATATCAATATAAAACCTGACCTGCCGCGCAATTGCAATTTGCCGGCAGTTCCTGCCTTACAGATGGAAAACCAGATGCAAGTCCCGCACTGGTTTTTGCACCACGATCCTGTTACCGGATTGACGCACGCTGCTACTGCCCGGGGCGCTCGCATCGAGCCGCCATGCGGCCGGCACAAGGAATGCGATTTTATCGAACTCACGTTCTGCGCTCGCCTTGAAAACGACACGTTTGCCGTCGCGGACCACATCCACGTTGACCGTATCGCGCGCCGCCCACCAATGGCCGAATTCCGCGAGCGTGCCGGTCCAGGCACCCATTGCTTTTGCTTTCGGCACCAGGGCTTCAAGAAAAGCAAGTTTGTCATCAAACACATCGGGGTGAATGAGCACCACGCACATGCCGCCGTAATTGCGAAGCTTGTCCAGGATGGCAATCGTCGCAGGCAGCCGCGCAGTCATTGGCCGCGCCAGTTCGTCCTCGATCGTGATCGGAAATTCGAAAACGGCTGTTTCGGCCTGTCCCTCGCGGCTGTAGTTCAGCTTGAAAGGAAGGTGGCTATTTGCAATGCCACTGGTTACCGTCGAACTGAAACGATAACCGGTAGCATCGAGCGCCTGCGGCAGGGCGAACGGATATTCCAGATGTCCCGGGCGAAAACTCACAACGGACTGTCCAGGCACGACGCTTTCAAGTAAAAAACGGCTAACCCGCAGTTCACCGAGGATGGTGCCGTCCTTGGTGTCGTACTTGTCTTTTACAAACGGCAGGTACGCGGGATAGCGTTCCGTACCGTCGCCAAGTGGAAATTTTGAAAAGACCCGGGAATGGGATACGGAATGGCTCGCGATTTCCATGCCAAGCGACGCCAGGGTGCGCGTAAGCGCCGCGCCATGCTCATCGAAGAAAATATCATCGTTCCAGTCGCGCACGTACTTCGTCTGGATGAAATACGTGGCTTTTATGCCGCTTGCCTTTTCGTACTCCGCATAGCGAACGGCATTCCGGATCGACTTCGTATAATCGACGTCATGGGTAATGATCAGCGATGCGGCGCGCCCATCCGGCACCGTGTCAAGCGCGACCGCCAGCGGCTCGAACGTTTGATAAAGGCTGCGCAAGATACGCAGGAGCGAATCGGCTGCCGGGGTATAGGCATTGACGTAATGATTGTCAAATTCCTGCCTGCCATTGTAGGCTTTTGCGAGGTACGCGCCGATATCCAGGCCGATCGCAACAGCATGCCCCTTGCCTGCATCGCGACGGACGATGGCGGCCCGGCCGTCGTCGTATTCAGCGACAACCTTGCCGGTCGTGGGCAAGAATGCATAGGCAGCCGTACCGCTGGCCTTTCCAGCCAGAGGAATCCTGCGATCTTCCGCATGCGGCAAAGCGAATGCCGCTGCCTCGCCGTCACTTATCCGCAGTTCTTTGAAGCTTCTCGATGCCTCGCTGCCGGCGATGCCGAACACCTCGTTGACGCCGCCCCCGAGTATTTCAAAACCGACCAGGGTACCGCCTTCCTGCGGGAAGGATGCCAGAGCCTGCAAGGCATCCTTGGCCAGGACCTTGCCGGAAATCGTCGGGTAGACCAGCACGACGTTGTGCGCCAGGGCTTTCTTGTAGTCCTGTGTCAGCACAAACGGCACACCGATTGTCCGCAAGCCATGGACAAGGCCGAGCCAATCGGAATCCGGATCCGTAATCAAGACGGCAAGCCGGCTGCTGCTTGCCGCGCCCGAAAAATCCTGCAGGCGCGCGCGTTGCATCGGCTTGATTGCATCGCTGCGCGCAGGCCCGGAAAATTCGCTGAAACGGTAAATCGTCTTTTGAGTGGAAAGCAGATAAATGCCGGCAATGGTCGCGATGGCCACGGCAAGCAAAACATAGGGACGAAACAATTTCATTCAACGCCAACAATGAGGGATTTATCACGGAACGCTTCAGCAACAGTGGGCGAATTGTCCCACACCGTCCCAAGTGGCGGGCAAACCGGATGCGCAAATGTCATTTAAATGCACACTGCCGATACAGCAGCATTTTTTCGGATTTTCCTGCTGGTCGAATTTGCTTGATTTTTTATCATTGAAATATTGCAAATAATATATACGTCGATCCGCAACACGCCCATGTTGAGGGTAGTGTTTCTCGCCTATAATTCCTTGAATTACCTTGGTGCACTATTTCAATGCAAAACAATCCATCATCCTCCGCGCTTTCCGTGCTCGTGGTCGAAGACGACGAGCATATTGCGCAGGTCCTCAAGTTCATGCTGGAACGGCAGGGTTACCAGGTCGTGCACGCTGCCGATGGCCGCGCCGCCTGCGCCCATGTCGAATCGGCGGTCGACTTGCCCGCCCTCGTCCTGCTTGACGTGATGCTGCCCTATGTCGATGGTTTCGAAATCGTGCGCGTCATTCGCAGCCGCGACGCCTGGGCCGATGTGCCGATCGTGATGCTGACCGCCAAGACCATGGAGCGCGACATCGTGCGCGCACTGGATGCGGGCGCCAACGATTATGTCGTCAAGCCTTTCCAGCCCAATGAACTGCTGGCGCGCGTGCGCCGCTTCCTGCGCGTTCCGTCATGAACCGATTCCCTTACCTGATCGCGCTGGCAGCCGCGCTGGCAACCGGCGCCGTACAGGCGGCGGAGCCTGCAGCCCCAAATGAAAACCCGGTCACGTTGCGCCTCTCCGGCGCGACGGAACATCTCAGCAATGGCACGCCCAACTGGCATGAAACGGTCGCCGGATTGTCCTACAAATTCGCGCCGCGCCATGTCGTCGACATCAGCGCCGGCGAGACGCACCGCTTCGGCCTGCATGACGACCAGTTCGCCGCCAGCTACTCGGCGCCCTTGAGCAGCGTGCTTACCGCCACCGTGGACGGCAACGTCAGCACCACCCATCGTGTCTTGGCACGCCATGCGCTCGGCGCGCAGCTGCAATACGAATTCGCGCCGGCCTGGCTATTGCACGGCGGCGCGCGCAGCACCAGTTACGACACCGTCACCGTCAACCAGGCGGTGTTCATGCTGGAGCACTACTTTTCTTCTTTCAGCTGGATCCTGGGATGGCGGCCCACGCGGACCTTTGACACCACGGCCCACGGCATCGAACTGCGCGGCAGCTTTTATTACGGCGACCGCAATGCCGTTACCCTGATCGCCGCCGGCGGCAAGGAAGCGGCCAGCATTCCCGCTGGCGTCGCCCTGACCGACGTGCGCTCGGTGGCGCTGACCGGCCGGCACTGGCTGGACCGCAACTGGGCGATCACTTATGGTGCCGCCCATACCCGCCAGGGCAATCTCTACTCGCGCAACGGGATCAATCTTGGCGTCCAGTACGCTTTCTGACCCCTACATTGCCGCCGCATTCTGGACCGGACTGGCCGCGCTGCTGCTGACGATCCTGCTGGCCCTGCAAATCATGCGCCTGCGCATGGCGCTGCGCCGCCGGGAACGACTGGAAGCGCGCGCCCTCGCAAAATGGCGTCCGCTCTTGAATGCCACAGTGGCCGGAGAACCGCCTCATCAGCTGCCGCCATTGCTGCAGGCCGAGCGGCTGCCCCTCCTGAAAGTCTGGGTGCATTTGCAAGCCTCCATGCGCGGCGATGCCCAGGAGGGGTTGAATGCGCTGGCACGCAGCCTTGCTCTGGACGCGTTGTGCCGCGAAAAGCTGGCGCGTGGCCAGCGCGCCGAACGGCTGCTGGCCACGCTTGTTCTTGGATATCTGCGCGATGCGCAAGGCTGGCCCTACCTGCTGCGCGCTGCCGGCGAAGATGACCAGACCCTGGCGCAAAACGCCCTGTGGGCGCTTGCGCGCATCAATCCGGCTGCCGGAGCCGCGCACATGATGACGTTTTTTATCCAGCAGGATGACTGGGCCATCGCACGCGTGGTCTACATCCTGCAAGAGGCGCGCGAGCCGGCAGCAGAGATACTGGCGCAAATGTTGCCGCAACTCGACGATGCCGGCCTGACGCGCGGACTGCGCATTGCCGAAGGATTGCGCGTCAGCCTGCCGGCTAGCATGATCGCGGCAGCGCTGCGCCGCAACGCCGTACCGACGCTGATCGCCGCCCTGCGCAACGCCTCCGGCCCGGAAACCCTGGCCGAAGTGCGCACGCTGCTGGCGCATGACGACTGGCAAGTGCGCCTGCAGGCGGCCAAGGCGCTGGGGCGGCTCGGCAGCCGCAACGATGCCGCACTGCTGGTGCCGCTGCTGCAGGATGCGCATTGGTGGGTGCGCTATCGCACTGCCCAGTCACTGCTGGAATTGCCCGCCTTGTCGGCAGGCGATATTGCCACCCTGCGCGCTTCCCTTTCCGACCGCTTCGCGCGCGACATGCTGGCGCAAGTCATGGCAGAAAAAGGCATGGCATGACGACATCCCAACTACTTATCGAATTCGTTACCTGGTTCATCCTGTGCTATTTCGTGGCATTGAACGGTGGCTATCTCCTGCTCAACCTGCTGTCCTTGCGCGCCCTGCACCGCAGGGGCCAGGAACAGTTCCTAAACGAATTGCCTCAGGCGTATTCGGGCCTGGAGCCGCCGGTCAGCCTGCTGGTGCCGGCCTATAACGAGGAAACCACCATTGCCGCATCGATCCGTTCGATGCTGCAGCTGACCTACTCCGAATTTGAAATCATTGTCATCAACGATGGCTCGCGCGACGACACCCTGGAAGTGCTCAAGCGCGAATTCAACCTGCTGCCTTTCCCGGAAGCCTACCGCACCCAGATCCCGACCAGGGATATCCGTTGCATCTATCGCTCCACGCGCCATGCCAACCTGCGCGTGATCGACAAGGACAATGGCGGCAAGGCCGACTCGCTGAATGCCGGCATCAATGCGTCTCGCTATCCGCTGTTTTGCGGCGTGGATGCCGACTCCATCCTCCAGCGCGACAGCCTCGAGCGCGTGGTCAAGCCCTTCCTGAACGACCCGACCGTGGTCGCCACCGGCGGCACGGTGCGCGTGGCCAACGGCTGCGAGGTCAGCGGCGGCTTCCTCACCAAGGTCAACCTGCCGAAAAACATCTGGGCGCTGTTCCAGGTGGTGGAATACCTGCGCGCCTTTCTCTTTGGCCGTCTCGGCTGGTCGGCGATTAACGGCATGCTCATCATCTCCGGTGCTTTCGGCGTATTCCGCAAGGACACCGTCATCCTCGCCGGCGGCTACCGGCCCAATACCATCGGTGAAGACATGGAACTGGTGGTGCGCATGCATCGCCTGCTGCGCGCCAGGCGCCAGCCCTACCGCATCGAATTCGTGCCCGACCCGGTGTGCTGGACCGAAGCGCCGGAAGATTACAAGACCCTGAAAAACCAGCGCATCCGCTGGCAGCGCGGCCTTTCGGAAAGCCTCGCCGCAAACTGGGGCCTGTTGTTCAGCCGCAATGGCGGCGCGCCCGGCTGGCTGGCATTTCCCTTCATGCTGCTGTTCGAATGGCTGGGGCCGCTGGTGGAACTGGGCGGCTATGTTTTCATGGTCGTGGCCTTCCTGGGCGGCGCGATCTCGTGGCAGGCATTTGGCGCTTTCCTGTTTGTGGCCATCGGCCTGGGTATCCTGCTGTCGGCATCGGGCCTTTTGCTGGAAGAAATGTCCTTCCATATTTATCCGCGAGGAAAGCATCTCCTCTGGCTGGGCCTGGTCGTGATCATTGAAAACCTTGGCTACCGCCAGATCAACACGGTCTGGCGCCTGACGGGACTTTACCGCTGGGCCATGCAAATGGAATCAAGCTGGGGGGCAATGAAACGCAAAGGCACCTGGCAAAGCAAGCAGTAGACTGGCGCCATGGACCGGCTTTTTCTCTGCTTCCTGCTGTTCATGACTACTACCGCCAACGCCGCCTGGCTGCACGTCTGCCCGCCTTCGACAGTTGCCGCCGGCATGCCGCAAGCCCAGGTGATCCGCCCCGATGGCGCGCCGGCGCACCTGATCGTCAATGGCCTGCCTGAACTCCCCGGCTGTAGCAGCATGGCGTTGCCAGCGAACCTGGAGGAGGTGGAGTCTTTGTATCCCGTGCCGGCGCAGACTGCGCCAGGCGCCACCATCCTGCTGCAAGGCCGCCAGCAGGATCAGCGCTTCGTGGTCTCGGAGGCGACATTTCCGGCCGCGCAGGCAGCACCGCTCCGGCCGACGCCGATGCCATTGCACGCCAACCTGCTCCCCGTGATGCGCGCACGCGCCTTTGGCGTCGAAGAACGCGTGCGCGTACAGCGCACGGATGGTGGCCTGCAACTGGCGTGCGAGGCCGGCAGCAAGCCCGCCGGCGTGATCCTGAGCGCGCCGGACTGGTACATTCCCCGCGCCGACGTCGCATTGCAGCTTGCCACGAGCGGCAGCGGCAGCTTCGGGTGGCAGGCGGTCGACGCTGCCCACGCGGCATCCGAATCGGCATTGCCGATGGGGCGCAGCGCCGCCGCGAGTGACACGGCCACAGCCCGCCTCGCCCTGCCCCGCGCGCTTGCCCGCGAAAGCTGGCAGCAATTCGTCATCGTTTGCCCGCTTCAGCAAGCCAGCCTGCAACTGGATGCCCTTGAACTTGCCGCAAGCGCCGACAAGGCCCGGCCACGCTCTTCCTGGGTGTGGCAAGCGCAGGAATGGCAGGAAAACGGCGCATCGCTCCTGGCGTGGGCCCGACAGCATGGCATCGGCGAGCTCTTCATCGCCGTGCCGGTAACAGGTGGCGCCGTGCGTGACGCCGCAGCGCTGGCGGCGTTCGTGCAGCGCGCAAGCGACCGCGGCGTGGCCATCTGGAGCGTGGATGGCGACCCGCACATGGTGCTGCCCGCAGAACGGGCAGCCACGCTGCAACGCGCCCGCGCCTATGCCGCCTACAATGCGGGTGTCGCAGCAGGCGCGCGGCTGCGCGGAGTGCAGTTCGATATCGAGCCCTACCTGTTGCCGGGCTACGCAATGGCATCCGCCGGCCTGGACACGCAGTATCTGGACCTGGCCGCGGCGCTGCGCAAGGCGACTGCGCCGATGCAGCTTGAATTCGTGGTGCCGTACTGGTGGTCCGGCAAGCCGGGATTGCTGCGCGGGCTGGCATCGGCCGCCGACAGCCTGGCGGTGATGAACTACCGCACCGAGGCGCAGGAAATCTATCGTTTTGCCGTGCCGTTTCTCGACTGGGGGGCAAGCCACGGCAAGCGTGTGCGTATTGCCCTCGAAGCCGGGCACGTGGCCCCGGAAACGCAGCGGCGCTATACCCGGGCGGACCCGGGAGCGGCAGGCGAATTGCTGCTGCTGCGAATGGACGGCATGGCCGTGCTCGTGCTGCTCAGGCAAGCCCGGTCACTGCCCCAGGCGCAAGTATTCCAGCTCGCGGCCAGTACCGTATTTGACGGCAGTGCAACCAGCTTCCATGCGGACAAGCCAGGACTGCTGCGCCTGCTGCCGCAGCTGGAACGCGATTTCGGCGCCTGGCACAGCTTTGCCGGCATCGCGCTGCACGAATTCAGGTAGCGGACCGATTATGCTGCTGCCGCCGCTTGCACCAGCGGCAGCAGCACGTGAAAGCTGGTTCCGGCGCCAGCTATGCTCTCGAAGGCAATCGTCCCGCCATGTTCTTCCACGATGCTCTTGCAGATGCTCAAGCCCAACCCGGTCCCACCCTTCTGGCGCGAATCGCCGGAATCCGCCTGGGCAAATTTCTGAAACACGCGGTCACGGAAGGCTTCCGGGATGCCGCAACCGCGATCGACCACGGACAAGCGGGCGCGCCCGTCATGAGCGGCGAGATGCACGTCGACCTGGCCGCCGCGCGGCGAAAACTTGACAGCATTTGAAATCAGGTTTGTCAGCACCTGCGCCATGCCGTCGCGGTCCACCGCAGCGATCAGCCCGGTCGATTGCGGCTCGACGTGGCGCTGCAGCGCCACGCCGAACTGCTGCGCATACCCCTGCATTGCTTCCAGCGCCTGGTCGACCAGCGGCAGCAACGGTTGCGGCACCTGTTCGAATTGCATGTTGCCCGACTCGATTTTTTCGATGTCGAGCACGTCGTTGACCAACCGCACCAGGCGCTCGCAACTCTGATACGCAATATCGATCAAGCCTTTTGTATCGTCCGGCAGCTCGCCGGCGGTACCGTCGGCCAGCATGGCAAGCGAGGCGCGGATGGAAGTCAGCGGCGTGCGCAGTTCGTGCGAGACGGTCGAGACGAATTCATTTTTCATCTGTTCGACTTTCTTGCGCTCGGAAATATCATGCAGGAAAGCGCTGAAAAATGCGGTCTCGCTGGTGCCTGCCAGGCCTGCGGTCATTTCAACAGGGAATTCGACGCCCTGGCGATTCATCACGATCCGTTCCATGCGCCGGTCCAGCCAGTCCAGCCTGCCAGTCTCGTTGAAGGTACCGACCGCCCTGGCGAAACTCGGGCGGAATCGCTCCGGCACCACCATTTCCACCAGCGGCCGGCCGATGACTTCCTGCCTGCTCCAGCCAAACATGCGTTCCGCGCGTGAATTCCAGTCGGTGACATTGCCGCGCAGGTCGACGCCGACAAAGGCATCTTGCGCCGCTTCGATAATCGTCGCAATGCGCCGCTCATTGGATTGCACCGCAAGCAGCGCATGCTCCAGTTCACGCGTGCGGTCTGCCACGCGATTTTCCAGGGTGAGATTCAATTCCTGCAATTCCTGGCTGCGTTGCAGCAGCTTGGCCACAAGTGAATTGAGGGCGCCGCTCAGCGTCTTGACTTCGAAATAGCTGTGCGCACCCGGTGCAATCGTCTGAGCATCGCCGCGCTGGATCAGCTGCGCCGATTGCGTCAAGGCATCCAGCGGCCGCGTGATGCGGCGCGCAACGATCGCGCCGACGGTAGAAAACAGCAAGACCAGGGCAAGACCGCTCCACAACGCGCGATAGCGTATTTGCCTGACTTGCAAAAAGGCGTCATCGACATTCTGCCGCACAAGCACGGTCCATCCGAGTCCAGGATAGTTCTGGTAACCCTGGCCCTTGCTGAATCCGACCAGGTAGGCTCGGCCATCAGGCCATTTCTCGACCACATAGCCGAGGTTTTGCTGTTGCGCCGCACGGAAACTGGACTGGGCCAGCTGCTTTCCCTGCAAGTCAGGCGGACCCAGCAACACGACGCCGTCGGCGCCGACTATCAGCGCCTCGACCTGCCGGCGCGCGATAATGGGCTCGATGATCGATTTCTCGACATCGCGCGCCCATTGCCAGGACAAATGCACGCCAAGCACCCCCATCGGCTTGCCATCCTTGTCATTGTAGGGGAAGGCCACATCGACGAAGCGCTTGGGCTCTTTGGTTGGGTTCGGCAGCAGCTTGGCCAGCAGCACCGCTTCATGCACGTCGCCAAGATGGATGCCGCGCAAGGCATTGCCAAACCAGGGGCGCTTGGAAACGTCTGCGCCTTCCAGCAGGCGATGCGCCGCGACCTGCACCTTCCCGCTGTTGTCCGTCATGCCGATCCAGGCATAGTATTTGTAGGTCTCCAGCAAGCCATCCAGCACTTTGCGGCGATCGTCAACGCTAACGCCAGGCCCCACCAGGTCGCCGCGCTGCGTCATCAGGCGCACTTCCCGATAGCGTTCGAACATGCCGCGGTCAAGCCTGCCGGACGTTTGCAGCGCCAGTTCTGCAAGGCTATGGCCAATATTGGACTTGACCTGTTGCGTAGCAACTCTTTCGACAACCTCGACCAGCACCAGCGTGAGCACGATGGACATGAGGGAAAACGCCACAGCCAGGTAGGTGCTTAAGCTGCGGGCAAAAATGAACTGCTTGAGCTTCATTGATAAAAATATAATTTTAGGGATGAAATGCCGGCGCAGGACGGCGCATCAATGCCCAGGACCTGACGTATCCGAAGAGTAACATGGCGGGCATCCGATCAGGCACACCGGCAAATATCAAGAAACTTCCTGACAACAGAATGAATCTCATAAATTCTCGGGTTCTCCGTGGCGCCACCGATTGCACTCATGCATACAACGTAAACATGAAAAGGAATCATCCATGACAACCATGCCTTTCATCCTTTTCCTCACGAATGACATCAAGGAGCACCGCGATGAATGAATACCGTCACCACGTATCCGGCTTTTTCGCCAACCGCGGGGATGCCGACAGCGCGGTTTCCCGGCTTGTCGAGCGGGGCCTGCCGCCTGAACAGCTGCATATCTTCGACACCGATGCGCCCGCCCCCGCCCCCGCGCCGAAAGACGACAGCAATGCCGTCCTGAAAGACGCCATCGTGGATGGCGCCAAAGGGGCCATCATCGGCACCGGCATCGGCGCGCTTGGCCAGATCGCGCTGGTTGCCGCCAACGTGAGCCTCTTCGTCGCCAGCCCGCTGATTGCGCCATTGGCGATGCTGGGCTGGGGCGCCAGCCTTGGCGGACTGGTAGGCGCCGCAGCCGGTGCTGCCCGCAGCCCGGCGCCGGCCGCCGAAAAAAAGGAGGGGTGGCTATCCGACCTGGTACGCGATGCGATTGCCAGCGGCCAGACCGTCCTGGTGGTCCAGACCAGGACGCAACAAGAGACGGCGACCGCACAAGGTGTCATCCAGGCAGCGGTTGGCGATTACACGGACACCGGCCCGATGTAAAGGCGTTCAGCGCTGTCTTTCCTGAGGATGGTGCCCATTTCCCGGCACAGGGCACCCATGGTGTCGCGAACGCGTGCGTACCGCTCGCCCGTGGCTGGCCGTACCTGGCAATTTTCGATGAATACCGGATGCACAAGGATACGCTGCAGGGCGCTTCGGCCAAGTTCGAGTTCGATCAGCAACTGGTGATCATTGGCAAATTCCGGGTCGACATAGTAATCGTCCACGAGGTCGCCCGCGGCGTACAGGATCGGGCAGCCGCGATAGAGTTCGATGCCCTGGAATACGTGGGCACTGTGGCCGAACAGGATTTTCCAGCCCATGTCGATGGCCGCGTGTGCCAGGCGCCGGAACCGGGCCGACGGCCGCAGCACCATGTTCGGCCCCCAATGCAGCGACAGGATCGGCCAGTCGACCCGCTCGCGCTGCAATGATTGCAGTGCGACACGCCATGCTGCCAGGGCAGCCGCTTCGTCTTCCAGGTCCAGGTAGGCCATGCCGGGCACATCAGGAAAAGCCGCAAAATCTTCCTGGTGGTCGCAAAACGCCGCCATGCCAAAACGCATGCCGGCGCGCTCGAGCACCGCCGGCATCCTGGCCCGGGCGCCGTTTTCACCGGCGCCGCACTGGGCAATGCCGTGGTGGCGAAGCAAATGCAAGGTTTCAATCAAACCTGCGACGCCATAATCCAGCACATGGTTGTTGGCGAGACTGACCAGATCGACGCCGGCATCTGCCAGGCACTGTACCGCTTGCGGCGGTGCGCCGAAATAGAATGCCTTGGGCGCGCCCGCCCAGGTCCGGTCGGAAGTGGTGAGGGCGCATTCCAGGTTGACGATGGCGAGATCGGCATTGCGCATCAGTCCCGCCACCGGCCCCAAAGGATATTGCGGACCATGCAGAAGAATGTATTCCTTGACGATACGCCCCAGCATGACATCGCCACCAAACATCACGCACGCATCCATGCTCCTTCCCGTCAATCCGGAATGCCGCCGACGAGCCCGGCGAAAGCAACTGCAATTCAGCTTAGTCACGCTAGCCAGCAAGGATTTGCGGCTGATCAATGAGCGAAATGGTTAAAAAAACCCGCCCTCCATGATGGAGCGGCGGGTTGGATACAGCGTTGGCTGACAGTACTGCGCGTACCGTTCAAGGACAGGTGCTGTCGATGACGTAGTAGTTGGTGCCAGTCTGGCGCAGCTTGGTGATAACGAAGGTGTTGTACAAGCCCATGCTCTGGTTGGAGCCGTTGGCCTTCGCGGTGCCACTGCTGTTGTAGGCACGGCCAGCCGTCACATGAGCGTAGTTGCTCGTGTTGAAGCATGCGCCCGCTGCCACCGTAGTGGTCGTGGTCGTGGACGTCGTGGTGGCCGCTGCCGAGGTCGTGGTTGTTCCCGCAGTCGAGGTCGTGGTGGCCGCCGTGGAGGTGGTTGCCCCGCCGGTCGTCGTCGTGGTGGTGCCGCCGACACGCAGGTTATTGTCGAACCAGAACTTGGTGATGTACGCCGGGTAATTGACGGTCGTATTGTTCACGAAGTTCGTGTTCTGGCCGCCTGCACCGGCCGGCCAGGCATGTGCCAGGCCAGTGACCGCGATCTGCGAAGTGCGGATCTTGCCATTGAGCGTGTGCTGGGTGCCGCTGCCGCCGCCGGTCACAGTAATGCTGCCGCTGCTGTACGTGCTGCCGTAGACCATGCGCATGGCTTCCATGTTCAGCGGGCCATAAGCCTGGCCGACGGTGTAATCCGAGCCGCCCCATACGGCATTGGCAATCTGCGTCGAGAAGTGGCTGGCATTGCTGCCGGCCAGACTCAGGCAGGTGTTCTTTGCGGTGGTGGAAGTGTAGCCCGATGGTACCGAACCAATCTGGCCGGAGGATGTGCCCAGCGAAGGACCGGCATTGTTGCCGATGCCGGCAAACACATCCGGCGCCAGGCAGCCCATGACCATGGTCTGGCCGCCACCCGACGACAGGCCGGTGACATACACCTGGCTTGGATCAATGGCGTATTGCGGATCATTCTTGAACCGGTTAATCAGGTCGAGCAGCACGCCGCTATGGCCAGCGGTGCGGCTATGGCTGGTGCCGTAATAGTCCCAGCAGTGCACCGAGGCGACGTTGCCGGTGGCGTTCGGCGCCAGGATCACGGCACCGTACTGGTCAGCGGCAGCTTTCCAGTTGTAGCCGCCATCGCCAGCATTGATGACATCATTGGCAGCGGTCTGGCTGCAGCCGTGCAAGACCAGGATCAGCGCGCGCTTGCCGTTGACTGCCGGCGCCGTCGCCGGCCAGTAGAAATACCCTTGCAGGTTGCCGCCATGGGCCGCATCCGCGCCCCAGGTCTGGTTGCCGCTCCAGGTGCCCGGCCCCGGCGGCACGCTCGATGCCAGCGTGGTCGTCGTGGTGGTCGCCACCGTGGAGGTGGTTGCGCCGGCTGTCGTGGTTGTGGTGGCAACTGCTCCCGGATTCATGGGGTGCGTCTTGAAGAAATCGGCTGCGACCTGGGCGCTATTGATCCCCTTGTTGATGATCCACGGGCCGCGCTGGGCCGCCCCTGCCCACCAGTGGCCGCGCTTGATATCTTCTTTCACTGCTTCGTTGGAGGAAGGCTCGTACACGTCGCTGGTCATGTCGACCACGCCGGCACTGCGCAACTGGGCTTCTGTCACATCCATGATGACCGCTTCGACCAGGCTGTTGCCATAGCCATCGTTGCCGTACTTGCTCCAGGTGTAAGGCAAGCCATTCACGCTGCCGGCAACCGACGAAGTCGGCGTGGCACTGATACCCAGGCCATCGGCGGCGCGCAGGCCGAGGAAGGCATCGATGACGCTCTGGCCGACCTTGATCGGCACCGTGCAATCCTTCTTGTTGTGCATGACCAGCACGGGCGGCTGGCGCAGCGTGCTCTTCTGCATTTCCGTGCGCATCTTGGAAATGGCGGTGGAGGTTGCCTGCACGGTGCCCAGATTGTAATCAATGACCGTCTGGCATGGTGTCGTGCCGGTATAAGTCGCCGAAGTCTCGCCGTAGCCGATGCCTTCGACGATCACCGCCGAGGCAAACACGTCCGGGTAGGCGACCTGGGCAATGGTGCTCATGGCGCCGCCACTGGAAATGCCGGTAATGTGGACGCGATTGCTGTCAACGGTGAAGCGCCCCTTCATGTAATCGACCATGCGCTTGATATCGAGCACCTCACCGCCATCGCGATGGATATTGGCGTCGAACCAGTAGCCCCAGCAATTGGGGTTGCGCCCGTCGTTGTCGTTGGCGCTGGCGTCGTTGTTCTGGAATGGATACAGGACAATGGCCTTGTCGCGCTCGGCAAAGGATTCCATGCCCATCAGATCGGTCATGGTGCGCTCGGTCTGGCGGCAGCCATGCAAGACCACCCACAGCGGCGCCGCAGTGCCGGCGACATAGGTGTTGGGAACGTAGTAACTGAAATGACGATCCTTGGATCCGGTGCCCGATGCCGTCTGCACGACATGGTGGGTAAATCCTGCAGCCTGTGCGGACGATGCGTACATCCCGGCGATGAGCAAGGCGGCAGCGACACCCTTCAGCCATGTACGCAGGGAAGGCGCATGCGCCGTCGTCATTTTAGTGTTCATTCCGGTCTCCTCCTGGGCGCTCTTGGGCACCCAATAATTGGTCGTGTTTGCAAGTCCATCAAACTTGTTGCGTCATTCAATGTACTTCTCAGTCCAAGCTACTCCTTATCTTGGGCAATTTCAAACAGACAATTATTAAATTCCATTAAATCCAGGCGATTACTGGCCGATATGCCAGCCGCACTTGCACTTAACACAAGGGAATTTTTACAGAAATGCGTAGGTGCGGTGCAGCATGCATGTGCACGGACCAATGGCTTGGCGTGCCCCGGCATGACCGGGGCCACCATGCCAAGGATTAAGCCATCACCTGCACCAGCGCGGCCGCAACGCGTTGGACGTTGCCGGTCGTCAGGCCGGTAATGCAAACCCGTCCAGAATCCAGCAAATAAATGCCGAAGCGCTCGCGCAGCGCCTGGGCATGGGTGGCAAACAGCTGGCTGTAGCTGAACATGCCGCGCTGGGAAAGGAGGAAGCCGCATTGGGCATCCGGGCGCAATGTTCGGACCTGGTCGTGCAATTGCTGGCGCATCAGCAGGATGCGCGCGCGCATGGCCTCGACTTCGGCGCGCCACATGGCATTGAGCTTCGGATCCAGCAGGACGCGCGCGACGATCTGGCCGCCATGCGTGGGCGGGCTGGAATAGCTGCGCCGCACCGTGAATTCCATCTGCCCCAGCACCCGCTCGGCTTCCTCGGCATCCTTGCAGACGATGCTGAGCGCACCGCAGCGTTCGCCATACAGTGAAAAAGTCTTGGAAAAGGAATTGCTGACAAAGAAAGACAAGCCGGCATCCGCCATGGCACGAATGGCGTAGGCATCCTCATCCATGCCCTGCCCCAGTCCCTGGTAAGCAATATCGCAGAAGGGGATCAGTTCGCGTGCGACGCAAATGCGCACCACGTCATCCCATTGCGCCGGGGTCAGGTCGACGCCGGTCGGGTTATGGCAACACGGATGCAGCAGCACGATGCTGCGCGCCGGCAGTTGCTTCAGGCATGCCGTCATACCGGCAAAATTGACGCCGCTCGTGGCGGCATCGAAATACGGGTAGCGGTTCACGGCAAAACCGGAACCGGAAAAAATCGCCGCGTGGTTATCCCAGGAGGGATCGCTCACCCAGACTTGCGACTCCGGGAAATACTGTTTCAGCAGGTCGCTGCCGAGCTTCAGCGCGCCGGAACCGCCGATGGTCTGGGCGGTAGCGATGTGCCTGGCGGCGACTTTGGGATGCGTGGCGCCGAACAGCACTTCCTGCACGGCCTGGCGGTAATTGGCGGCGCCCGCCATCGGCTGGTAAATGCAGGCTTGCGTATCGGCTTGCAGGGCTTGCTCGGCAATATGCACCGATTCCAGTTTTGGCACATTGCCCGCATCGTCGTAATACAGACCGATGGTCAGGTTGACCTTCTCCGGGCGGGGATCCTGGCGGAAGCGGTCCACCAGGGAAAAAATCGGGTCGCCCGGATAGCGGGGGAAGTGCTCGAACATTGCGTGCTCCAGTTTATTGCGCCAGGAAATGGATCGCGGTTTTGGCAAAAACGAGCATTATCGCAATAAAACCACCGGCGGCAAGCAATCCGACCAGAATAATATGGTGCGGCTTGAGCGTCTGAAGGTCGGCGTCATAGCCGCTTTTCTTTCGGACCCCGAAAAAGCTCCACAGGATCATCCTGACGAGTTTTAAAAAATGCATTTCTCTCTTTCCTCCTGTCAGTACAAGGGCGTCCCACGATAACGGCCCACCTCGACCGGCGATACCAGGCCGGCACGGTGCCCCCAGGCGTTGCGCATGTAGGAGACCACGGCGGCGACTTCGGCGTCAGTGAGTTCATGCGCGAATGGCGGCATGCCGTAGGGGCGTGGGTTGCCTTCGGTATTGGGCGGGTAGCCGCCGTTCAGGACCATGCGGATCGGATTGACCGCGGAATGCATGGCCAGCGCATGGTTGCCCGCCAGCGGCGGATAGGCTGGCGGATGCCCCTGCCCACTGGCGCCGTGGCAATCGACACAGTGCTTTTCATAAATGCGCGCACCGAGCTTCAGCACCAACTCGCTATCGGCGGCGGACGCGATGGCTTGCGTTTTGGGTGGCGCGGCGGTTTTCGGCAGCGACTTCAGATAACCGGCAATCGCCGAGGCATCGGCATCACTCAGATACTGCAGGCTCTGGCCCACCACTTCCGCCATCGGGCCGGAGGCCGTGCCCCGCATCGATACGCCGGTTTTCAACAAATCAACGATGTGCTGCGCTTCCCAGTTGCCCAGCCCTGCTTCGGTATCCGACGTCAGCGCAGGCGCATACCAGTTCTGCACCGGGATCAGGCTGCCGGCCAGGTCGAATTTTTCCTGGATGCCGCCCAGCGTCGTGCGGCTGGTATGGCAGGCGCTGCAATGGCCGACGCCCTGCACCAGGTAGGCGCCGCGGTTCCATTCGGCCGCCTTGGTGGACTCCGCCACATATTGCCCGGGGTTGAAATACAGGGTGCGCCAGCCGGCGAGCAAGAGGCGCTGGTTATAGGGAAAACGCAGTTCATGCGCGCGGTTTGGCTGGTTGACCGGCGCCAGGGTGCGCAGGTAGGCAAAGATGGCATCCGTATCCGCGCGCGTCATGCGGGTGAAGTTCGTGTATGGGAAAGCCGGATACAGGAACTCGCCGTTTTTCGATTTGCCGTTGTGCATGGCACGCCAGAAATCGTCGGCACGCCATTCTCCGATGCCCGCTTGGGCATGCGGCGTCAGGTTGGGGCCGTAGATATTGCCGAATGGGGTGGCGATGGCGCGCCCGCCGGCATATGGTTCGCCGCCGCGTGCCGTATGACAAGCCATACAGTCGCCGAGCCTGGCGAGGTACGCCCCGCGGGCCACCTGTGCGGCAGCATCGGCAACGGGCGCAGAGGGAATATCGCTGCCGGGCTCATGCAGAATCTGATAACCGAGGATGGCAGCCGGAACAAGGATGATAAGGGCCAGAATGGCCAGGAGCAGGCGTTTCATGGCGATTCCTTATTTGGCTGCGCCATCGATCGCGCCGACACTGCCGCAGGGCAGCGGCAACTTCGCCGGCAGGGACTGCGCCGGTGCACTGTCGCCCGGTACCGGCTGCGCCGCCAGCCAGGCCGAGACGGCGCTGACATCTTCCGGATTGAGACGGGTGGCAATCTCCGCCATGCAGTCCGGCGATGGTGTCCGGCGGGTTTTGTTGCGCCAGGAGCCGAATTGCGCATTCAGGTAATCGCGCGGCAACCCCAGCAGGCCGGGAATCGCGGGAACAACGCCGGTCAGTTTCTGGCCGTGGCAGGCAATGCATGCCGGGACGTTTCGGGATGCATCGCCGGAAAGCGCCAGTTGCTTGCCGCGCGCCAGTTGCGCCTGCGTGGCCGCCGGCGCCTGCGGCGGCGGATACGGCAGGTGCTGGCCCGCAAAATAACCCGCCAGTTCCTTCAGGTAGGCGTCCGACATCTGGTCGACCATGTAAGTCATCATCGGATACTGCCGGTGGCCATCACGGAAATTGACCAGCTGGTTATACAGGTAACCGGCCGGCTTGCCCGCGATGCGCGGAAAGAAACCTTCATTGGTCGCGCGTCCCTCCTTGCCGTGACAGGCCGCGCAGGCCAGCGCGCGCTGGGCAATGGTATCGGGAATGGCGGGTTGTGCCGTCGCAGCACCGATGGGCGCGAGCGCAGCGACGACTGCGAGCAGCAAGCCCGTCGACCAGCGCGCAGGGCTGCGGTCAAACCGGAGGTAATTTTTCATGGTTATCAACATCTTGATTGGGACATCATCTTCCTGCAGCATCGGGCCGGAACGCCGTCCTGGACAAACCTGGCTATTATGGCCTTCAATAAAAAAATAAACAGTAGCAGAAACGCGCAAAATAACCATATCAGATGTCACCGCCAAAACAGCTGCCCAGAAGGCATGGGCACTGCCACGGCATTGATTGCTGATATGATCCTTGCACATGAAACGCTATGAATCCCTCGCCGAAGAAATTGCCCAGTCCATCAGATCCGGCGTCATGAAACTGGGGGACCGCTTGCCGTCGGTCCGTCAGGCCAGCGCCAGCCGCGGCGTCAGCGCCTCCACGGTATTCGAAGCTTATTACATGCTGGAAGCCCGCGGTTTGATCCGCGCGCGCGAGCGCTCCGGGTACTATGTCATTGCCGGGGCAAAAGCGCTGCCGCCCGAGCCTGAAGTCGCCTCGCGTCCGGATGGCAATTCCATGCCGGTGGATGTCAGCACGCTGGTGTTCGACATCCTGGAGTCCAGCAGAATGCGCGATGTGGTGCCCTTCGGTTCGGCCTTTCCCAGTCCCCTGCTATTCCCCTTCGGCCCGCTGGCACGGTCGATGACCTCCGCCATCCAAAAAATGGATCCCTGGAGCACGGTCGATGACATCACGCCAGGCAATGCCAATTTGCGCCGGCAAATTGCCTTGCGTTACCTGATTGATGGCTTGCATGTCCATACCGATGAAATCGTCATCACCAACGGTGCGCTCGATGCCCTGAACCTGTGCCTGCTGGCCGTCACGCGCCCGGGCGATGCCGTCATCATCGAATCACCCAGCTTCTATGGCGCCTTGCAATCGCTGGAGCGCAACGGCTTGAAAGCCATTGAAGTGCCGACCCATCCGCGCGAAGGCATCGATCTTGCGGCACTGGCGCAGGCGCTGGAACGGCACCATCCCAAGGCTTGCTGGCTGATGACGAATTTCCAGAATCCGCTCGGCAGCCTGATGCCGGATGAAAAGAAACGCGCCCTGGTCGAATTGCTGACAAAGCACGATGTGCCACTCATCGAAGATGATGTCTATGGCGAATTGTATTTTGGCAGCAAGCGGCCCATACCAGCCAAGGCCTTCGACACCAAGGGCCTGGTCATGCATTGCGCATCGTTTTCCAAATGCCTGGCACCCGGTTACCGGGTCGGCTGGGCTGCGCCAGGACGTTACGCAAGCGCCGTTGCACGCCATAAGCTGACCACGACACTTGCCGCCTCCTTGCCGGCGCAGGCGGCATTGGCGGAATATCTTGCCAAGGGCGGGTATGACCGCCACCTGCGGCAATTGCGGCATGCCTTGTCAGTGCAGCAGAACGCCATGATGGAAGCAGTGGCGCGGCATCTTCCGTCCGGCACCCGGGCCACGCGCCCGCAAGGCGGCTATTTCCTGTGGCTGGAATTGCCGCAGCATATCGATGCGCTGACGATCCACCGCCAAGCGCTTTCCCTGGGCATCAGTGTGGCGCCCGGACCGATGTTTTCGGCGCAGCGGGAGTTTGGGAATTGCCTGAGGATCAACTATGGCCACGCGTTTGATGAGCGCGCCGAAGCGGCCCTGGTCACACTGGGCCGCCTGGCAAATGCGCAAGGCGGCGCCAGCCAGCCTCAGGGCAAATCGCGCAAGATCTGATAATCCGCGTCAGCGATCGGCACAAAACGAACCGCCTTGATCCTTCCCAGCAGGATCTGCCGGCTTCTGCCCTCCTTGCCCAGGAAGACCGCGCGGATTTTTTCCTTGATTGCGCTGCACAGCTGGTCCCGGTACACGAACGGATTGCGTGGAATTGCTCCCGAGCGCCACAGTACGCGGAAATCCGAGGCGTCAGCCTCGCCCCGCTCGACCAGGGAAGACAACAGCGAACTTGAAATGAAGGCGGCATCGACTTGCCCGGCGAGCAAGGCCAGCGCCGCCCGATCGTGGGAACCCGTATAGCCGATCTGGCCAAAGTAGCGCTCCAGCGGTGCATTCACCCGAACGGAAAATGCCTGGCGCGGAATCTGGGCCCCGGAGGCGCTATCCGGATCGACCAGGGCAAGGCGCTTGCCGCGCAGGGAATCCAGGGAAGTAAATGCGCTTTTCTGCCGCACCACCAGCAGGGCATTGTAAAAGGCCCCCTCTTCCTGGAACGCCCCCGTCTTTTTGGCCGTGGAAGCAAAGGCAACGATGCGCGCATCGGCCCTCCTGGCACTGATATATGCGGCAGGGCCAAGGTTCGCCAGGTCGATCGCGCCCGCAAGCAAGCCCTCCACTACTGCGCCATAAGACGATGTCTTGACGACGTCGACCGGCAAGCCGGTGGCAGACTGCAGCGCATCAAACAAGGGACGCATCGCCTCGATGTCTTTGTCCAGGTCGTCTTGCGGAACAATGGAAAAACGCAGCCGCTGCGGCTTTTCGCATTGACCGGCCAGGGCATGCGTGGACGAAGCCAGGAGTGACACAGCGAGCAGGAGTTGCGACAGCCAGCGCCCCCAACCCGGGGATAAAGAAGCCGGGAATTTGTTCATGCTGGTGAAAATCTTCCACGATGAAGCAATGCTTCGACCTCTGCGGCGTCGGCAGGCCGCTGGAAGAAATAGCCCTGGACCTGGTCGCAGCCGGCGGTTTTCAGGTGCACCAGCTGGTCCATGCTTTCCACCCCTTCGGCCACCACCATCAAGCCCAGGTTATGCGCCAGCGAAATGGTGGATGCGACGATCGCAGCATCGCTTGGGTCATTGCGGATATCGCTGATGAAGGAACGGTCGATCTTGAGCGCATGCAGCGGCAGGCTTTTTAACTTGCTCAAGCCGGAAAATCCGATGCCATAATCGTCGAGCGCGATGCGGATGCCAAGATCCTGGAATTTCCTGAGCACCGTTTCGGCAAATGCATGATCCTCGATCAGGCAGCTCTCCGTCACCTCGAATTCCAGCAACCCCGGGGCGATGCCGTAGCGCTCCAGCGCCGCTGTCACGGTTTCCAGCAACGTCACATCCTTGAGCTGCCTGGCTGACACGTTGACGGCGACCGGCTTGACCGGGACGCCGTGCTGCAGCCAGATGCCGAGTTGACGGCATGCCTCTTCGATCACCCAGTTACCCAACGGGACAATCAAGTCATTTTCTTCGGCAAGGCCAATGAAGTCGTTCGGGTAAAGCAAGCCATGCTCCGGATGGCGCCAGCGCACCAGCGCCTCCAATCCTGCCACGTGATAATCCTGCAAATCCACGCGGGCCTGGTAATGCAGGCAGAATTCCGACTCCTTGATGGCGCGCCGGAAGCGCCCCAGCAATTCATTCTGGCGCACGGACGTCGCATTCAGCGCCATGTCATAGAAGCGATAGGTGCCGCACCCGGCCAGCTTGGCGGCGTACATGGCGGCATCGGCATGGGTCAGCAAGACTTCCACATCCTGGCCATCGCGCGGATACAGGGCAATCCCGATGCTGGGAGCGACCTCGACATCGTGGCCATCAAGATCGAGAAACGGTGCACAGATTGCATCCACCAGTTTGGCGGCGATGCGCGCCACATGCTCTTCCGTGGCGACCTCGGACACAAGCATGACGAACTCGTCGCCGCCCAGGCGCGCGAGCAAATCATATTCGCGCAAGGCGCCGCGCAAACGCCCGGCGACGGCTTGCAGCAGGCGGTCGCCAACGGCGTGCCCCAGCGTATCGTTGATCAGCTTGAACTTGTCCAGGTCGAGAAAAAATAGCGCATAAAAATTGCGGCTGCGCCGGGCCCGCGCCAACTCGGCCGTCGCCAGCTCATAAAAGAGCATGCGATTGGGAATCCCGGTCAGGTGGTCATGCGAGGCCAATTGCAGCGCCCGGGTCTTTTCTTTTTCCAGTTGCGCAATCAAGCCATGCTTTTCCTGCTGCGACTCTTCCAGGACCTTGTAAAGACGGTGCTGGCGGCGCGCGATCACGGCCAGCCCAATAGTGAGCAACAGGAATACCAGCGTCGTATAGGACGCGCGGATAACGTAGTCGCGATGTTGCGGGATCAGCTTGCGCACCACCATGTCGGGGCTGCGGCTGACCACCACTGCCAGCGGATAAGCCGGCAGTCTGCGGTAGAGACCGATCCGGCCACCTGATTCGCCGGGACGGCTGGTGCCGACTTTGCTGCTGAGCGCGGCGCTGGCAAGAAACCGGGCATATTCGGCAGTTTTCAGATCAAGCCCGGCCGACAGGGTGGCGCCATTCAATTCCGCCAATTGATAGCCATCGGTGCGCAGGATTTCGATCCGGCCGCCTTCGCCAAGGTCGACTTCCCGGTACAGCCGCAGAAAATAGCCCAGGTCGACAATGGCGGCAAACATTCCCACCTGGCTGCCGCCCGAGAACAGCGGCAGCAGTACGGGTACCCGCCAGGCAGAACTGGAATCACCGTACGGGCGGCTGATGACAAGCGCTGGCCGGACGCTGCCTGCCTCGGCTTGCGGCGCGCGCAGAAAGTCAGCCACCGACCGCGCAAGTTCCGGTTCGGCATGACGGTTGGCCGATGAATGACGCAAGCGGCCCGCCGCATCAAAAACCGCCATGCGCAAGTAGGCGCGGTCGCCGTTGTAAATAGGATTGAGATAGTTCGCGGCGCTGCTATCGCCTTCGAGCAAAGAAGTGCCGATCTTTGCATAGAGCTCGGCGCGCCCGAAAACTTCTTGCAGATTTGCCGCCAGAATGGCCGAGATATTCCCGCTTTCGGCTATGGCGTTGTCAAGCGCCAGGGTTTTTTCGTTTTCAACCCGCGACAGCGTTACCGACCACAAGACAAATGTCGACAATCCGGCAAGGATAAAGGCGCCTGATATCCAGGCCTTTTCACTGAATATCAGTTTTTTTATGCGCCGCAGCGATTGAAAGGGAGAGAACTGAAAAATTTGACTCAAAATAAAGTCGCGATAGGATTGACGGACGGCGGGCGCAAAATCCGTGGAATTACAGTGTACTTAGGCAATATTTCACGGTGATAACGATATTTGCCATAAAGCATTAATTAATATTCAGCATTAAAGCAAAGAGAATGATCATTCACTCTTTTGTGTTAAGATCACGCTTGAGATCATTCGGCTCGTGCCCACCCATTTTTTGAGGTCACTCATGTTGTCAATAAAAACCTTGTCACGCCTCCCTGCCCGCACCGTACTGCTAGGCGCAGTCAGCCTTGCCGTTCTTTCTGCCTGCGGCAAGACCCAGGCGCCGGCGCCCCAGCCCGGACCGCCGGAAGTCAACGTCGTCACGCTGCAGCAGGAAAGAGTCAGCCTGACACGCGAACTACCTGGCCGCACCAATGCATTCCTGCTGGCAGAAGTCCGCCCGCAAGTGAGCGGCATCATCAAGCAGCGTCTCTTTACCGAAGGCGGACTGGTGAAAGCCGGACAACCTTTGTACCAACTGGATGACGCCACCTACCAGGCCAATACGGCCAGCGCGCGCGCCAACCTGGCGCGCGCCCAGGCAACCCTGAAATCGGCGGACCTGAATGCGCAGCGCTCGGCCGAACTGATCAAGATCGACGCCATCAGCAAACAAGACAATGAAAATTCCGCGGCCGCCCTGGCGCAAGCCAAGGCCGATGTCGCCGCCGCTGAAGCCGCCGTACAAAGCAGTCATGTCACCCTGGCCTATGCCCGCATCACCTCGCCGATCACCGGGCGCATTGGCAAGTCCAGCGTGACCCAGGGCGCGCTGGTGACCGCCAACCAGACCGCGCCACTGGCCACCGTACAGCAGCTCGATCCCGTCTATGTCGACCTGACCCAATCCGCCAGCGAATTGCTGCAGCTGCGCAAGGACCTGGCTGCAGGCAAGCTGGCGCGTTCCGGCGATGTGCCGGTGCAAATCGTCCTCGACGACGGCAGCCGCTATCAGCACGACGGCAAGCTGGCCTTCACCGACGTCAGCGTCGATCCCGGCACCGGCAGCTACTCGCTGCGCGTTACCGTGCCAAATCCCGACAATATCCTCATGCCGGGCATGTATGTACGTGCCGTCGTCGGCAGCGGCGTGCGCGAAAATGCCCTCCTGGTGCCGCAGCAAGGCATTGCACGCGATCCCAGAGGAAATACCACGGCAATGGTTGTCGGCAAGGATGGCAAGGCGGAAGTGCATCCCGTCAAGGTCAGCCGCGCCATCGCCGACAAGTGGCTGGTGGAGGAAGGCCTGGCGGCAGGCGACCGTGTGATCGTGGCCGGCCTGCAGAAAATCAAGCCCGGCGTGCCGGTCAAGGCAGTCGAGGCAGCTGCAACTGCAGCGCCTGGCAAGCCTGCCGCACCGGCCGCCAATCCGGCAGCCGCTGGCGCAAAACAGTAAACGGGGTATTCCATGGCACGTTTCTTTATCGATCGCCCTATTTTTGCCTGGGTCATCGCCATCATCATCATGCTGGCGGGTGGCCTGGCCATCACCAAGCTGCCGATCTCGATGTATCCGACCATCGCGCCGCCGACGGTCGTGGTCAACGCAACCTACCCCGGCGCCTCTGCCAAGGTGGTGGAAGACTCGGTTACGCAAATCATCGAACAAAACATGAAGGGCCTGGATGGCCTGATCTACATGTCGGCGAACAGCTCTGGCAATGGCAGCGCGCAGATCACCCTGACCTTTGATAACAAGATCAACCCCGACATCGCCCAGGTGCAGGTGCAGAACAAGCTGCAACTGGCGATGCCGCTGCTGCCGCAGGAAGTGCAGCGCCAGGGCGTCAACGTCAGCAAATCCAGGAGCGGATTCCTGCAGGTTGTCGGC
This sequence comes from Janthinobacterium sp. 17J80-10, assembly GCF_004114795.1. Lineage (NCBI taxonomy): Bacteria > Pseudomonadati > Pseudomonadota > Betaproteobacteria > Burkholderiales > Oxalobacteraceae > Janthinobacterium > Janthinobacterium sp. 17J80-10. The sequence continues at coordinate 2,168,116 of NZ_CP035311.1, read as the reverse complement.
TTCGTCTCGAAAGACGGCAGCATGACCAAGGATGATATTGCCGACTATGTCGTCGCCAGCATGGTCGATCCGCTCTCGCGTGTTCCAGGCGTTGGCAACATCCAGGTATTCGGCTCCAAGTACGCCATGCGCATCTGGCTCGACCCCAACAAGCTCGACACCTACAAGCTGGCCTCGGCCGACGTCATCGCGGCGGTCAAGGCGCAGAATGCCCAGGTGGCCGTCGGCCAGCTCGGCGGCGCGCCATCGGTCCCGGGGCAGCAGCTGAATGCCACAATCTCCGCGCAAGACCGCCTGCAAACGCCGGACCAGTTCCGCGACATCGTGGTGCGCAGCAATCCGGACGGTTCAGTACTCAAGCTGGGCGATATCGCCCGCGTTGAACTGGGCGCTGAAAATTATGAATTCATCACCCACTACAACGGCAAGCCTGCCACCGGTATCGCCATTTCCATGGCGACCGGCGCCAACGCGCTGGACACCGCCGCAGGCATCCAGGCCAAGCTCAAGGAACTCGCACCCTTCTTCCCGCAGGGCTTGACCGCAGTCACGCCGTTTGACACCACGCCTTTCGTGGAAGTATCCATCAAGGGCGTCGTCAAGACGCTGGCCGAAGCCGTCCTGCTGGTCTTCCTGGTGATGTACCTGTTCCTGCAGAATTTCCGCGCCACGCTGATTCCCACCATTGCCGTACCGGTGGTGTTGCTGGGCACCTTCGGCATCCTCGCCGCACTGGGCATGTCGATCAACATGCTGACCATGTTTGCCATGGTGCTGGCGATCGGCCTGCTGGTGGACGATGCCATCGTGGTGGTCGAAAACGTTGAGCGCATCATGAGCGAGGAAGGCCTTTCGCCGCTGGAAGCCACGCGCAAGTCGATGGACCAGATCACCGGTGCGCTGGTCGGCATTGCCCTGGTACTGTCGGCGGTGTTCGTGCCCATGGCGTTCCTGGGCGGCTCGACCGGCATCATTTACCGCCAGTTCACCGCCACCATTGTCTCGGCCATGGGCTTGTCGGTGCTGGTGGCGATCGTGCTGACCCCGGCCCTCTGCGCCACCATGCTCAAACCGCTGACCAAGGGCGAGCACCACGGCCAGAAAGGCTTCTTTGCCTGGTTTAACCGCAACTTCGAGCGCACCAGCGCGGGCTACCAGCGCGGCGTGCGCGGCATGCTCGGGCGCGGCAAGCGCTTCATGGCGATTTTCATTGCGCTGGCGGCGGTCATGGCACTCCTGTTCATGCGCCTGCCTAGCTCCTTCCTGCCGCCGGAAGACCAGGGCATCCTGTTCACCATGGTGCAGGCGCCCGTCGGCGCTACCCAGGAGCGCACCATGGAATCGCTGCGCAAGATTCAAAACCATTTCCTGGAAAACGAGAAGGACGTGGTGGAATCGGTGTTTACCGTCCAGGGCTTCAGCTTCGCCGGCCAGGGCCAGAACAACGGCCTGGCGTTCGTCAAGCTCAAGGACTGGAGTGAACGCAAAGCGGCCGGCCAGGGCGTCGACGCGGTCGCCGGCCGGGCCATGGGCGCCTTCAGCCAGATCAAGGACGCCATGGCATTCGCCTTCGCGCCGCCGGCGATGCCGGAACTGGGCACGGCGGCGGGCTTCGCTTTCTTCCTGAAAGATAATGCCGGACAGGGACATGAAGCCTTGCTGGCAGCGCGCAACCAGTTGCTTGGCGGTGCGGCACAAAGCAAGCTCCTGACCAAGGTACGCCCGAACGGCCAGGAAGACACGCCACAGTTCCGCATCGATATCGACAAGGAAAAGGCTTCCGCGCTCGGCCTGTCGCTGACCGACATCAACAGCACCCTCGGCACCGCCTGGGGCGGGCAGTACATCGATGACTTTATCGATCGCGGCCGCGTCAAGCGTGTCTACATGCAAGCCGATGCGCCATTCCGCATGACGCCGGAAGACTTCAGGCAATGGTCCGTGCGCAACAAGAATGGCCAGATGGTGCCCTTTGCGGCCTTCGCCAGCTCGCGCTGGGAATACGGCTCGCCACGCCTGGAACGCTACAACGGCGTGCCGGCAATGGAAATCCAGGGTGAAGGCGCTCCGGGCGTCAGCTCCGGCGACGCCATGGCAGAGATCGAGCGGCTGGTAGCGCAACTGCCGCCGGGTTACAGCATCGACTGGACCGCCCTGTCCTACCAGGAGCGTCAGGCCGGCTCTCAAACCACCGTGCTGTACGTGCTCTCGCTGATGATCGTGTTCCTCTGCCTGGCCGCCCTGTATGAAAGCTGGACCGTGCCGACCGCCGTGCTGCTGGTTGCGCCACTGGGCATCCTCGGCGCCGTGCTGGCCAACACCCTGGCCGGCATGCCGCGCGACGTCTACTTCCAGGTGGCCATGCTGACCACCGTCGGCCTGTCGAGCAAAAATGCGATCCTGATCGTCGAGTTCGCCAAGGCAAACCTGGAACGCGGCATGGAGCTGGTCGACGCAACCATGCATGCCGTACGCGACCGCCTGAGGCCGATCATCATGACTTCGCTGGCATTCGGCCTCGGCGTGCTGCCGCTGGCACTGGCCACCGGTGCCGGCTCCGGCGCGCAACGTGCAATCGGCACCGGCGTGGTCGGCGGCATGCTGGCCGGCACCATCCTTGGCGTCTTCTTTATTCCGTTGTTTTTCGTGCTGGTGCAACGCATGTTCGGCCGCAAGCAAGCGTCCGCAACCGTTGCCGTACCGGCAACAGGAGCTTCCCATGACTAAACCCTTGCTCACCACCCTGGCACTGGCAGTGGCGCTGACCGCCAGCGGCTGCGCCATGCTGGAACCGCAGCTGCCTGCGGCAAATGCGACCATTCCGGCCGACTGGCCCTTGCCGCCGACGACTGCTGCCGCAAAATCTCCTGCCACTGCGAATGGTTCCACGACCACCGGCACAGCGGCAGCGGAACAGGCGGTTGCCGACATCGGCTGGCGCGATTTTTTCAGCGACCCGAAACTGGAGGACTTGATCGCCCGTGCGCTGGACAATAACCGCGACTTGCGCGTGGCGGTCCTCAATGTCGAGCGCGCGCGCTCCCTCTACGGCATCCAGCGCGCCGACCGCTTTCCATCGGTTGCCGCCAATGCCGGCCTGAGCCGCACCGGCGGCAATGTCGCCAATCCCGGCGACGTCTACAGCGCCGCCATTGGCGTCGGCTTCGAGCTCGACCTGTTTGGCCGCGTGCACAACCTGAGCCAGGCGGCATTGCAGCAGTATTTCGCCCAGGAAGAGGCACGTCGCAGTGCCCAGCTCGCCCTGATCGCCGAAATCGCCGGCACCTATCTCGCGCTGGCCGCGGACATGGAATCCCAGCGCGTGGCCCAGGCAACGCTGGATAACCAGCAAAAAGCCTATGACCTGGTCGTCAAGCGCCATGACCTGGGGGCGGTATCTGCGCTGGACCTCGCCCAGTCGCGCACCACTGTCGAAAGCGCGCGCGCCGATGCCGCCCGCTA